>NZ_JADBGC010000012.1:0-324214 GCF_014892245.1 Microbispora sitophila | reverse complement strand
GCCTACAACGTCGCGGCCCTGCCGCTGGCCGCCGCGGGACTGCTCAACCCCATGATCGCCGGGGCGGCGATGGCGTTCTCCAGCGTCTTCGTCGTCAGCAACAGCCTCAGGCTCCGCCGCTTCCGCTAGTTCGTACGAAGGGCCTCCGGCGACTCGCTCGGAGGCCCTTCCGCGTCGGAATGCGCTGTCGGCGGCAGGCGAACGGTGTAACTCGATCCCAGCCGGAAAGCTGAAGGCAAGAGCGGAAGAGGGAGCGGGTCGTGGACTGGTTGTGGCGCGCGCTGGCGATCGCGGGGTCCATGACCTGGGAGATCTTGTGGGCGCTGATCCTGGGGTTCACCCTGTCGGCGATCGTGCAGGCGGTGGTCCGCCGGGAGGCGATCACCCGGGCGCTCGGGGATGACTCCCCCCGAGCCCTGGCCACGGCCACCGGATTCGGCATGGCCTCCTCGTCGTGCTCCTACGCCTCGGTGGCACTGGCCCGCTCGCTGTTCCGCAAGGGGGCGAGCTTCACGGCGGCCATGGCCTTCGAGATCGCCTCAACCAATCTGGTCGTCGAACTGGGCATCATCCTGGCCCTGCTGATGGGCTGGCAGTTCACCCTGGCCGAGTTCGTCGGCGGCCCCATCATGATCGTCCTGCTGGCGGTGCTGTTCCGCGTCTTCCTGCGCCGGCGCCTGGTCGACGACGCGCTCCGCCAGGCCGAGCGGGGAGTGGCGGGGTCGATGGAGGGGCACGCCGCGATGGACATGTCCGTCACCGGACCGGGCTCGCTGTGGCGGCGGCTGACCTCGGCCAAGGGCCTCACGTCGGTCTCGCACATCTTCGTCATGGAATGGGCGGCCATCTGGCGGGACATCGTCGCCGGTCTCCTGATCAGCGGGGCGCTGGCCGCCTGGGTGCCGATGGACTTCTGGAAGAGCTTCTTCCTGACCGACCACCCGCTGTGGGCCCGCATCTGGGGGCCGCTGGTCGGCCCGATCGTCGCGGTCGTCAGCTTCGTCTGCTCCATCGGCAACGTGCCGCTGGCGGCGGTGCTGTGGAACGGCGGAATCAGCTTCGGCGGGGTGGTCGCGTTCATCTTCGCCGACCTGATCATCCTGCCGATCCTGAACATCTACCGGAAGTACTACGGCGTGAAGATGGCCGCCTTCGTCGCCGGCACCTTCTACACCACGATGGTGCTGGCCGGCTATGCGGTCGAGCTCCTGTTCACACTGCTGGGCCTGGTGCCGGGCCACCGCAACGCCTCCGCGGTCGAGGCCCACATCTCCTGGAACTACACCACCTGGCTCAACATCGCCTTCCTGGTGCCGACCGCGGTGCTGCTGATCCGGTTCTTCGCCACCGGCGGCCTGCCGATGCTGAAAGCGATGGGCGGAGGCCCCGACGACTCCCACCACGGCCACTACGGCGACGACAGTCCGGACGGACCCGCGTGATTCCCTGCTGCGCGCTCTCGTGGGCGACGAGGACCCGCAGGTCCGGGCCGCCGTGGCGTATCTGCCGGCGTGGCTTCCCGAGGAGGCGACCGGCTCTGTCGCCGCGGTCGGTGAGCTACTCGTAACCGAGACGGTCAGCGGCGTCACGGCCGTCGCGATCGTCGTCGCCGGGCTGCTGTCGGTCGGCGAACTGGTTCCGTTGCTCCGGGATCATCTCGGCCGGTCCGATCCGCTGCCGCGATGGGCCGCCGCGGCGGAGTGCCGCGCCTACGCCGGCCTCGGCCCGGAGGGGTGAGTGGGGAAAACACCGTGGCGGCCGGCGCCGGCGGAGAAGCGGGCGGCGCCGGCCACGCCCTCGCGCTCCACGATCGGGACACCCGCCGCCCCCTCGGCGCGCAACGCCTCGGCCAGGGGCAGGTCCAGGGCGGCGTAGGTGGAGGCCCGGTCGGTCAGGACGCATTCGAAGGGGAACGCCGCGATCTGCCCGGCCAGCTCACGGGCCGCCTCGACCGCACGGCCCGGCTCGACGACCCGGTTGGCCAGCCCCATCGCGAGGGCTTCGCCGGCTCCCACCGGACGGCCGGTGAGGATCATGTCCAGGGCGCGGCCCAGGCCGACGATCTGTGGCAGCCGGACCGTGCCGCCGTCGATGAGCGGCACCCCCCAGCGACGGCAGAACACCCCCAGCACCGCGTCGGACTCGACGATCCGCAGGTCGGCCAGCAGCGCCAGCTCAAGGCCGCCCGCGACCGCATACCCGCTGATCGCGGCGATCAGCGGTTTGCCTAGTTGCATCCGGGTCGGCCCCATCGGGCCGCTGCCGCCCCCCTCGGGATCAAGTTCGTTGCGCCGCTCGGGATCCCCGACCGCGGTCAGGTCGGCGCCCGCGCAGAAGGTGCCGCCGCTGCCGGCCAGGATCGCCACCCGCTGGTCCGGGTCGGCCTCGAACTCCTCGAACGCCGCCCGCAGTTCCTCGGCCATGGCCCGGTCGACGGCGTTGCGCCGGTCGGGCCGGTCCATCCAGATCGTGGTGATCGATCCCTCGACCTCCACCCGCACGTCACCCATCACTACTCCTGGCACGTCACGGCCTGCACGGCCCCGCAGTGGAAACGAGACCACGTTAGAACGCGAGGCGGGAGTTCAGGACCAGGGTCGTGCAGCCAGCGGAGCCGGCGATCCTCCTGGTGGACGCCGCCGCCTTCGTGCATGTTGTACGGCCACACGTCGATCTCCTTCGGCCCGGTGTAGTGGTTGTACGCGGCGAACACCGTCGACGGCGGGCAGACATCGTCCATGAGGGCGACCGAGAACAGCGCGGGGACGTCCGCGTGCGCCGCCATGGTCATGCCGTCGAAGTAGCGCAGCGTCGCGAGCGCCCTTCCCGGCCTGGTCGCGGTGCGTGCGCAGGAAGGCCGGCAGTTCGGCGTACGGAGCCCCCTCGGTGACCTCCGCGGTGCGGGAGAAGTGGGAGGACAGGAACGGCACGTCAGCCAGCGCGGCGGAGACTCCGTCGGCGAGGGCGGCGACCCCGGCATCCGCGCGCAGGGACTGGAGGACCTGCGCCGGATGCGCCGCGCTCGACCCGCCTCTCATCGGACTGTGGAAGGACGGCGACGGCGAGGTGCACATCACCCCGACCGTCGAGCACGCCCTTCAGGTCGCCCGGGCGGGGGCCGTCATCGTGGCCGCCGACGGCACCGCCCGTCGACGCCCCGACGGCAGCTCGCTCGCCGACACCGTCGCGGCCGTCCACGAGCGGACCGGACGGCTGGTCATGGCCGACGTATCGACGTACGACGAGGGCGTGGCGGCGGTGTGGGCCGGCGCCGACGTCGTCGGCACGACACTCGCGGGCTACACGCCGTACTCGCGGTCCGGCCCCGGACCGGCCCTCGAACTGGTCGCGGAGCTCGCCAGGCACCTTCCGTCCGGTGCCGGTGATCGCGGAGGGTCGTCTCCACACGCCCGAGCAGGCGTCCGAGGCACACCGGCTGGGTGCCCACGCCGTCGTCGTGGGCACCGCGATCACGCATCCGACGACCATCACCCGCCGGTAATCCGACGCGCTCGCGGAGGTGACGCCGCCGCTCCGCACGACAGTCCCGGCGCAGCCAAAAGGAAGCCGTGAGGTGATGGGCGGGCCTCGTCCCCGAGGATCCCGGCGGGAGATGACTGTGTCCGAGTTGCGGCGCCCTGCTCCGCCTTACCTGCTGCTTCACGGTCAACCTCCCGCTTGACGCTGAGGCGGGAGGCCGCCTGGCTATGGACCCCTCCCGACCGGGCCATCGGGATCGGCCGGGAAGCCTTTACGTGCCCTGCCGGCCCGCCGGGGGATCACGTCCAGCGCACCAAGACCGGGTGTGTCTGCTCCTGCCGTCAGGAGGAGACGTCGGCGCAGATCGCCCAAATCCTGATGCTCAAGGTGTTGGGTGACAGCTCCTCGGTGGCGCGGAACGCGGCGGTCCAGCCCTCACCGTTCGAGGTCGGCGCGCTGAGCACCTGAACCACCTTGCGCGCGTCCACTCCCGCGGGCGCTCCGCCTCCCCCCACCACCTTCTTGCCGCTCGGGCAGACGGCCTCCCCGGAGGCCTGCAGCACACCGCCGCCGGTCGCGGTCCTCGTCTCACTCACCAGCGCGTACCCCGTGATCCTGCCCGCCGGGCCCGTGGCCCCGCGCGCTCCGACCGGTCCCTGTGCTCCGGCCGGTCCCTGCGGACCGGTACGGCCCTGGGGGCCGGCCTGGTTCCAGAACGTCCGCCGCTCGCCGGAGCGGCACTGCTGGGTGGCCTTCACCAGGCGGAGCGTCCCCGAACTCGCAACGCACGCGTGGATGGTGGCGGCTCGTTGCCCCGCGAAGGCGACACCGCCGGCGGCGACCCCGGTTATCGCGACCGCCTCGGCCGCGAGGAAGGCCATCGCTGTCTTTCTTCTCACCCTCATTGTGCTTCCCTCTCGATAAGTGCCCGGCAGACGGTGGAGGCGCCGGTGCGGCGGATGCCTCCGCCACGAGAGCGAGACGCCATCCCCCCGCGGTGCTGATCGGGAGTCACGGCGCGGCTCCCGAAGTCGAACCGGAACGAACCCGACCGCCTGCTCACAGACCCGCGCCGATCGAACGATCGGAGCCGATAGGAACGGCTTCGGATTCCCTCAGGTGGGCGAGAGCGACGGTCGCGAGATCGCCGATCGTACGGCGCTGCAGGAAGACCGCCACCGGCAGGTGGGCGCCGAGGTCGGCCGCGATCCGGTTTCGCAGCTGGACCGCCATGAGGGAGTCGAGGCCCATGCGGTGCGGGCGCTGTGCGGGGTCAACCTTCTCCTGAGGCAGCTGGACGATGGCCGCGACCTGCCTGCACAGGTACGCCGCGACGAGCCGCTGGGCCTCCTCCTCGCCAAGGCCTGCGAGGGCGGCCGACTCAAGCTCCGCCATGGGGACGCCGTTCGCCGCTCCGTCTTCCAGGAGGTGCCGAAGGAGGGACGAGGTGCGCAGAGCGGGGAAGTAGTGGGTCCAGGCGGCGGGGTCGAACGACATGACGGACGCCTGTGCGTGCGGAGAGGAGAGTAACCGGTCGAGGACGGCCAGGCCCTCGGCGGGGGTGAAACCGGCGAAGCCGCGCTCGTTCAGCCGGAGGTCCTTGTCCGCCTTGGCGACCTGTCCGGTCGCCGCCCACTGTCCCCAGTTGACGGCCAGGGCCGGGAGCCCGTTGGCCTGGCGGTGCCAGGCGAGCCCGTCCTGGTAGCCGTTGGCCACGGAGTAGTTCCCCTGGCCCGGCGAGCCGATCACGGAGGCGGCCGACGAGTACATCAGGAAGAAGTCGAGCGGCAGGTGGCGGGTGAGCTCGTGCAGGTTCCACGACCCTTCGACTTTGGGAGGCATCGGCGTGAAGAACCGCGTGCGGTCCAGTTGCGTCAGCGTCCCGTCGTCGAGGACGACGGCGGAGTTGACGACTCCTCGCAGAGGAGGCATGCGCCGGGCGATTTCGTCGAGCAGATTCGCCACCGCCGCCCGTGAGGCGATGTCCGCCGCGGCGACGTGCACGTCCGCGCCGGCGGACCGCATGGCGGCGATCCGGTCCGCCGCGCTCTCCGGAGCGCCGCCCCGGCCCACCAGGACGAGGTGGCGTGCGCCGTTCTGGACGAGCCATTCGGCGGTGAGCAGCCCGACCCCGCCGCAGCCGCCGGCGATCAGGTAGGTTCCGTCCGGCCGTACAGGGACCGGGCACGCAGGGGGAAGCGGCCGTCGGCTGAGCCGGCCGGCGTACCTGCGGCCGTCCCGCAGAGCGATCTCGGTCTCGGTTCCGTCGTTCCCGATCTCGGCCGCGAGCGCGTGCAGTACGCCGGAGTCCGGGTTCTCGGGGAGGTCGATCATCGAGCAGCGGAGTTCGGGGTGCTCGTAGGGGATCACTCGGCCGAGGCCCCACACGGCGGTCTGCGTGGGGTCGACATCCCCGATGCCGTCGGGAGCCTGGGCGGCGGTGGTGACCAGCCAGAGCCGGGGAGCGGCCTGCGGATCGCTTGTCAAGGCCTTGACCAGCGCGAGCACCTCGTAGGACCCCGCCAGGGTCTCCGGCCCGGTCGCCTCGCCGCCGGCGCGCGGGGCGGACAGGCGCACGACGGCTTTGGGGGGCCAGGCTCCGTTCGCGGCCTGTTCCTTGACGAGCATCGTCCAGTCCTCGGTGGAGGCCGGGTCGAGCACGCACCGCTGCGGATCGAGTCTCCGATAGCGGTCGCCGGGCTGGACCAGCAGCGGCTCGCCCCCCGCCGCCGTCAGCGAGGCGCACAGTTCGGCGCCGAGGGGGGAATCGCTTACCACCAGCCAGGGAGCACGCTCGGGCGCGGGATCGGGCAGGGGGTCGAGTTCCGCCCACTCCACCCCGTACAGCAGGCGCGCCGCCTTTCGCTCGGCGATCTCGGGAAGATCTTCGTTCAGTCGTTTGATCTGGAAGCCGTCGACGGAGGCGATCACCCGGCCCTCGTCGTCTTTGATCAGTACGTCGAATTCGACCAGCTCACGTTCTTCCGCGCGCGAGACGCGTACGGCGGTCGCCCACAGACGGGTGCCTGCCCGCAGGCGCCGGTGCACGCGGCACCGGCTTGTGCGCACCGGCAGATAGGTGTGATGCGCACTGTCGGTGTCGCCAAGGAGGGCCATCACGGGCTGGAGGGCCGCGTCGAGCAGCGCCGGATGGAACAGGTGGCGGTCCAGACCGGCGGTTATGCCGTCGTCGATCCGCAGCTCGGCCGCCACGGCCGCCTCCGTCCGACGGAGTGCGACGATCGCCTGGAACGGGCCCGTCTGCTGGATGCCTCGGCGGCGCAGCGCGGCGTAGTGCTCCGCCACGTCGACCGTTCGGGGATAACAGGTGAGGTCGGGACGGCCCACCCGGGGGGCCTCCTCCGGGGAGCTGGTGGAACGCACAAGGGCCGTGGCGACCTGGGACCATTCGGTGGTCTCGCCGGTCGTGTCCGCGAGGTAACACGTCCAGCGGCGGGTGTGGTCGGCTCCGGCCGGGTCGAGTCGGGCCTGAAGGCGCTGAGGGACGTCCGCCGTGAGGAACACGGCGCGCTCGATGCGGAGATCCTCCACGGCGAAGGTCAGGCCGCGGTACGCCTCCTCCCCGGCGGCAAGGGCCAGCTCGTGGAAGGCGGTCCCGGACAGCATCGGCATGTCATGGACTTGATGGTGATTCAGGTAGGGCAGTCGCTCGGTGTCCAGGTCGAAGTCCCACACCAGGGTGTCGGCGGGAGCCAGCGTGAGAGCCGCGCCGGTGATCGGGTGGCCGCCGCCGTCCCGGACGACTCCGGGTCGCCTGACCGGGTCCTTCCAGTACCTCGTGTGCTGCCAAGGGTAGGAGGGGAGGGGCACGTGGTGCCCACGGTGGGGCTGCAGGCGGGAGAAATCGACGGCCCGGCCGTTGACGTACAGCTCGGCCGCGGCCTCGAGGAGAGCGGTACGGCCAGGGGTGTCGCGGGTGAGCGCGGTGACGACCACCCCGTCCCGGCCGACGTGACGCAGGTTCTGCTGGACGGCCCGGGCGAGCAGCGGGTTGGGGCTGAACTCTACGAAGGTGTCGAATCCCGACTCCGCCAGATGCTGGACGGCGTCCGCGAACAGCACCGGTTCCCGAAGGTTGTCCACCCAGTACGCCCCGTTCATGCCTGACCCGTCGACGAATCGGCCGGTGACCGTGGAGATCAGCGGAACGTCGCCCTGCCGGGGGCGCAGGGGGGCGAGCAACTCGAGGAGCGGTTCCCTGAGCGGGTCCATCTGCGGGCTGTGCGAGGCGATGTCCACCTGCACGCGCCGCCCGAAGACGCCTTCGGCGTCGAGGTCGCGGAGGATGGCGTCGATCTCCTCGGGCGCGCCGGCGAGCACGCACGAGGTCGGCCCGTTGTGCACGGCCAGGACCACCCGGCCGCCGCGCTCCGCGATCAGCGCCTCGGCGCGTTCGGCCGTCAGCTCGACCGCCGCCATGGCGCCGCGACCGCTGGTGGCGCGGATCAGCCGGCTTCGGCCGCAGATGATCCGGGCGGCGTCGTCGAGGTCGAGCACGCCGGCAACGTGGGCCGCGGCGACCTCGCCCATGGAGTGCCCGATCACAGCATCCGGCTCGAAACCCCACGACCGCCACAAGCGGGCCAGCGCCACCTGCATCGCGAAGATCGTCGGCTGGGCCACGTCGATCTCGGCGAGGCGGGAGGCCTCCGGATCCGCCCTGAGCTCGGCGGTCAGGGACCAGTCGGCGTAGCGGCGCATCATGTTCTCGCAGTCGGCGATCGCCGCGGCGAAGACCGGCTCCTGGTCGAGCAGGTCGCGGCCCATGCCGACCCACTGCGCGCCCTGTCCCGGGAACACCCACGCCGTACGGCCGGTCCCGCCCAGATCGTCGGCTTCACCGGTGTACACGCCCTCCGCGTGGCCGTTCGCGGTGTACGCGTCCAGCTTGGCCGCGGCCTCGTCGGCCGTGACGGCGACCACGGCGAGCCGCTGGTCGTGATGGCTGCGCCGTATGCCCGCCGCGGGGGCGACCTGGTGCAGCGGGGTCGTCCTCAGCAGGTCGCGGTAGCGTGCCGCCAGCGCGGTGAGGGCGCCGGGGGTGCGGGCCGAGACCGGCAGCAGCATGGGGCGGTCGCCGTCCTCGCGGCTCTCGTCCGGGTGCGCGGTCTGCGGAGGCTCCTCAACGATGATGTGCGCGTTCGTGCCGGTGACGCCGAAGCTGCTGACCCCGGCTCTGCGCGGCTGGTTTTCCCGCGGCCACGGCTGTCCCCGGTCGCACACCCGCACCCCGATCTCGTCCCAGGGAACGGAGGGGTTGGGCGTGCTGAAGTTGAGGCTCGCCGGGAGCCAGCCGTGCTTGACGCACAGCACGGTCTTGATCAGGCCGGTGACGCCGGCCGCGCCCTCGGTGTGCCCCACGTTGGTCTTGACCGAGCCCACCAGGAGCGGGCGATCCGCGGGCCGTCCCTGCCCGAGCACTCCCGCCAGTGCGGCGATCTCCACCGGGTCGCCGACGCTGGTGCCGGTGCCGTGGGCCTCTACGTAGGCGACGCTGGCCGGATCCACCTGGGCGTCGCGGTAGGCCGCCCGCAGCGCCGCCTGCTGTCCGGGGACCTGGGGGGCCATGAAACCATCGGAGTGGCCGTCGTTGCTGGCAGCGGCGCCACGGATCAGGGCGTGGATCCGATCCCCGTCGGCCAGCGCACGGGAGAGCGTCTTGAGCACGACGATGCCGACGCCTTCGCTGCGGACGTAGCCGTCGGCGCGGGCGTCGAACGCCTTGCACTGGCCGTCCAGGGCCATCATCGCGCCCTGGGAGAACCCGATGCCGTGATCAGGGGTGAGGATGGCGTTCACGCCGCCGGCGAAGGCGACATCGCACGAGCCCGCCCGCAGCGACTGGACGGCGAGCTGCACGGCGACCAGGGAGGAGGAGCAGGCAGCATCGAGTGCCACGCTCATCCCGGTGAGGTTCAGGGCGTAGGAGATGCGTCCCGCGTTGCCCCCTCGGGTGCTGCCGGCGACCGTGTGCACGTCGAGCTCTTCGAGCACCCCCGACTGGCGATCCCAGTAGTCGCTGGTGATGACCCCCATGAAAACAGCGCCGGTCAGCTCCTGCATCCGTTCCAGCACGAGGCCGGCGTCCTCGAAGGCTTCCCAGGCCACCTCCATGACGATGCGGTGCTGGGGGTCGGTCGCCGCGGCCTCACGGGGAGAGATGCCGAAGAACTCCGCGTCGAACTCGTCGATGCCGGAGACGAAACCGCCGTACTTAGAGGCGAGCTTTCCCGGCACCCCGGATGCGGGGGCGTAGACCTCCTCGATCGGGAATCGGTCGGGGGGAATCTCGGAGATAGCGTTCTCGCCGCGGCACAGCAGCTCCCACAGCTCCTCGGGCGAGCGGGCGCCGGGTAGCCGGCAGGCCATCCCCACGACGGCGATCGGTTCCAGCGCAGGCCTGATTTGGTGAGTCGAGCTCATGGCGGTGTCCCTTGTCGCTTCTTCCGGGTGGGAGGCCGAGAGCCCCGCGCCGCGTCCCTGACGAGCGGCACGGAGGAGTGGCCGCGGCCGTTTGAGCGGACGCGCATCTCTCGCGGTCCCAGCGCACTGAACGATGACACCCGCCCTTTGCTCCCGACTTGCGAACCTTGCGGCTGACTTGGCGCGGTCCTGCTCCGGGTGGTCTGCGAGCGCGGCCATGCGGCGCGGGCCGCCTCGCGGCACCGGGTGCGTCCTGCCGGACGTTTCAAGTCGTCCGCAACGAGAGGCGGACAGGGTTGACCCGGCAGCGACCAGGCCTCCCTCCGGGAGGCCGGCTCTCGACATGAGGAGTGAGAATTGAGCGTTTCAGCGAAGGCGCGGCTGGCCGGATCGATGCTGCGGATCGCGGGCCACACCCTCCGGGAACGGGTCGCGAGGCCTCGCGTGGCGACCGCCGAGGACATCCCCGGGTCCTACCACGACATCACGGAGGAGTGGCTCACCGCCGTCCTGTGCCGGGAGCATCCGGGTGCCCGCGTCCTCGGATTCGAGCGGGGCGCCGGCAGTGAGGGGACCACGTCCCGCCAGGCGATGACCGTGTCGTACAACGAGGCCGGGCGCGAGGCCGGCCTGCCGGAGGCCGTGTTCGCCAAGTTCACGTCGAAGCTGCTCTCCCGCATGCTGGTGGGTCCCGCGGCGGCGGTCTCCAGCGAGGCGCGCTTCTACCGGCTCGTCCGGCCGGGCCTGTCCATCGAGGCGCCCATCGGCTACTACGCGGCCTACGACGAGCGGTCCTGGCGCTCGATGTTCCTGCTCGAGGACGTGATGACGACCCGCGGCGCCCGGCCGGGAAATCCGGAGATGTACGTGGATCGATCGATGGCCGAGAGCATGATGGTCCAGTTGGCCGCCCTTCACGGCGCATTCTGGGACAGCCCCCGGCTGGCCTCCGAGTTCACCTGGCTGAAGAACTCCGAGGCGTACCAGGTCAACCTGAACGAGTTGGTCGGCTTCCGGGGTGTCGCGGACAACGGCGTGAAGGTGTCGGAAGAGATCATGCCCGAATCCGTCCTGCGGCGCAGGTCGGAGATCTGGCCTTCCTTCATGCGCTCCCTGGCGCTGAACTCGCGGCCGCCCCTGACGCTCCTGCACACCGACGTCCACATCGGCAACTGGTACGCCACGACGCAGAAGAGCATGGGTCTTTACGACTGGCAGTGCCTGACGAAGGGCCAGTGGGCGGGTGACGTGGCGTACGCACTCTCGTCGGCCCTCACGGTGGACGACAGACGAGCGTGGGAGCGCGAACTCATCGAGCTGTATCTCGACGAGCTGAAGGCGGCGGGCGGCGAGCCGCCCGCCTTCGACGAGGCCTGGCTCGCCTACCGCCGGCAGATGTTCCATGGGCTGGCGTTCTGGCTGTTCACCATCGGGGCCACGCGTCTGCAGCCCGAGATGCAGCCGAAGGGGTTCAGCATGATCAACGTCGCCCGGATGTCCCAGGCGGTGGAGGACCTCGAATCCCTCGACAGCATGCGGCGGTCCATCGGATAGGCCCTTCGGCATGGCGACCCCTCGCCGCCGATGCGTTCGCGGCATACGTCCGGCGGAGGAGCGCCGATCACCCGTCCGGCGGACGAATCGGTGGAGTCCCCAACGTACGCTCCCTCGCTGTAAGGGCCGCGAGGCCGAGGGGCCGTCCGCTGGGAGTTTCGGGGTGGAGTTCCGTGTTCTCGGTCCAATGGAGGTCTACGACGCGAACGGCACACCCGTCGACCTGGGCGGGCCGCGCCAGCGGACCGTGCTGGCCCGGTTGCTGGTCGCGGGAGGGCGGGTCGTCTCCGTGGACGCCCTGATCGAGGATGTGTACGGGGACGCGCCTCCGGTGAGCGCGCCGGCGACGGTGCAGTCGTACGTGTCGCATCTGCGGCGGGCGATCGAGCCGGACCGGCCCGCGCGCGGCCGGCCGCGGGTGCTGGTGGGGCGACCGCCGGGGTACGCGCTGGTGGCGGGGAATGTGGACGCGGCCCGTTTCACCGATCTGGTCGAGCGTGCGGAGTTCCTGCCGCCTGCGGAGGCGCTGGCGGCGGTGGAGGAGGCGCTGGGGCTGTGGCGGGGCTCGCCGTATGAGGAGTTCTCCGACGCGCCGTGGGCGCTGACGGAGGTCAGCCGGCTGCGTGAGCTGCGGCTGGTGGCGGTGGAGCGGCGGGCGCAGGCGCTGCTGGATCTGGGCCGGCCGCAGGCGGTGATCGCGGATCTGGAGGCCGAGACGGCGGCCGACCCGTTGCGGGAACGGTTGTGGTATCTGCTCGCGCTGGCTCTGTACCGCACCGGTCGCCGGCACGACGCGCTCGCCCTGCTCCGGCGCGTCAAAGCGCTGCTGGCCGATCGGCTCGGTCTTGACCCTTGCCCGGAGTTGCGGGCACTGGAAGGCGAGATCGTCCTGCGGACCGAGGCGCGGAGTGACGGCGCCTCCGAGGCGCGGGTTTCGCCGCGGGCAGCCGTACCCACCGTCCGGGGACGAGAGGGGGCGTTGGGCGAGCTGGTGGCGTTGGCAGGGTCGGTGGCACGGCGGGGGGTGGGGGTCGCGGCCGTGAGCGGGGAGCCGGGGATCGGTAAGACGTTCCTGCTGGAGGCGTTGGACGCGTGGTGCGCGGATGCGGGGCATGTGGTGGTGTGGGGGCGTTGCCACGACACGCAGGGCACGCCCGCGTTGTGGCCGTGGGTGCAGGTGCTGGGGGCGTTGGAGCAGCGCTGTCCACCGCCGGACCGCTCGGCGCTGGCCGGGCTGCTGGGCGATGAGGTGCCGATGAGGCCGGGTGGTGCGGCGTTGCTGCGGCGCAACCAGGCGATCGCCCAGTGGCTGGTGACCGCGGCGCGGGCGCGGCCGGTGGTGATCGTGCTGGACGATCTGCAGTGGGCGGATCCGGCGTCGCTGGAGTTGCTGCGGGACGTGGCGGTGCTGGTCGGGGGGATGGCCGAGCGGGTGCCGCTGTCGGTGGTAGGGGCGTTTCGTGTCCCGTTGCCGGTGGACAGTGGCGTACCGGTTGATGAGCTGCTGGTCCGTCTGGCCGGTTATGACCTGGTGCGGATCCGTCTCCAAGGACTGGGGGTGGAGGCGGTCGGGCAGATCGCCGAGGAGATGGGCGTGGGCATGGACGATGAGGTTGTCGCACGCCTGACGGACCGTACCGGTGGCAACCCGTTCTTCGTACGGGAGAGTGTGCGGCTGCTGGCTCAGGGGCGGCCGTTGGAGACGGTCCCGGACGCGGTGGCCGAACTGGTCCGCCAGCGCCTGGCCGCCCTCGGCCCGCAGGCCGTCGAGGTGCTGAGGATCGCCGCCGTCGTCGGCCGGGACTTCGACCCCGGGCTCGTCTGCCAGGTGGGAGGCGCTCCGCTTCATCCGCTGGACCAGGCGACGAGGGCGGGTCTTCTCACCCTCTGTGGCGGCCGCCTCGTCTTCACCCATGACGTGGTCCGCGAATGCCTTCTCCGGGACATCCCGCCTCTGCGCAAGGCGGTGCTGCACCGGGATGTCATGACTGCTCTTTCCTCGCGGCCCGGAGCCGATGTGGCGGTCATCGCCCATCATGCGGTGGAGGCCGGTCCCGCGGCCTACGAGGAGGCGGTCCGCTGGGCCGGTGCGGCAGCCGAGCAGGCCACCCTGCGCCTGGCCTACGAGGAGGCCGCCACCTGGTGGGGCCGCGCCGTCAAAGCCCACGACGCCGCCGCCGGCGACCCCGGCACCCACGTCGAACTGCTGCTGCGGCAGGTTCACGCGTTGCTGGAGGCCGGCGACCCGATGGCCGCCCGGCAGGTGAGGGCCGACGCCGTCCGCGCCGCCGACCGCGTCCCCGAACGCCCCGACCTGGCCGTCCAAGCGCTGACCGCACTGGACGCCCCCACCCTGTGGACCACCCGCGACCCCCGCGAAACCATCGAACTTCGGCTGGTCCACCGATTCCAGACGGCACTGGACTGCCTACCTGAGAGTGACAGTCCCGAGCGTGCCCGGTTGCTGGCCGGGCTGGCCCAGGAACTGGACGACGGCAGCGGTGACGAGCGCTGCGACGCCCTGTCCGCACAAGCCGTGGACATGGCCCGCCGCCTGGGCGACCCGCACCTGCTCATGCGGATGCTGAACGCGCGCCACCTGGCGCTGCCCCAGCCGCCGCACCTGGCCGAGTCGACCCGCATCGCCGACGAACTGCATGAGTTGGCCCTCGGCGTCCAGGCGCCGGGATTCGAACTGCTCGCGCAGATGATGCACACCCACAACCGGCTGGAGTCGTTCGACCTGGCCGGCGCCGACCGGGCCGCCGCCCGCTGTGCGGCGCTGCTGGAACGCCTGCCCCTGCCCTGGCCACGCTGCCAGCACACCCTCTGGCAGGCCGGCCGCCTCGCCCTCGACGGCCGATTCGACGAGGCCAGGGCGGCGTACGACGAGGCCGAGCGACAGGCTGACCGCCTGGGCTGGGAGCACGCGGCAGAAATAGTGGCCACCGGGCGGTTGACGCTGGCGTACTGCGAGGGCCGCATGGGAGAGGCCGGCCCGCTCATCGGCGAGATCACGTGCGTCAACCCGTCACTCGCTCACGCCGGCCGAGTCCTGCACCTGTCCGCACTCGGACGTCGCATGGAAGCACGCGTGGCGGCGGCCGACGGGTGGCGGGCACCGGTGCGCGACTGGTCCTGGCTGAGCACGACCTGCCTGCAGGCCGCCGCGCAGGCCGCTGCAGGCGACGTCTCCGCCTGCCACGTGAGCTATTCCGCGCTGCTGCCGTACGGAGGGCGGATCGTCACGGGGCTCGGAATGACCACGGCGGGACCCGTCGACTGGTACCTCGCTCTGCTCGCCTCCGCGACAGGCGACCAGGCTGGCGCCATCGAGCATCTGTCCGCCCTGGAACAGTTGGCCGAGCAGACCGGGCTCCCCTCGTGGCGGGACCGGGCCAGAGCCGCGAGAAGAACCTTGCAACGACCGCCGAGGATCTCGCATTCGCTCGGCAGGTTCTACACGTTGCATTCGCTGGCATACAGATGACCCCTGTAATGCCGTTCGTGATACTGCAGAGCCGGGCTCGCGACCATCTTCGTGGCTGGATGGTCGAATCACGGCTTCACGCAGGAGCAGACATCAGGCTGTAGTCCCGTGGGCTTCTGAGTTGGTGCCTCCCCGCCCCGGTGACTCGCACGTTCCTGCAAACGCCTTCCAGCGCGCCGCAAGCGACTCCTGCGCCGCAGGCGGGACTCTCGGGCCAAGGCCCTGAGGGCGGGCAGCGCAGGCAGACGGTTTCGTGCCCACAACCTCCTTACCAGGCGTCCACCCCTCACTCACATCGCGATCACCAAGTGGCGGCGCCCTGCAAGTCGGTTCACGCGAGTCGCAAGCGCAGCTGTTGCAATCGGCTACCGGGATTCGTCTGTCCTGCACCCCTGCCCGGGACCGCGACTCCCCTACCAGGCCCACTGGAAGTCACTGGCGGCGCCCCGAAGGCGCGGCCCTAGTTGCGGAGGGATCCTTGATCCTGTTACCCAGACGCGATTCCGCTCGGCGGATCGCGACCCCTCTGATCGCCGTGGTGGTCGGCTTGACCATCGCGGTGGTCGGCTCCCTAGCCATACCCCTACCCGCGCTGGCCGCGTCCGCCTCGGTGCTGTCTCGGGACGTGAAGGTGGCGGCCGCGGAGCCCGCAGTCAAGATCATCGATCTCGGTCCCGTCGATGACGACGACGATGCCATTTCCGAAGGTGACGTTACCGCCATCAACAACAAAGGCGAGGTCGTTGGATTCAGAAGCGGTGGCACTGCGGGGATTGACGAAGAGCATGCCGTGCTGTTTTCCGGTGGAACCGTCACGGATATTCACGCGCTCGTCGGCGCGGGGAGCGACAACTCAAGCGTTGCTCAGGATATCAATGACGACGGCACGGTGGTCGTCACTACTGACAACACGAGCACGGATGACGACGCGCCCGCGGGTATGACCTACCTCGTCAAAAACGGCACAGTAAGCCCCATAGGCAAATTGGCAGGGGCCTACGGGATCAACGACCGCGGTCAAGTTGTGGGCAGTGCCTTCGTGCGTGATGCGGACGGTTCCAAGTTGAGTCTGCGATCCTTCAAAAATCAGTATTTGGAGGCTAGGGCCATAAACAATTCCGGTCAGGTCGTCGGTTTCGCTGACATGGACTCTGATCCGCCCTGGGATTTTCAGGCCTATCGGACCGAGCCCGGCGAGCCCCTCGACCCGAGGCGGGATATTCTGACGGTCCCCATTGCGGACGGATTCTTCGCCACAATAGCCACCGCAATCAATGAGCAGGGCTGGGTCGCAGGCTATGTGGACCGGCGCAGCACGCCCGAGGTGGCTCTCCCCGTCATCTGGGATGATTACGGCAAACCCATTATGCAGACCATCCCTTCCCGCGGCGGCAGGGTGAAAGGGATCAACAAGGCTGGCATCGCCGTGGGAGAGCTGATCGACAGCTGGGGACGTGAGCGTGCCGCTCTGTATCAAGGTGGCGAGGGAATCGATCTGAATACCCTGCTGCCACCGGGCTCGGGCTGGACCTTGCGCAGTGCCAAGGACATCAACGATCTCAACGAGATCGCGGGCGTCGGCCGGCTCGGTGGTTCCAACGTCAACCATGCCTTCCTGCTCGATCTGGGAACCCAGCCCGTCATCAATTCGGTCACTCTTGAGACCAAGAGGTACCCCTCCACGGAGTGGACTTCCGCGGCGGACGGGGGCAGCACGGTCGAAGGCAACAAGGTCCGCGTCACCGTCCAGGTCACCAACCCCAGCAACTTCCCCGTGTCTGCAGACCTTCGGCTGGTCGACGAGGTGACCGGTCGCAGCATCGTCAGTGGAGCGCAAATACTTGATTTGCATCCACATCAGACTTTCACCGCGTATGAGATTTGGGACACCACGGGCTGGGCCTGGGAGAAGGGCGCCAAACCGCAGTCGGACCGTAAGGTGGCCGCGAAGCTCTACTACGGTGACAGGGTCGTGGACAGCAAGTCCCAGCCCGTCGTCGTTGTGCCGAAGCCTGTGGTGGCGGTGCATGGGTTCCGCAGCGACGCGGAGGACACCTGGGGCGAGTTCGACGAGATGATGCAGGAGCTGGGTCATCCGCAGGGCCACGTGTGGGCGGTCGGCGACGGCCAGGTTGAGGGCCGGATGGACACCGGCGAGAAGTGGAACCCGCTGCACGAGACCTACCGCATGTGGGAGAACGTCGATGAGCTGGCGACCTACATTGAAGATGTGCGCAAGAAGACGGGCGCCTTTTATGTCAATGTGGTGGCCCATTCGATGGGTGGTCTGATTACTCGGCAGTACATCCAGACGAAGATGCCGATGACGCCGGACAACAAGCCGGTGGTGACCCGCCTGATCGGGATGGGCGTGCCGAACGCGGGCAGCCCGTGTGCGGACATGCTGGTGGAAAAGTCGATCTCGGACGAGCTTTCTCCCTGGTATCCGGCGGTCATCGATAACACCACCGAGCGGATGAACGGCGACGAGGAGCACACAGGGTTCAACGCCTGGATCACGAACCTGAAGGGTGTGCTGGCCTCCAACCTCGTCGGCGACCTGCTGCCGGTTCCCTGCACCACGGCAAAGGACCCGTTACCGTCAGTAGGCGATACTGTCGTTCCCACGTGGAGCGCGCTGCACCTCCTTCCCGGATGGGGCGATCATCACATCACCTATACGCCTCACTCGTTCATGACGTTCTCTGAGGCGGATTTCACGGAGTACGTCCTGCCGCGGCTGGCGACGCTGAAGGTCCTCGACACCGGACTCCCCGGCCCCACCTTGACGAGCAAGCAGTCGACCGCGGCGCCGGGCAAGAAGGTCACGGCGCCGGCCGGCGCTGCCGCCACGACCGCCACGACCGGTGACGGTGCGGGGCAGGACGGCTCGCTGTCGATGTTCGACGGGCCGACGGTGACGGTGGAGGCGGGACAGACGGCGAGTGTGCCGTTGCAGGTGCCGCAGGGGCTGGCGTTCGGTGTCACCGGTGTGCTGCCCGAGACGGTGGGGTTGTCGCTGCGGGATCCGTCGGGGAAGGTGGCGACGTCGTATGCGGCGGGCAGTGAGGCGGCCAAGCAGCTGTTCCAGGGGTTGAGTGTCACCAATCCGCAGGCGGGCGGGTGGACGCTGGAGGTGACCAACACGGCCGCGCAGGCGGTGAAGGCCGATCTGACCGCGTGGGTGACCGGCAACCCGGTGAAGGTGGTGGCCAAGGCGCAGGCGGCGGAGGACGGCCGGGTGACGGTGACGGCTGCGGTGACCGATGATGGGCAGCCGGTGACCGGGGTGCCGGTGACGGCCCGGATGGTCGGTGCCGAGCACAATCCGGCCCATATCGCCCTGACATTGAACGATGACGGCAACAGCGGGGACGGCACCGCCGGCGACGGTGTCTACGGCGCGCGCACCGACGTTTTGCCCGATGACCAGTACTACGTCGTGGCCAAGGCGGACACGGCCAAGGGGCTGCGGACGGACCGCGAGGTCGTGGAGGTGGCCAAGCCGGATCTGCGGGAGTTCGCGCTGGAGTTGTCGGCCGGCAAGGGTGGTTCGGTGTCGGCGTCGCCGGCGCAGGACACCTACCGGGTGGGGACGAAGGTGAAGGTGACCGCGACGGCTGATGCGGGGCGTGTCCCGATCGGTTGGGTGGTCGATGGTCAGGAGCGGGGTCCGGGTGCGCTGACGCTGACCATGGACCAGGCGCACACGGTGGAGGCGCGGTTCGGTACTTACACGGTGACTGAGCTGGGCGCGTTGCCCGGTGGGGATGCGTCACATACCAGTGCGGGCGGTCTGAACGATAGTGGTCAGGTCGCGGCCACGGCGACCGGCAAGGACGGCAGGAGCCGTGCGGTGCGCTGGCAGGATGGTGTGCTCACCGATCTGGGCGGCTTGGCGTGCACCGATGCTCCTGATGCCGGCAAGTGTGAGGCGGGCGCCACCGATATCAACGAGGCCGGTCAGGTGTCCGGTTGGGCCACCACGTCAGTGAACGGCCGCAATGACCGGCACGCTGTGGTTTATGGGGGTGATGGTTCGGTCACCGATCTGCAGCCGCAGGGCACGACGACGGGCATGGCGTTGGGTCTGAACGACAACGGTCAGGTGTTCGGCCAGAATGGTGCCCAGTTGGCGGTGTGGGAGCGGGGGCAGGCGGGGGGCCTGCCGGCTTCGCCGGAGTTTTTCACGCATTCGCCCTCCGCTCGTGGTCAAACCTCGCATATCAACGCAGGGGGTGCGGTGGCCGGTGCGACGGTGACGCACTATGCCGGCACTGAGCCCATCAGCTGGAGTCCCGCCGTTTACCGGCATGGGGTGATCACTCCGTTCTCCCACCCCGGTTGTGTGAACGGCGTCGCGCATGACATCAGCAACGCGGGAGTGGCGGCGGGTGAGATGTCCTGCGGCGATGGACAGGGGCAGCATGCCTTCACCTGGAAGGACGGTGAGTGGACGGATCTGGGCGCGGGCAAGGCTACGGCGCTCAATGGCTACGGTGTCGTGGCCGGTCAGGCGCCGGGGCCGAAGGGAGACGGCGACTGGGTGCCGGCGTTGTGGGTGGACGGCAAGCAGTACAAGCTGGCGGACGTTTTGCCCCGGCCGTTGTGTCCCACGCGCGCCCAGGACACCACCGAGCCGTGCATCCGCCTGATTTCGCTGTCTGACGTCAACTCCTCGGGGCAGATCCTGGCCCAAGGTGTCGTCCGTGATCGGTCACAGACGGTTAACGGCTTCCCCGACTCGATGCGGTCGTTCCTGTTGACCCCCACCACCGCCAAGGCGGATCTTGAGGTGTCGGCGTCGGTGTCGGCGGCCGAGCCGGGTCCGACCTCGTCGGTGACCTGGACGGCCACGGTGGTCAACAAGGGCGCCGACGCCGCGACCGATGTCCGGTTGGATGTGCTGGTTCCGGATGCCCTGGCCGGTACGGCGGCGTGTGAGACCTTCCGGGGTATCTGCGCGCCGATCAAGGGCGGGTTCCGCAACACGGTCAAGGTGTTGCAGCCGGGCTGGAGTGCGAAGGTCGAGATCAGCGCGACGATCCCGGCGGATATGGCTGATGGCACCGAGCTGAAGGTTCAGGCTGAGGGCTACAGTCTGGCGGTGGCCGATCCCCAGCCGGACAACGACGCCGCGGTGGCCACGGCGACGGTGCGGCCGTTGCTGAGCACCCCCGGGGTGGTCTGGTGGGATCCGGTGAAGGTGGGGACGAGCAGCGACCCGGTCACGGTGACGCTGACCAACCGGCTCAACAGCCCGATCCCGTTGAAGGGGATCGACGTGGAGGGGCCGTTCGCGCAGTCCAACTCCTGCCCGGTGGAACTGCCGGTCGGGGACAAGTGCGTGGTGACGCTGACGTTCGCCCCGACGGCGGAGGGGGCGGCCAGTGGGAAGCTGGCCTTCACCACCGCTGACGGCGCTGCGCCGGCCTACACCGTCACCTTGGCGGGGACCGGCGCGGCGAACGTGAACGCCAAGCCGGTGGTCCAGGTTCCGGCCACGCCGTTGCGAGGCACGGTGGGTAAGCCGTTCACGCTGAGCGTGGACTTCACCGACGCCGACACCTCCGATCAGCACAGCGCGCAGGTGGCCTGGGGCGATGGTCCCCCGGTGACCGCGACGGTGGACCAGAAGCCGGGTGGCGGCACGGTGACGGCGACCAAGACCTTCACCGGTCCGATCTCGGGCATGGCGGTGGTGATGGTCAGCGACGGTAAGGAGACCACCTGGCAGGGGATCCCGTACGTCATCGAGGACGCGGCCCCCAACACCGCGCCGGTGGTGACGGCCGGACCGGACGTCGAGGTGACGGTGGGGGAGAAGCTGCAGCGCGGCGTGGTCTTCACCGACGCGGACTCGACCTCGTGGACTGCGACGGTCGATTATGGGGACGGGTCCGGCGCGCAGCCGGTCACCCCGTCGGCGGACAAGCGGATCGGCCTGGAGCATCAGTGGGTCAGCGCCGGGACCTACACGGTGACGGTGAAGGTGAAGGACGACGGTGGCCTGGAGGCCACCGGTAAGTTCGCGGTGACGGTGAAGACTGCAGAGACGCCGAACCAGGCGCCGAAGGTGACGCTGCTGGGCTATGACACTCCGACCGAGGCGGGCAGCGAGTGGGTGGGCAGGGGATCGTTCACCGATCCCGACTCCTCCTCTTGGACCTACACCGCCGACTATGGGGATGGGGCCGGGCCGCAGCCGCTCACGCTGACCGCCGGTCAGCTGAAGCTCTCGCACGTCTACGACACGGCCGGTGACTACACGGTGGTGCTGACCGTGACCGATGACAAGGGCGGCACGGGCAGCGCGCAGCTGGTGGCTCATGTGACCAACCCCGCGCCGGAGGCGACGCTGAAGGCGGCGCCTGCGACGGTGGCGGTGGGTGAGCAGGTCATGCTGGCTGGGTCGTTCACCGACAAGGCCACGGGTGACACCCACACCGCGACCTGGGCCATCGGCGGCAAGCAGGTGACCGGTGCGGTGGCCGAGCGCAACGGCAAGGGCACCCTCACCCTGCCGTACACGTTCACCAAGCCGGGCCTGTACACGGTTGCGGTGACGGTTGCCGACAACCACGGCGCCCGCACCACCGCCGACACCGCGGCCGGTAAGAAGGTGCAGGTGCTGGTGTTCGACCAGGACGCGTCGCTGACCGGGGCCGGCAAACTGACCGTCCCCGCCGGAGCGTGCAAGGTGAACGCCGAGTGCGCCAAGCAGGACGGCACCGTGTCGTTCACCGTCAGCGCCCACTACCCCGGCAAGGGCAAGGGCAGGACGCCCACCGGGAAGGTGAGCTACACCGCGCCCGGGTTCGAACTGCGGGATGGCTCCCTCTCGGTGCTGTCGGCGGCGGACGGTACGGCGATCGCGCGTGGTACCGGGCAGGTGAAGGGGGCCGGGAAGGTGAGTTTCGAGATCACCGCGACCGACACCGGCGCCGGCAAGACCGACCGGTTCCACCTGGTGGTCTGGGATGCCAAGGGCACGCTGGTCTATGACAACCAGCCCGCCGGCGCCCCCGCACCGGTCAGCGGCGTGTTGCGCGTCGCCGGCTGACCCTGAAATTCACGTGACCCCGCGCGCTGCTGCCACCAGCAGCGGCGCGCGGGACTCGCGCCCAGCCCGGCTGAACGGCACAACCGGTCGACGGGCAGGGCGTGGGGGAGGGCCTGACCAAGCGGGTCTTCGCGCCGGCACTCGATAGACGATCAAGCAGGCCTTGGCCGGCACTTTGAAGGAGGTCCGGACCGCTGCTCAACGCGGCGGTCTGGAGCGCAGCGGAAAGGCAGGGAGCAGGTCCCGTCCGGTCCACGACAGCGGGCGGGATTTGTCGTGTCCCAACCTGCATCCAGCCATTGAGGTGCGGGTTCACGGGCGGCTTCTTGATCCGGGAGGGCTGCGGGCGGGTGCCTGGGTGTCCTCCCCCCTCGTGGAGCTGTCCCGACTTGCCGTTGATCATTGGACTTCTATGGTGAGCTGGGTAGGCCGGCGGCATCTCGTATAAGCGGGACGTAAAGTCGCTTCAAGTGGTTCGCAGGTTGATGGGCGATCTTCGTGATGATCAGGCCATTCATAGCCGTGATCACCATGCTGTGCCGTGCCGGTGCACGGCCTGAGAAGTGGAGATCGTTCATTGAACTGGTTACTAGGCCGTGCCTCAGTCAGGCGGACGGCCATCGCCCTGTGCGCCGCGGTGGCCGGGCCCCTCGCCCTACCCGCACCCGCGCTCGCCGCGCCCAGCTCGTCTGCCTCCACGCAGGCGACCGCTGAGGCGGGCGAGGTCAAGCTCATCGATCTCGGCTCCCTGAACCACCGCATGGACTCCGACCTCTGGGAGTTCGCCGGGCGAATAAACAACAAGGGTCAAGTCGCCGGGTATACATACGAAAGCCTTACCGGGGCCAAAGCGGTACTGTTCTCCGCTGAAGGCGGCGTCCCCCACGTCACCGATATCCACTCCACCCTCCCGGACGATCCCAGTAGTAGCGCCGCCACTGACGTCAGTGATGACGGCACGGTGGTCGGCTTTTTCAACTCCAAGAAGGCTTCCGATACGGCGTTCCTGTTCAGAAGCGGTGCCGCGACCAGTCTGGAGGATCGGGACTTCGGGCGTGGCGTCAACAACAAGGGGCAGGCCGTTGGCGGCATATGGACCGAAGGTTGGGTAAGGGACGCCGACGGTTCGATTCTGAAGCTCGCAATTCCCGGCTTCCAGGTGGTCGAACCCGAGGCGCTGAACAACCACGGTTCGGTGACCGGTGTCTTCGACGCCAACCCTGACCGGTGGGTACTGGACTATCGCGCCTTCCGGACGAAGCCCGGCGAGCCAATAGACCCCAAGCGAGACGCCCTCGCCGACTTGGCAGGCGAAGGGTCCAGTGGGGTCGATATCAATGACGAGGGCGAGGTCGCCGGTTACGCGAAGAGAGACGGCGGTTACCGCCCTGTCATCTGGGATAAGAACGGTACGCCTCATGAGCAGGTGGTCATCGGAGGCGGCAAGGCGCGCGCGATCAACAGCGCGGGTATCGCCGTGGGAAACACGTATACCGTAAGCGGCCCCGAAAGGGCTGCCTTGTTCGAAAACGGTGTCGGGATCGACCTGAACACCCTGCGACCAGAGGGATCGACCTCCCTGACTTTGAGAAGGGCCACCGGTATCAACGACCTAGGTCAGATCGCCGGGATCGCGGAGGACGGCAGCGGCGTGGCGCACGCCTTCCTGCTCGACCTGGGTCAGCCGGATCCCGTCGTCGAGTCGGTCACCTTCGAGACACAGGAGTACCCCTCCAGAAACTGGGTCCCGGTGCCGGAAGCGGGCGCGCGCGACGCCGCGATCGACGGCAACGTCGTTCGCGTCAAGGCCGTGGTTCGCAACCCCGGTCCCTACCCGGTGTCCACCAAGCTCCAGCTTGTCGAGAACGTGGCCGAGAAGAGCCTGCTCAAGGACGGGGCAACTGACACCGAGCTGGATCTCGCTCCAGGTGAGAAAGCCACGGTCTCCGTGAACTGGAACACCTCGGGGTTCGCATGGCGGTGCACCGCGGTGACCACCGATCCCCAGCTCGGTCCGTGTTTCGCGGCGTCCGACCGCTCGGTCACCGCGAAGCTGCTGGTCGGTGGCTCCGAGCGTGATCACCGTACGGAATCGATCAAGATCCGGCCGAAGCCCGTCGTGCTGGTGCACGGCTTCAACAGCAACGCGGAGAAGGCCTGGGGTAGCTATCAGGCGCTCTTGACCTCCGGGCACCCGCTCCTGAAGGGGTACGCGGTCGACACGCTCGACACCGGGGACATCACCCAGCCGACCAAGGAGACTCTCTCCATTCAGCAGAACGCCGAGCGGCTGGCGAGCGCCATCGATCGGGTCCGCACGGAGTCGCGCGCCTGGCACGTCGATGTGATCGCGCACTCGGCGGGCGGGCTGATCACGCGGCAGTACATCCAGTACCTGATGCCAGGGGTGTGGGACGACCGGCCGGTGGTGAACCGGATGCTCCAGATGGGCACCCCGAATATGGGCACCCCATGCGCGAAGATTCTGGCGCGGAAGAACCGGATGCGGCCGCTCGCGGCTCAGCTGACCCCCTTCTATATGAGCATCTTCAACAGGGACGTCACTCGTCTCAGGGGTGTGCGCGCCTCCAACCTCGTGGGTGTGGGCCGGCCCATTAAATGCATCGCTGTGAATCCGACGCCCGTCACCAAGGAACTCGGCGATTTCGTCGTTCCGCAGTCGAGCGCGGAGTTCAACTATCCCGACATCGTGGTGACCAAGGTCAGCCATACGCGGATGACCACGTCGGGGCCGGATTTCCTGAAGTATGTCAAGCCGCGCCTCGCGTCGCTGCTGGCCGACTGGGGCACCACGCCCGAGGGCACGCCGTTCGGGCCGCAGGCGGACGTCAAGGCTGAATCCGGTGTGAAGGCCACCGCGGCTGCCGATGCCGCCGCGGTGAGCGAGGGCCCCTCGTCGTTCGCCCTGCCGTCGGCGACGGTGGAGCCGGGTCAGACGGTGAGCGTGCCGGTGGAGGTGCCGCAGGGCAAGGCGTTCGGTGTGACGGGGGTGTTGCCGTCGACGGTGGGGTTGCTGCTGCGTGATCCGTCGGGCAAGCCGGCCGCGTCCTACGCGGCGGGCAGCGAGGAGGCCGAGCAGCCCATTCAAGGGCTGAGCGTGAACTCCCCGCAGCCGGGCGCGTGGACGCTGGAGATCACCAACACGGCGGGCCAGCGGGTCCAGGCGGATCTGGTCGCCTGGGTGGACGGCAGCCCGGTGCAGGTCGTCGCCACCGTCCAGCAGCCCTCCGACGAGGGCAGGGTGCGGATGACCGCCACGGTCACCGACGACAAGCAGCCGGTCACCGGCGTGCCGGTGAAGGCGGTGCTGACCGCCGAGGACGGCACCTCGGCCGAACTTGAGCTGAAGGACGACGGGGCCAGCGGCGACGGCTCCGCCGGCGACGGCGTGTACGGCGCCACGTCCGAGCCGCTGGCCGACGGCGTCACCAACGTGATCGTCCGGGCCGAGACGGCCAAGGGGTCGCGCGACGCCCAGGTCGAAGTGGAGGTGCGCAAGCCCGATCTGCGGGAGTTCGCGCTGGAGTTGTCGGCGCAGCGGGGTGGTTCGGTGTCGGCGTCGCCGGCGCAGGACACCTACCGTTCGGGGACGGTGGTGACGATCACGCCGACGGCGGATGCGGGGCGGATGCCGTTGGGGTGGATCGTCGACGGTGAGGAGCGTCCGGGCGGTGGTGTGCTGACGCTGGTCATGGATGGTCCGCATACGGTGGTGGCGCGGTTCGGGTCGTACACGGTGACCGAGATCCGTGGGTTGTCTGATGGGTCGTTCGCGTCGGGGGTGGCGTTGAATGATGCCGGTCAGGTGGCGACGCTCGCCGCTGAGGACGGTAAGTGGCATGCGGTGCGCTGGCAGGCGGGTGAGGTGACCGATCTGGGTGCCTTGCCGTGCAGCGACGAGGGCTCGACCAGTGCCGACGACTGTGAGGCGGCCGCTACCGGCATCAACGAGGCCGGGGATGTGTCGGGGTGGTCGTTCACCACCGTCGATGGCCATAACGAGCAGCATGCGGTGGTCTTCGGTGCCGGCGGGTCGGTGAAGGACTTGACGCCGGCGGGCAAGCATGGCATGGCGTTGGACCTGAACGACAACGGTCAGGTGTTCGGGATCATGTGTAGTTGGGCGGACTACTGCCCGGAGCCGTATGTGATATGGGATGGGGGAGTGGCGGCCGGCTTGCCCAGTGAGCCGAAGTTCGGCCTGCCCACGGGTGAGGAACTGAGCAGCCGGATCAACGCCAGGGGTGCGGTGGCCGGTGGGTATGTGACCGACAGCACCGTCGCCGGTGCGACGAACTGGAGTCCTGCGGTATCCCAGGACGGGGTGACCACGAAGCTGGAGATCCCGGACTGTGTGAGCGAGGGTGGCGTCGCGCATGACGTGAACAACCTGGGCGTGGTCGCCGGGGACGGGACTTGCAACGATGGTAAGTCCGTGACTCACCACGCGTACCTGTGGGAGGACGGCCGGCGGACGGATCTGGGTCCGGGTTCGGCGACGGCGATCAATGACAGTGGCCTGGTGGCCGGTATGTTCGGCGAGCCCGAGGTGGCGGTGCCGGCGTTGTGGCTGGGCGGTAAGCGGTACGCGCTGGCGGATCTGCTGCCGCGGCCGTTGTGCCCGGCGGAGGAGGCCAAGACGACGCAGCCGTGTATGGGCCTGGATGCGCTGGTGGATGTGAACTCTTCGGGGCAGATCCTGGCGCGGGGGTTCGTGCGGGACCGGTCGGCCACGTCGGCGGGGTTCACCACATCGGGGCGGTCGTTCTTGCTGAGCCCGACCAAGGCGCAGGCCGATTTGGAAGTCACCACGCAGGTGTCGGCCGCTGAGCCGGGTCCGACCTCGACGGTGACCTGGACGGCCACGGTGGTCAACAAGGGCGAGGACGCCGCGACCGATGTCCGGTTGGATGTGCTGATTCCGCATGCGCTGGCCGCGACGGCGAAGTGTGACACCTGGCGGGGTAAGTGCACGCCGTTCACGGACGGGTTCCGTAACACGGTCAAGGTGCTGGAGCCGGGCTGGAGCGCGAAGGTCGAGATCAGCGCGACGGTCCCGGCGGATATGGCTGATGGCACCGAGCTGAAGGTTCAGGCCAACGCCGACAGCGTGGCGACGGCCGATCCCCAGCCGGGCAACAACGGCGCGTCGGTCACCGCGACGGTGCGGCCGTTGCTGGACAAGACCGGGGTGAACTGGCCCGAACCGGTGAAGGTGGGGTCGACCAGCTACCCGGTCACGGTGACGCTGACCAACCGGCTGAACGCGCCGATTCCGTTGAAGGCGATCGCGGTGGAGGGGCCGTTCGCGCAGTCCAACTCCTGCCCGGTGGAGCTGCCGGTCGGGGACACGTGTGTGGTGACGCTGACGTTCAGCCCGACGGCGGGGGGTGCGGTCAGTGGGAAGCTGACCTTCACCACCGCTGACGGCGCCGCGCCGGCCTACACCGTGACGTTGTCGGGCACTGGCACGGCGAACGTGAACGCCAAGCCGGTGGTCCAGGTTCCGGCCACGCCGTTGCGAGGCACGGTGGGCAAGCCGTTCACGCTGAGCGTGGACTTCACCGACGCCGACACCTCCGATCAGCACACCGCGCAGGTGGCCTGGGGCGATGGTCCCCCGGTGACCGCGACGGTGGACCAGAAGCCGGGTGGCGGCACGGTGACGGCGACCAAGACCTTCACCGGTCCGACTTCGGGCATGGCCGTGGTGATGGTCAGCGACGGCAAGGACACCACCTGGCAGGGCATCCCGTACGTCATCGAGGAGGCCACCCCCAATACTGCGCCCGTGGTGACCGCCGGACCGGACGCCGAAGTGTCCATCGGGGAGCAGTTCGGGCGCTGGGCGTCCTTCGCCGACGACGACTCCACCTCCTGGACCGCCACGGTGGACTACGGCGACGGCACCGGGCCGCAGCCGCAGCCCCTGGAGGGGTGGCAGATCCCGTTGGCGCACAAGTGGGCCGCCGCCGGAACCTACATGGTCACCGTGAAGGTGAAGGACGACGGAGGCAAGGAGGGCACGGCGAGCTTCACGGTGACGGTGCTGTCGGCCGACACGCCGAACCAGGCGCCGAAGGTGACGCTGCTGGGCTATGACACTCCCACCGAGGCGGGCAGCGAGTGGGTGGGCAGGGGATCGTTCACCGATCCCGACTCCTCCTCTTGGACTTACACCGCCGACTATGGGGATGGGGCCGGTCCGCAGCCGCTCGCGCTGACCGCCGGTCAGCTGAAGCTCTCGCACGTTTTCGACGCGGCGGGGGATTACACGGTGGTGCTGACGGTGACCGATGACAAGGGCGGCTCGGGCAGTGCGCAGCTGGTTGTGCACATCACCAACCCCGCACCGGAGGCGACGCTTAAGGCGGCGCCCGCGACGGTGGCGGTGGGTGAGCAGGTCACCCTGACCGGGTCGTTCACCGACAAGGCCAAGGGCGACACCCACACCGCGACCTGGAGCATCGGTAAGCAGCAGGTGACCGGTGCGGTGGCCGAGCACAACGGCAAGGGCACCCTCACCCTGCCGTATGTGTTCACCAAGCCGGGCCTTTACCAGGTGTCGGTGACGGTGGCCGACAACCACGGCGCCCGCACCACCGCCGACACCGCGGGCGGCAGGAAGGTGCAGGTGCTGGTGTTCGACCGGGATGCCTCACTCGCGGGTACCGGCACGCTGACCGTCCCCGCCGGAGCGTGCAAGGTCAACGCCGAGTGCGCCACGCAGGAAGGGACCGTGTCGTTCACCGTCAGCGCCCACTACCCGGCCAAGGGCAAGGGCAAGGCGCCTGCCGGGAAGGTGAGCTACACCGCGCCCGGGTTCGAGCTGAAGGATGCGTCCTTGTCGGTGCTGTCGGCCGCGGACGGTACCGCGATCCTGCGTGGTACCGGGCAGGTGAAGGGTGCCGGGAAGGTGACCTTCGAGATCACCGCGACCGACACCGGCGCCGGTGATAAGGACCGCTTCCACCTGGTCGCCTGGGACGCCAAGGACAGGCTGGTCTACGACAACCAGCCCACCGGCGCACCCGCACCGGTCAACGGCGTCCTGCGCGTCGCCGGCTGACCCGACGATCACACCACCCGCGCGCCGCTGGAACCCACCATCGGCGCGCGGGGCTCTCCTCTCAGCCCTGCCGTCCCACTTCAAGAGGGAACCAGCAGGGCCGAGCAGGTGACGAAGCACGGCCGACCGGGCAGTCATGCCCGGTCGGCCGTTTGTCGTGAGAGGGCGGTTCGGGACCACCGAGGTGGCCACACTTTCGCGATGCGAGACCGACCCGCCGTGGCCCTATGGCAGTAAGGCCGGCGTCGCAAGAACCCTCATGAGTTCCGCAAGTGCGGTACCTACGGTGCGGGGCATGGTTAGTAGAAATATCAATCAAGCGGGATCGTTGGTGCGGGCCGGTCTCGGGTTCGCGGTGAGCGCGGCGCTGCTCACCGCCGCCGTCTGGTCCGGCCCCGTATCGGCCGCGGCCGGTGCCACCGAGGGACCGTCCGGTAAGCCCGTGCCGCAGGAGCAGACCGGCCCACCGGCGTACTTGTCGGCCGAGGACCAGATCGTCATGGCGCGCCAGGAGCCGCTGGTGCGGGCGGCGTCCACGCTGCGCACGCTCGTCGAGCAGGGCGCCGACGCGGGCTACGCCGGTATGGAGATCACCGAGGACCGGGTCCTGCTGTGGTGGAAGGGGACCCCGCCCCCGGCCGTGACCGCGGCCGCCCGCGGCGCGGGCGTTCCGGTCGAGGCCAGGAGTGCCAAGTACTCGAGGAAGGAACTACGGGCGGCAGCCGACCGGTTGTGGCGTTCCGCGGGCGTCGAACACGGCGGCCAAATCCACGCGGTCAAGACCTTCTTCGACGGAAGCGGTCTGGAGGCGGCGGTCCGCCCCGGGCAGAAGCGCACGCTCGCTCCGCTCCCCGAACTGGACGTGCCGGTGCACATGGTCGAGCGTGACCCGGTCACGCTCGCCAGCCGCTGCGACGACGGCGTCCCCTGGTACGGAGGCCTCGCCATCCGCATCGATGGCAGCCACAGCGTGGGAGCGTGTGGCGGGAACACCAACCTGACGTACAACTGCACGGGCGGGTTCGGCGTTCATATCGGCTCCACGGAGTACCTGCTGACCGCGGGACACTGCGGTCTGATTAACGGCACCTTCCGCGACGGTGCCGGTCAGTACATCGGCCAGGCAACCCAGAGGCACAGGTACTACGACCTGATGCTGATCCAGACGGACGCGGGGGACCGGATATGGGACGGTGTTCCCGGCGTCAGCGACTTCAGCAAGCCGGTGGTCGGCTGGGCCTGGACGACTCCTGGGCAGTCGCTGTGCTACTCGGGAGCGACCAGTGGGCCGCGGTGCGGATACACGGTCGACGGTGCTGTCGATTATGTGTGCGGTTACAACATCGCCGGCGGGGACGAGTGCTGGTACGACATGATCTCCGCCAGGGGGGCCAAGGCCGGCACGTGGATACGGCCCGGTGACAGCGGGGCGCCGGTCTTCTCTCTCATCAACAACTCCGCCTGGACGCAGGCGGCCGGCACCGTGAGCGGCTTCATCAGCGGTGCCGGTGACCCGAACGAATGGCTGGTCTTCCAGGATTTCGGCACGGCGACCCGTGTCTGGCCCGGCCTGGACACGATCAACTATCTCAATCCCATGTGAGGGCGAGGCCGTACCCCGTGCCTCCATGGGGTATGGCCTGCCGCGCTGCCGGTGGCAAGCGGGATCGCCGCCGCACCGGCGCGACCGCCTACCAATCCGATCACGCTTGCCGATCGCTGGATGCGACTTGCCGAGCATGAGGACGCGCGGCAGGCCGGAGGTGAACAAGAGGTTTCATGTCCGTTACAAGTCCCGGCCCTAGCGTCGTCGTCGGTTGAGCTTCCCGACGTGGTCGGTGACGCGGGGCCACCCTCCGGGGCGGCCGTCCCGGGCTGCGGGGGAGCTGGAAACCACAGAGACAGGCAGGCGGCCATCCCGCGACGGGCGACGTGTTCGCGCGGTCAGGACGGCGCCGTGAAGAGAACGTGAGTGCGTCCATGTACGACGGTGAACCCCGCGGGGATCGATACCTGCTCCAGGATGTGGCCAGGGCCGCGCTGGCGCGGGCGGTCGCGTGGGAGCCTGCGTCGTCGCAGCCGGTGACGGACGAGGCGGGCGCCGGCTCGGCTCCGGCGGGGCCGTTCATCGTCGCGGACTGGGAGATCCGGCCCGGCAAGCCGTGGACCCGTGTCGTCCCCTCCGGCGCGCCCGTCCGGGCGCAGGGCTGGAAGCTGCACGTGTCGGCGACGCCCCTGTCGGCTCCGCTGGTGCTCACACGGGTGGTCGAGGTGCTGGCCCGCCACCGGTGCCCGTTCAAATTCGCCGGAGATCTGAACGAACTGGCCGAGCTCCTCTCACGAGGAACGGATCGCGGGTCGGTCGGCAAGTTCATCACGGTGTACCCGCCGGACGACGAGACCGCCGTGGTCGTCGCCGAGCAGCTGCACTCCGCGACCTATGGGCTGCCGGGGCCGCCGATCCTGTCCGACCGGGCCTACCGTCCGGGAAGCCTGGTGCACTACCGGTACGGAGTCTTCTCCGCGCGCAGCGAGCTGGGCAACGACGGCGACTACGTCTCGCGGCTGGTCGCGCCCGACGGAAGCAGGGCGATCGACCGGCGCAACGCATGGTATTCGCCCCCGGCGTGGGCGACCTCCCCCTTCGAGAGCCGGCTGGCGCCGCCGGAACAGGACGGCCCGGCGCCGGTGCTGCTCGGCGACCGGTTCGTGGTGCGCCGGGCACTCCGGCACGGCGCCAGGGGAGGCGTGTTCCTGGCCGAGGATCGGGCCGGCGGCGGCACGGTGGTCGTCAAGCAGGCCCGCCCGCATCTGTGCGCGTCGATCGACGGCCGGGACGCGCGTGACCTGCTCCGCCACGAGGCGGACATGCTCGACCTGTTCGCCCCGCTGGGCGTCACGGCGCGGAAGGTGGCGCTCTTCGAGCAGGACGACAATCTCTTCCTGGCGCAGGAACTCGTCCCCGGGGCGCCCCTGAGCCGGTGGGTTGGCGAGGAGCGTGCCGCCGCAGGGGATCGGGGCTGGTACGACACGGTCCTGCGCGTGGCGCGGAGGCTGGTGGCCGTGGTGACCACGGTGCACGACCAGGGATACGTGCTGCGCGACCTGACGACGACGAACGTGATGATCACGCCCGAGCTCGAATGCACGCTGGTCGACCTCGAAATGGCAACGATCCCCGGCACCGTCGTCCAGAGGGCGTTCACCCCTGGTTTCGCGGCGCCCGAGCAGTGGGCGTCCGCCGGACACGCGCCCGCGCCGGGATTCGCCGCCGACCAGTACGCGCTGGGCGCCATCCTGTACTTCCTGTCCACCGGATCCACACCGACGCTGCTGCCGGACGAGCCCGCGGGAACGCGGTCGTGGGATTCGCGGATCGCCACGATGGCGAGCGTCGCCGCCGGCAATCCCCTGGCGGAGGCGCTGACGCCGCTGATGCTCGCCCTCATGGCCGAGGAGCCCGAGCGGCGCTGGGACCTGCGGCGGGCCGACGAGTTCCTCGCGGAACTGGCCGCCGGCCCGAAGCCGCCCACCGCCGGGACCGGCACCACGGGCGCGTACCACCTCGGCACGCCGGAACAGGATCGCCTGCTGCGGGACGGCGTGGCCTACATCACGCGCACGATGTCGCCCGGCGGCCTCGGGGCCCGGGGCGGGCTGTGGCCTGTCACCGCAGGTTACGGCCGGAACGCCGACCCGTGTGCCGTGCAGTACGGCTCGGCGGGAGTGCTCACCCTGCTCGCCTCGGTGCTGCGAGCCGGCGCAGGCGAGGCGATCCCGCTGGACGCGCGGGCCGACGTCGCCGAGAGCCTGCGGCAGGCGGCGAGCTGGACGAGGGATCGCCTGGCGGGCGAGCATCGGCCCTCGCCGGGGCTGTACTTCGGCCGGGCCGGGATCGCCTGGAGCCTGTACGAGGCGGGCCGAGCGCTCCACGACGACGGGTTGCGGGCCGCGGGCACCGAGATGGCGCTCGACATGCCGGTCAGCTGGCCGAACCCGGACGTGTGCCACGGCCTGGCGGGGACGGGGCTGGCAGTGCTGCACTTCTGGCGGGCCACCGGCGACGCCCGCTTCGCCGGCCGCGCGGCGGACTGCGCCGACGCCCTGCTGAAGGTGGCGGTGCGCCCCGCTTCCGGCAAGGTGCTGTGGCCCGTTCCCGAAGACTTCGACTCCGCGCTGGCGGGCGCCGTGCACTACGGCTTCGCGCACGGCGTCGCGGGGATCGCGACGTTCCTGCTGGCCGCGGGTGCCGCCCTGGAACGTCAGGACTGTGTGGAGACCGCGGTGGCGGCCGGGGAGACGCTGCTGGCCGCGGCCGAACACCGGGACGGGGCCGCCTGGTGGCCGGAGTCTCCGGACGGCGGCAGGACGCTGTCCCACTGGTGCAGCGGGTCGTCGGGGATCGGTACGTTCCTGGTCCGCCTGCACGCGGCCACCGGTGACCCGCGCTTCCGGGCGGCCGCCGAGAGTGCCGCCGCGGCCGTGTACGCGTCGCGGCTGAGCTCGGGCACCGCCGCCTGCCACGGTCTGGCGGGGGACGGTCAGTTCCTCCTGGACCTGGCCGATCTCCTGCGAGAGCCCGTCTACCGGGAGCGTGCCGCGGAGCTGGCGGCGGTCCTGTGGAGCCGGGCCACGGAACGGGACGGGTTGCTCGTGGTGCCGGACGAGAGCGGGATGAACGTGTCCGTCGGCTGGAGCACCGGTCTGGCGGGCGTGGTCGACTTCGTGCTGCGGCTCCGCCACGGTGGGCCACGTCCCTGGATGGTGGACGCCGTGCCCGCGGAGGGGACGGCCCGGTGAGCGTGATCGTCACCCCGGCGGGAAGGGCGGCAGGCGAAAGCCGCCTGCCCGACGCCCAGCGAATCAACTTCCGCTTCTCCGGGCGCGGCCGATACGCGGCCTGCCTCACCAGGCGAGACCACGACCACCTCGTCCCGGAGATATGGGACCTCCCGCGAGCGCGCGTGCGGACGTTCCGCACCCGCGGCGGTGAGACCTGGCTGAGCGTGCCGACGCCCACCGAGGAAGGCGGCCTGCTCCTGTGCCGCCTCGGTGCCGCCGCGCACCGTCTCATACTGGTCGGCGCACCCGCGTACGAGGGTGGTCGCGCCGAGGAACACGAGGTGGGCGCCCTTCACGGCGACGCGGTCAGGATCGTCGCGTCCCCGACCGCGGGGACGGCCGCTCTCGCGTTCACCAGCGGGCCCGACGGGCGGACGTCCGTGTGGCGCCTGTCCGACAGGGGAGAACGGCCCGAGCGGATCACCGTGTTGCCCTGCTCGGTCAGGGGAGGAGTCTGGCTCGACGAGGCCGGCCGTCGGCTCGCCCTGACCAGGGTCGGGCCTGAGGCGGCCACCGTGGTGCTGGACGTCACCGGCGGCACCCTCACTCCGCTGACCGGGCCGGCGCACGACGAGCGTCTTCTGCTGGCGGCTCCCGGCGCGGGTGTGCTCGTCACCGCCGCGCTCCGCGACGGCGCGTACCGTCTGGGCGTCCGGGCTCTCGGCGACGACGGGCCCACCCGCCGGCCGGAGCGCCTGAACGCCGTGGAAGGGCAGGTGACGCCGCTGGCTCTGCATCCGGCGGGACGACGGCTGGCCCTCGCGGTGAACCGCCGTACCGGCTCCCGGCTCGTCCTGCACGACCTGGCCGAGGACGCCGGCGTCGACGTCGAGCTTCCGGCCGGAACCCTGCTTCCGCTCGCCCACTGGAGCGGCGCGGGCCTGCACGTGGTGCACAGCGCACCCGACCGCCCCCCGGGTGTCGTCCGAGTGGCCGACGGCTGCGCGCCGCGGTTCCTGTCCGAAGGGGAGCGTCGCGAAACCGGCTGGGAACCGGCCCGGGTCAGAACCTGCTCCGGTGCGGCGGGGCCCGTCGAGGCGATCGTGTACGGCGCCCCGGAAACCAGCCGCGAGGTCGTGGTCGCGTTGCACGGCGGTCCGGAAGCGGCCTGGCAGTTCGCCTTCGACCCGCTCTTCCAGCGCCTCGCGGCCGGCGGCGTCGCCGTCGTCGCCCCCAACCAGCGCGGCAGCACGGGGTACGGGGCGGCACACCGCGACGCCATCCGCGGCGCGTGGGGCGGGCCCGACCTGGACGACGTCCTGCACCTGGCCCGGGACCTGACCGCCCGCCGCGGACCCGCGAGGGCTCGGCCGGCGCTCTATGGGGTCAGCTACGGCGCCCATCTGGGCCTGCTGGCCGCCGCCGCGCAGCCGGATCTGTGGTCCCGCGCCGCGGCCGTCGCGCCTTTCCTGTCCGGGCGGGAGCTGTACGAGGACGGACCACCCTCCGTACGGGCCCTGCTCGACCGGCTGGGCGGCCGCTCGGAGATCGACGACGAGCTCGGCCCGCGCGACCTGCTCCGGCTGGCCGGCCGAATGCGGCTGCCGCTCCTCATCGTGCACGGCGAGGACGACCCGATCATCCCTGTCGGTCATTCCCGCCGGCTCTGCGCCCGGCTGCGCGAGGCCGGAGGCCGTGAGGCCGCCGAGGTGACCTATCTGGAGATCCCGGGCGGCGGCCACGATCCGCAGTACGACGTCCGGGGCGGAGCCGTCCTCGACGCCGTCACCGACTTCCTCACCATGGGGCCGTGCCACCGTCCGTGACGGGTGCCCCCGGTCCACGCTCCCGGCGAGCCGTGGACCACTTCGAGCTCGGCCGGCCCGCGCATGGCGTTCCGCCCCGTACGGGACGGGCGGCGGGCGAGACCGGTCGTGAAAGAGGGCCGTCGCACAGGGCGGTGACCCGCAACACATCAAGAAAGGTTATGTCATGGAGCTCAACATCTCCGCTCTGGACATGCTGCCGGCCGACGACGAGGCCGGCCTCCAGAACTGCAACCCCTCCTGCATGGTCACCTGCGACCGCACCGGCGGCGGTGAGAACACGGTCACCGTCACCACCACCGGCGGCTGGTGGTAATCCATCCGGGCGCCGCGGCGCTCCGGATGGACGTCGCCTAGGTAACTGAGGTGAGGTCTGGGGCGACTGGCGTCCCAGACCTCATCCCAGGGGTGGCCGAAGTCAGCAAGGATCACGGTCCTGTCCGTCCCGCGGACAGGACCACCAAAACAAGGCTTCCGAGAAGGAGACGATGGCACGTCAGGTTCCGGGGACGCCGGGGCGGCCGGCGACCTTCAGGCACGCCGACCGGCTGCTGGCGCACTCCGCGCGGGCAGCGTGGGCCCCGCTCACAGTGACGGCGCTGTCCGCCGTCGTGGGCTCCGCCGCCGCGCTGGCCGCACCCGCCGCGCTCGCCGCCGCCGTGGACGGGGTGCTCGCGGGGGAGGGCGCCCGGGCCGCCCGGCCCCTCGCGCTCGTCCTGGCCGTCACCGTGTGCGCCGAGGTCGTGGGGGCGCTGGCCGGAGTGGCGTCGACGGCGACCGCCGTCTCGGTCCTGCGTCTGCGGTTCGTCGCCCACGTCCTCACGCTCGGCGCCGCGGAGCTGCGGCGGCACCCGGCCGGGGACCTGGCGAACCGCCTGGTGAGCAACACCGGTACCGCCGGTTCCGTACCGCTGGCGTCGCTGTCCGCGGCGACGGGACTCCTCACCTTGATCGGAGGAATCGCGGCGCTGCTGCTGACCGACTGGTGGACGGGCGTCGCCTTCCTGGCCGCCGTACCGGTCGCGGTCATCGTCCTTCGGGTGTTCGTCGCCCGGCTGTCCGGGCTCTACGAGCCCTACCAGGAGGCGCAGGGCCGCCTGGCCGCGCGTCTCACCGACACCCTGGCGGGCATCCGCACGGTACGCGCTGCGGGCACCGCGGACCGTGAGATCCGCCGGGTGCTCGCACCCCTTCCGGATCTGGCGAGGGCGGGACACACGCTGTGGCGCGCACAGGCGCGCGGAGTGTTGCGGATCGGCCTGCTGCTGCCGCTGGTGGAAGTGCTGGTCCTCGCCGTGGCGGGGCTCGGCGTCACGCAGGGGCGCCTGGCGGCGGGGCAGTTGCTCGCGGTGGCCGGATACACCGCGCTCGCGCTGGCCTTCGCCGACCACGTCGACGGGCTGGCGGCTCTGGCCCACGCGCGTTCCGCCGGGGGCCGGGTCTGGGAGGTGCTGGCCCTGCCGGCGCCGTCTCCGGGGACCCGGCCGCTGCCGCCGGGGCCCGGGGCGCTGTCGTTCCGCGGCGTCACGGTGGCCCGCGACGACGTCACGATCCTCGACGACGTCGATGTGGAAGTCCCTCCTGGGGCGATGACCGCGCTCGTCGGCCCCTCCGGCGCGGGCAAGACGACACTCGCGTCGCTGGCCGGGCGCCTGGCGGACCCCGACCGGGGACAGGTGCTGCTCGACGGGCATCCCGTCGCGGACGTCCACCCGGACGCGCTGCGCGACGCGGTCGCCTACGCGTTCGAGCGTCCCGTGCTCCTCGGCGGCGACCTCGCCTCGGCCATCGCCTACGGCACCCCGGGAGTCGACGGCGCAGGCGTACGGGTCGCCGCGCGCGCCGCCCACGTGGACGACGTGGTCTGCCGCCTCCCGGACGGCTACGCGACCCCGGCGAAGGCGGCCCCGCTGTCGGGCGGTGAGCTCCAGCGCTTGGGCCTGGCGCGCGCACTGGTCCGGGAGGCACGGCTGACCGTCCTCGACGACGCCACCTCCAGTCTCGACACCGTGACGGAGGCCCAGGTGACCCGCACCCTCATGGAGGGCATGCGCGGGCGGACCCGTTTGGTCGTCGCCCACCGCGCCGCGACAGCCGCCCGCGCCGACCTCGTCGTCTGGCTGGACGGCGGCCGGGTCAGAGCCAGGGGGACTCATCGAGAGCTGTGGCGGGACCCGGTCTACCGCGCCCTGTTCGCGTCCGAGCCGGAACCACCCGCCGATGCGAGCGCCGTACGCACCGAGGGCGGGCGCGTCACGCCGATGCCGCCCGGCCGCGAGGCGGCGGGAGGGGAAGACCGATGCACGGCGGGTCCATGACCCGTCCGCGGCCCGGAACCTCCGGCCTGCCGGCTGCCGCCGCCGCGACACTCGCCGGCGACCGGCCTGTCACCAGCGGTACCCAGCTGCTGCTGGCGCTGCTGCGCCCCCGCAGGCGTCCCCTCGCCGCCGCCGCGGCCTGGTCGCTGGTCGAAGCGGGCCCGGCATGGCTGTCGGGGCTGCTCGTCGCCGCCGCGCTCGACCGGGGCTTCCTGGCCGGACGGCCCGGAACCGGCATGGCCTGGCTGGCCGCCCTGGGAGCCGCGATGCTGGTCAAGGCGGTGGCAGCCCGGATGATGTTCCCTCACCTGGCCGCGCTCGTGGAGCCGATGCGCGACGACCTCGTCGAGGCAGTCGTCACTGCCACCGTCATCCGCGCCGCCCGCGGCGGGGAACCGCCCGACGAGGCCGCGGCGAACAGACTCACCCAGCAGGTGGAGACACTGCGGGAGCTCGTCTCCGCCCTGCTGCGCACGACCCGCTCGCTGGGCGTCTCCCTGATCGCGGCGCTGGGCGGACTGCTGGTGCTCTCCCCGCCGGCCGCGGCCGGCGCCGCCGGCGCCGTGCTCCTGGCGCTGGTGGTCTTCGCCAGGCTGCTGCCCGTGCTGGTCGATCGCCAGCGTGAGCTCATGTTCACCGGCGAGCGGCTCACCGCCGAGGTCACCCCGATCCTCGCCGGGCTGCGTGACGTGGCCGCGTGCGGAGCGCGACCCCAGGCGTACGAGACCGTGCGGGCGGTGGTGAGCGCCCAGGCCGAAGCCGCCCGTGCGCTCGCCCGCGCCGGCCTCGGGCGGCGGCTGGTCGTCACGCTCGGCGCGCACGTCCCGCTGCTCGCCCTGCTGTTCGCCGCCGAGCCGCTGACCCGGCATGGAACGCTCAGCCCCGGGGAAATCGTCGGGGCGGTGACCTATCTGTCCACCGGCCTCGATCCGGCGCTGCGCTCGCTCACCGCCACGATCGGGGGGTGGGGCGTCACGCTCGCCGTCACGCTGCGCCGCATCGCCGAGACCGTCACCCTGCCGGCCGTCCCCGCCCCATGCGAGGGTGCCGCGTCGCCGGACGGCCACGAGCTGCGGATGGAACGGCTGACCTTCGCCTACGCCCCGCAGGCGGAACCCGTCGTACGCGACCTCGACCTGACCGTGCCGGAGGGCGAGCACCTCGCCGTGGTGGGGCCCAGCGGGATCGGCAAGTCGACGCTGTCCATGCTGGTCACGGGACTGCTGCGGCCGGAACGAGGGGAGATCCGCCTCGGCGGGGTCCCGCTCGGGGAGATCGCGGAACCTGAGCTGCGCGCGATGATGGCGCTGGTGCCGCAGGAGGCGTACGTCTTCAGCGGCACCGTCCGGGAGAACCTGGCCTATCTCTGCCCGGAGGAGACCCCGGACGCCGATCTGCTCGCCTCGGCCCGCGCGGTGGGCGCGGACGCGCTCGTCGAGCGGCTCGGCGGGCTCGACGCGGTGATCGGGGAGCCGTCGGCGCTGTCGGCGGGGGAGCGGCAGCTCATCACCCTGGCCCGCGCCCACGCCGGCCCGGCTCGCCTGGTCATCCTGGACGAGGCCACCAGCCACCTCGACCCGGCCGCCGAGGCGCGGGCCGAGAACGCCTTCGCGGCCAGGCAGGGGACCCTCATCGTGATCGCACACAGGATCAGCTCCGCGCGCCGGGCTCGGCGGGTCCTCCTCATGGACGGCGCCACGGTCGTCATCGGTACGCACCGCGACCTGGTAACGCGATCCCCCCTGTACGCCGACCTGGTCGGGCACTGGAACGGCGACGACACGACCGGCGGCGGTGACGGCCGCTGACGGTGCCACCGGCAGGGGTACTCGGGGCACGGCCTGCGGAGCGGGACGCCTGGCCTCACCGAAGCGGTCAGCCGCTCGGCCCTGCTCGCCGATCGGGTCGGTCGTGGGGGACACGTGAGCCCCATCGGCGACCGCGCCTCACGCAGTGGTCGCTGGAGAGCAGGTGATCGGGAACCGTTGGATCCGCCCTCAACCGTGCCGTCAGCGGTGGCTGATCGTCCAGCGCACCAGCCTGGCGACAGGGGCGAGGATCATGTCGTCGGTTTTGCCTTGCGAGACGCTTGAGACGACCTGCGGGTGATCAGTGGGCCGGAACGCCGCGGTGAGTCGCAGACGGGTCCTTCCCCGCGCCCCCGGGAATCGTCCTACGCTGGCGCACTCTCAACCAGTGCCGTGCGACGTACACGCGAGGTGAAACGGCACAGACACCGGGCGTCTCCGGTAAGGGACCTTTCCTAGATCATCCGCAAGTGCGGGCGGCTAATTTCGGTGATCGCCGAAGCTGTCGGATATCCGTGCCGGCGGATCCGGTTGAGCGTCGGCCCAGTTCATGGCCACTCGACATGTACCGGGCCGTACCAAGCCCCCGGCCTTTATTCAGGAGGCTACCCTTTGAATCGATTGATCCGGCGTATCTACGCGCGATGGACAGCGCTACCCGTACTCGCGGTGATGGTCACCACGCTCATCGCGCCTACGCCCGCGAGCGCCGCCCCTGTGCCGTCGGCGTCCTTGGGCAAGATTTCGCCTGCTGCTGCGCCTACCTACAAATTCACCGATCTCGGCGATATCGGGGCATATCCGGGCTACGTGGGTGGCATCAACAACAAAGGCGACGTGGCTGCGACGAATGGTACCAAGGCCATTCTGTTCACGGGGGGATCCGTCGTTGATCTGCACGCGACCCTTCCCGGCAACGCGAGATCCAGCCAGGCTTTTGACGTCGCCGACGACGGCACGGTGGTCGGCAAATACTCCTACTACCTCGACACCGGCAGTGGGGACCAGCTTTACTCGGGAGCCTTCCTCTATAAGGGCGGATCGAGCAGCTCATTGTCGCCCGGCAAGCAGTTCATCGGTGCCCACAGCATCAACAACGTCGGACAGGTCACCGGTGGCATCACCAACGGTGCCGCCGGGACGAGCGGATGGGTGCGGAATCGTGACGGCTCCATGTTGCGGCTGGAAGCGTTCCCCAAACAGCGCATAGACACCCTGGCCATCAATGATCTTGGTGCCGTTGTCGGCGGCGCCGACATGAACCCCGATCCGAAAATCACGGACTACGCCGCTTTCCGGACCGAGCCCGGCCAGCCCATCGACGTTCAACGAGATCGGCTGAATTTCTCCGGGAGCGCCCTCGCCTACGACATCAACAATGCGGGACAGGTGGCCGGTTACGGGCGCGACAGGACGTCGGACGAAGACGTCCCCGTCATCTGGGACAAGGACGGCTTCGCCTACGAGTTCGACAGGCCCGGAGTCATCGTGGCGATCAATAACGCGGGCATCGGTGTGGGCGTGACGTACGCCGGGGGCGACGGCAACCACGCCGCTCTCTATGCCAATGGCCAAGTAGTGGACCTGAACAACGTGGTGAGCATCGCCGACAGGAACGGCATGATCTTGTCGAAGGCCGCCGCCATCAACGATCAGGGCCTCGTCGCCGGCGTGATGGTACCGGAACCGGGAGAGGACAAGCACACGGTCCATGCCTTCCTGCTCGACCTGAAATACCAGCCCCCGGTCATCGAATCAGTAACCTTCGAAACCCAGAGATACCCCTCGACGGCATGGGTTTCGGTGCCGACCGACGGGGTGACGGACGGTAACAAGGTCCGGGTTACCGTCTCCATCAGGAACCCCGATGCCGAGCCCGCCCCTACGCATCTCATACTGCGGCAAGGCGCCATGGACGGCTATGATTCGACGGAGATGAGACCGTTGCCCGGGGGTAGCTTCGACACGGTTCTCGCCCCATACGAGACGGTCAAGCACCAATTGATCGTGGACACCGCGGGCATGGCGTGGACGCGAGGCGCATCGGTGAACATCGCGCCTGCGACCGAGCGCTTCATCAAAGCCTTCCTGTTCGTCGGGGGGATCCTGAAGAGAAAGCAGGAGGAGAAGTTCGCGATCCGGCCGAAGCCCCTGGTGCTGGTGCACGGGTGGATGAGCAACGCGGCACAGGCGTGGAGTAGTTATGCCGCCATCGCCAAGACCAGGCATCCGCTGGCCGAGGTATTCGCCGTCGGGGACGGAAAGGCGTTGGGCACGCTCAACACGGGCGACGAGAAGAACCCCTCGGCGCCCACCAACACTCTCGACCAGAACGTCGCGGAGCTCGCGAAATATATCGAAGAAGTCCGCTGGAGGACGGGCGCGTGGCAAATCGATCTCCTCGCTCATTCCTTCGGCGGGCTGATCTCCCGTCAGTACATCGCGACCCGGATGCCGATCAATCCGGACGGCAAGCAGCCCGTGAACCGGCTGCTCCAGATGGGCACCCCGAACCTCGGAGCGCGCTGCGCGGACATGCTGTTGTGGCTCAACAAGCCCGAGCGGGCACCAGCCATGCCCGCTTTGAAGGAGCTCTCCACGAAGTACGTGCAGGACATCTTCAACCAGAAGTACGGGAACTCCAGGGGCGTTCCGATCTCCGTCCTCGTCGGCACAGGCATCACCGTTCCCTGCAGCACTCCCGACGACATCTCCTGGGACGACGGTGACGGGGTCGTCGCGGTGGACAGCGCGCGGTACCTGTACCCAGACCAGCCCCATGTCCCGAATCTCGAGCACGGGGACATGACCCTCCTGCAGAGCGTCTTCGACGGCTACGTCCTGCCGCGGATCGCGTCCAGAGACTTCGGCAACCCCTCCGGCGCGGGTCTCACCGCGCAGCGGGAACCGGTGAACCAGGACCAGGACGGTGAGGAGCCCTCGGTGTTCGCCAGTCCGTCGGTGACGGTGGAGCCCGGCAAGACGGCGAGCGTGCCGCTGGAGGTCCCGCAGGGTGCGGCGTTCGGTGTGACCACCAAGCTGCCGGTGACGGCGGGTCTGCTGCTGCGTGACCCGACGGGGCGGCCGGCTACCTCCTACGCCCCGGACAGCGCCGCCGCCAAGCGGCTCATCCAGGGGTTGAATGTCGCCGATCCGCAGGCGGGCCGATGGCAGCTGGAGATCACGAACACGGGTTCCGCTCCGGTCGAGGCCGATCTGGTCGCCTGGGTCGCCGGTAACCCGGTGACGGTGGCGGCCAGACTGGAGGAGCCGTCGAAGGACGGACGGGTCGGGGTGACGGGCACCGTCACCGACGGCGGTCAGCCGATGACCGGGGTGCCGGTGACGGCGGTGCTGATCGCCGATGACAACAGCCGTCATGAGCTGACGTTGAAGGACGACGGCGCCAGCGGCGACGGCGCGGCCGATGACGGCGTGTACGGCGCCACGTCAGAACCACTGGCTGACGGTGTGTACGCGGTGATGGTGAAGGCCGACACCGCCAAGGGCACGCGGACCGCGTCCGATGCTGTGGAGGTGAAGAAGCCTGACCTCCGGGAGTTCGCGCTGACGCTGTCGGCGCAGCCGGGGGGTAGCGTGTCGGCCTCGCCGACCCAGGACGGCTACCAGGCCGGAACCAAGGTCACGATCATGGCGAAGGCCGACGCGGGCCTAATTCCGCTGGGCTGGATCGTCGACGGCGAGGAGCGGCCGGGCGGTCCGCTGACCCTGGTCATGGACGGTCCCCACAAGGTGGTGGCGCGGTTCGGTTCGTACACGGTGACCGAGCTGGGTGGCGCCGCGGGTGAGGATCCGGCGTACACACGGGCGGTGGCGGTGAACGATCGTGGTCAGGTCGCGGTGACGATCGCACCACCGGCCGGGCTGCGGAAGAGCCACGCGGCGCGCTGGGAGGCGGATGAGTTCACCGACCTGGGCGGCCTGACGTGTACGGACGGGGTCGGCACTGACCGGTGTAACGCCGGCGCCACCGGGATCAACGAGGCCGGAGACGTCTCGGGCTGGGCGACCGCGTCGACCGAGCAGGGCCGCGAGGAGCACGCTGTGGTGTATCGCAGCGATGGCTCGGTCACGGATCTGCAACCCGACTCCGAGGGCTGGGCGTTGGACCTGAACGACAGCGGTCAGGTGTTCGGCCAGAAGGGCGGCAGGTGGACGTTGTGGGATCAGGGAGTAGGGATCGCGCCCGCCACCTCGGATTTCCACGCGGACTACGGCTACAGCCATCCGTACTGTTGCAGCCCCTTGGCGCCTCGGATGAACACCTACGGCGCCGTGGCGGGTGGGTATGTCACAAGGCGAGGTGTCGGCGACACGCCCACGCGCTGGACTCCGGCCGTGTACGAGGGCGGGAAGACCACGGCACTCCCGATTCCGAAGACCTGCCAATGGCCCGAGGGGCTCGCCTATGACATCAACCTCAGCGGCACGGTGGCCGGCCAGCTGGATTGTGGCATCGACGACCCTGGCCACGCTTATGTGTGGCGGGACGGCCAGCCGACGGATCTCGGTGAGGGCCGGGCGAGCGCGGTCAACGACGGCGGCCTCGTGGCGGGCTTCACCGAGGGACCGACGCAGTTCGCCGAGTGGGTGCCGGCGTTGTGGCTGGACAACAAGCAGTACAAGCTGGCGGATCTGCTGCCCCGGCCGTTGTGCCCCGAGAAGCTGGAGGACACGACGGTGCCGTGCATAGGCGTGCGATCCATCTATGACATGAACTCCTCGGGTCAGATCGTGGCGCAGGGGTTCATGCGGGACAGGTCGACCACCTCGGCTGGGTTCGCTCAGGCGGATCGGTCGTTCCTGCTGACGCCGACCACTGCTCGGGCGGATCTGGAGGTGACGACCAAGGTGTCGGCGGCCGAGCCGGGACCGACGTCGACGGTGACGTGGACGGCCACGGTGGCCAACAAGGGGCCTGAAACGGCGAACGATGTCCGGCTGGACATCCTCATCCCCGCGACTCTCGCCGATGCGGCGGAGTGCGAGACCTGGCGTGGCACGTGCACGGCGATCAAGGGCGGGTTCCGCAACACGGCGACGCTGAAGCCGGGCTGGCAGGCCAAGATCGAGGTGTCGGTCAAACTACCGGCGGATATGGTCGACGGGACGGAGTTGAAGGCTGAGGCCTATGGGTACAGCCTGGCGGTGGGCGATCCCAAGCCGGACAACAACGCGGCGTCGGTGTCGGCGACGGTGCGGCCGTTGCTGGACAAGACCGCGGTGAACTGGCCGACGCCGGTGAGGGTGGGGTCGAACAGCGACCCGGTCGAGGTGACGCTGACCAACCGGCTGAACGATCCGATCCCGTTGAAGGTGATCGCGGTGCAGGGGCCGTTCGCGCAGTCCAACTCCTGCCCGGTGGAGCTGGCGGTGGGCGCCACGTGCACGGTCACGGTGACGTTCACTCCCACATCCGAGGGCGCGGCGAGCGGGAAGCTGACCTTCACCACCGCCGATGGTGCCGAGCCGGCCTACACGGTGACGTTGACGGGCACTGGGGCCGCGGCGAACGCCAAGCCGCTGATCGTGGTGCCGTCCGCTCCGCTGCACGGCACAGTGGGTCAGCCGTTCACGCTGAGCGTGGACTTCACCGACGCCGACGCCGCTGATAAGCACACCGCGGAGGTGACGTTCGGGGGTGCCGCTCCGGAGGCGGCGACCGTGAAGCAGCGGGCCGGCGGTGGCACGGTGACGGCGACCACGACCTTCACCTCCGCGCGCACCGGCATGGCGGCGGTGTTCGTGTCCGACGGCAAGGAGACCACCTCGCAGGGCATCCCGTACGTCATCGAGGACGCGGCCCCCGACACCGCGCCCGTCGTGACGGCCGGACCGGACGCCGAGGTGACGGTGGGGGAGAAGCTGCAGCGCAGCGTGTCCTTCACCGACGCGGACTCCAGCTCCTGGACCGCCGCCGTCGACTACGGCGACGGGTCCGGCGTGCGGCCGGTCACCCCCGGCGCGGACAAGCGGATCGCTTTGGAGCATCAGTGGGCGAGCGCGGGGACCTACACCGTCACCGTCACGGTCAAAGACGACGGTGGACTGGAGGCGACCGGGACGTTCACGGTCACGGTCAAGACGGCCGAGACGCCGAATGAGGCCCCCAAGGTGACGCTGACCGGGCCGGACACCGTCGCCGAAGGCGCCGCGTGGCGGGCGGCGGGGTCGTTCACCGACCCCGACTCCGCCTCCTGGACCGCGACGGTTGACTACGGCGACGGGGCCGGGCCCAGGAAAACCGCCCTGCACGGCACGCAGCTGACCTTGGAGCACATCCCCGCAGACAACGGCGACCGCGCGATCACTGTGACGGTCACCGATGACAAGGGGGCGACCGGTACGGCCACGCTGACCCTGCACGTGACCAACGCACCGCCGCAGGTGACGTTGCGGGCGCCGCAGGCGGGCAAGGTTGTGGCGGTGGGCGAGCCGATGTCGCTGGAGGCGGCGTTCACCGATCCGGGCACCGCCGACACCCACACCGCCGTCTGGACGATCGGCGGGCGGCAGGTGACCGCGGCGATCGCCGAGAACGGCGGCAAGGGCACCGTCGGCGGGTCGTACGTCTTCACCAAGGCCGGGCGCTACCCGATCTCGGTCACGGTGACCGACGACGACGGCGCCGCCACCACAGAGGGGCAGCAGGCCTACGTGCTGGTCTACGACCCGGCCGGGTCGCTGGTGGGGGCCGGGCAGACGGTCTCACCCGCCGGGGCCTGCACGGTGAACGCCGAGTGCGGCAATGGGGGCAAGACGACCTTCAACGTCACTGCCCGCTACCGCCACGGCGAGGCCGTCCCCACGGGCGGGCTGCACTACGACGCCCCCGGGTTCGACCTGCGCGACACCGCCTTCGCTGTACTGGCCGCGGCCGACGGCACGGCCGTCCTGCGCGGGACCGGAAAGGTGAACAAGACGGTCCACGTCACCTACGAGATCACCGCGATCGACGGCGGCAAACCGGCCGACCGCACCGACCGGCTGGTCGTCAGGGTCTGGAACGCCAAGGGTGAGCCGATTTATGACAACAGTGCCTCTCCGTCCCCGGTGACCGGGACGATCCGCGTCAGCGGATGACGCCGTGCGGACCGTCTCGCGGCTCTCGGCCGCCACGCCGGGACGCGCGGGACGTCCGGACCACGGCCGGCCCCGGCACGAGCAGAGACAGAGCGCGTGATCCCGTCCGGCCAGACCGGGCGGGATCCGCCGTCCCTCTCCACAGGGGTGTTCGTCTTCAGCCGGACGTACGCCGGCGCAGGGCCGCCGCGGTCCCCATCGCCCGGTCCCGCCACCAGGTGAGCCCGTTGCGCTCCGCCAGTCGCGCGATGACGGCGAGATGGCGGGCGGCGGAGTCGTGGTCGCCCATGGCGGTGGCGAGCAGGGTGAGGTACCAGTCGACCGGCCCCATGCACATGACCGCGGAGATCGTCGATATCCGCCCGCTGTACGGCAGCAGAGTGGCATAGCTCCTGTCGCAGGCGGTGCGGTCGCCGACGGCGGCCTGGGCTGCGGCCTGCAGGCAGGTCGTGGACAGCCACGACCAGTCGAGGGGCGGCGACGGCCAGCCGGCCCGGGCCAGCGCGCGGGCCTCGCCCTCGCGTCCCTGGGCGAGCAGGTGCAGCACCCGGGCGTCGTGATCCATCGTGGGGTGGACGCCGCTGATCGCGTCGACGAGCGGTCCGGCATCCGCCATGGCGCCCTGCTGACACCGCATCGCCAGGCGGCTCATGGCCACGGCCGGCCGCGCGTGCCACACCCCGACCCGCTCCGCCTGGCGCTCGGCCTCGTCGCGGAGTTTCTCGGCGTCGTGGAATCGGCCCTCAAGGGCGAGGCGGTTGGCCTGCCAGAGGGTGTGCTGGAAACGTGGCCAGGGCTGGGGAAGGCGTTGCAGGAGCGCCTGGCAACGGGTGGCGGCCTGGTCGGCGGCGGCGAGGTCGAACGCTTCGAGATGGTTGTGAGTGTGCAGCATCTGGGCGAGCAGTTCGAATGCCGGTGCCTGCACGGTGACGGCCAGCTCGTGCAGCTCGTCGGCGATGCGGGTCAACTCTGCCAGGTGCAGCGGCTGGGGCAGCGCCAGGTGGCGCGCGTTCAGCATCCGCATGAGCAGGTAGGGGTCGTGCAGTCGGCGTGCCATGTCCACTGCCTGACGGGAGAGGGTGTCGCAGCGGGGGTTGCCGCTGCCGTCGTACAGTTCCTGGGCCAGGCCCCCCAGCAACCGGGCACGCTCGGGGCTGTCGTCGTCAGGCAGGTTGTCCAGTGCCGTCTGCAATCGGTGGACCAGCCGGAGTTCGACCGCCTCATAAGGATCGCGGGTGGTCCACAGGGTGGGGGCGTCCAGTGCGGTCAGCGCTTGGACGGCCAGGTCGGGGCGTTCGGGGACGCGGTCGGCGGTGCGGATGGCGTCCGCGCGGACCTGCCGGGCGGTGATCGGGTCGCCCGCGTCGAGCAGAGCGCGGACGTGTTTCAGCAGGAGTTCGACGTGGGTGCCGGGGTCGCCGGCGGCGGCGTCGTGGGCCTTGACGGCCCGGTCCCACCAGGTGGCGGCCTCCTCGTAGGCCAGGCGCAGGGTGGCCTGCTCGGCTGCCGCGCCGGCCCAGCGGACCGCCTCCTCATAGGCCGCGGGACCGGCCTCCACCGCATGGTAGGCGACGACCGCCACATCGGCCCTGGGCCGGGCGGACAGGGCGACCATCACGTGCCGATGAATCAGGGCCTTGCCCAGTGGGGGCAGGCTGTCGATAAGCGCCTCCCGGACCAGGTCATGGGCGAAGGCCATCCGCCCGTCGCGGGAGACCAGCAATCCGATCTGGGCCCCGCGGTCAAGTAGGTCGTACACGTCGACACCGGCTGACCGGCTCCCCACGACCTCCGCGACGAGCACGGGGTCGAAGTCCCGGCCGACGACGGCGGCGATCTGTAACGCCTCCCCGGCCTGGGGGCCGAGGATCGCGAGGCGCTGGCGGACCAGTTCGGCCACCGCGGCGGGAACGGTGTCCAGCGGCCGGCCCTGGGCCAGCAGCCGGACGCTCTCCCGGACGAAGAACGGGTTGCCGCCGGTACGGCTGGTCAGGCGGACGACGGCCTGGTCGTCCACCTGTACGCCCATCTCCTGGGCGATCTGCCCGACCGCCTCCGCTCCCAGCCCCTGAAGGCGGATCCGTAGCAGGTCGTAACCGGCCAGCCGGCCGAGCAGCTCGTCCACCGCGACGCCACCGGCCTCCGCCGTCGGCACGGGGTCGCGGAAGGCGGTCACCACGGACAGCGGCACCCTCTCGGTCATCCCGCCGACCAGCACCGTCACATCCCGCAGCAACTCCAGCGACGCCGGATCCGCCCACTGGACGTCGTCCAGTACGATCACCAGCGGCCGCGGCCGTGCCGCGGTCACGAGCCACTGGGCGATCGCCTGGTTGCGCCGCAGCAACGCCGCGCCCTCCGATCCCGCGGGCACCTCATCGTCCAGCAGCCCGGCCAGCGCCGAGCGGTCCGGCGGCGGGCAGTGCTGCTCCAGCACGCCCAGCACCTGCACCCACGGCCACAACGCGGGCGTGCCCTGCGTGTCATGGCAGCGCCCCCACACCACCAGATATCCCGCCTCGATGCACCGCGCCGAGGCCGCCTCCAGCAGAGAGGTCTTGCCGATCCCCGGCTCCCCGCTGACCGCCGCGATCGCCACCCCCCGCCGCGCCGCTGACCCCGTCAGCGCGACCAGCTCGCCCAGCGGTCCGTCCCGCCCCAGCACCGCGCGCTCCGCGGGTTCCGGCATCGCACGCTGGGGCGTGGAGGCCTCCACGGGTTCGAGCACCACGTGAGGGGGCACCGGCCCCAGCGACTCGACCTGCCGCAGGATGTCGTCTTCCAGTGCCCGCAGCGTCGGGCCGGGCTCGACGCCCAGGTGCGCGGTGAGAGTGTTCCTTGCGCTGCGCAGGACGGCGAGCGCGTCGGCCTGGCGGCCGGTGCGGTACAGGGCCAGCGCGAGCAGATACCACAACCGCTCCCGTAACGGGTCGGCCGCCGTCTCGGCCTCCAGATCCGCGATCACCGCCTGCGGCCGGCCCAGATCCAGCAGCGCCTGCGCCCGCCGCTCCACCGCCACCAGCCGCAGCTCACGCAGCCGGCTGACCTCCGTCAGCGCCCACGGCGCGTCGGAGAACTCCTCATACGGCGAGCCCCGCCACAGCCCCAGCGCCTCCTCCACCGCCGCCAGCGCCTCGGCCGGCGGCAGGAACTCCGCACGCTCGACCAGATCGGTGAAACGGGCCGCGTCCACGTTCCCCGCCACCAGCGCGTACCCCGGCGGTCGCCCCACCAGCACCCGCGGCCGGCCGCGTGCGGGCCGGTCCGGCTCGATCGCCCGCCGCAGATGCGACACGTACGACTGCACCGTCGCCGGCGCGCTCACCGGAGGCGCGTCCCCGTACACATCCTCGATCAGGGTCCTGATGGAGACCACGGCTCCATGCGCCACCAGGAGCCGGGCCAGCACGGTCCGCTGGCGCGGCCCGCCCACGTCGACGGGTGCCCCACCGGCGTCGCGGACCTCCACCGAACCGAGAACACGGAACTCCACCAGACTCTCCTTCTTGATCGGCGGAATCACTGATCCCGCCGCAGGCCCGCCCCGCGCAGAGGGTGCCGGCGACCTGGAACTCTTCCGCCACGTCTTCCCCGGTGCGCCCCGACACGAAGACCTCGTACACGGGACGTCCGACAGCGGCGAAATGCCGGCTCAACGGGCCGGCCGCGGAGGGTCCGGGACCTCGGCCCTGGCGGGCATCCCGTACGTGCCGCTGATCGCGAAGCCATGGGAACACAGTGGCAGATGTGAGGCGATTCCAGTCGAAACCACGCCGGAATGTCGACGCCGACACCGGAGGTTCGGACCGGTTCCACCTGCTCGCGAGGGGTCGAAGACGGAGGTTGATCCCCGGCGACCATTGCTACCTGCTCGGCGGTGGGTTGATCGAAGATGCAAGCCCCCGAGCGGTCGGCAGGGTGACACGGACGACGGTCGTCTTGCCCGCTTCGAGGCCTGACCAGCGCGCCACCGCCGCCGGCGACCTGGCGCTGAAGATCCCCAAGCTGCGGTCGGGATCGTTCTTCCCCTCCCGGCTGGAACGCGCACGTCCGCAAGCTTGAGTGCGGCCAGTTCGGGCGCGCCGGGTTCGTAGACGTACGCGGAGGTCACCGCGACGGCTTCGCCGCCGACATGGCCTCTGTCGCTCTCGGCAGGCGCCGGGCATTCACGAGTCACTTCCTCTCCCGGGAGTTGGGCGCCACCTGAAAGGACTACGCGCCAGGACGGGAGGCGGCCGCCTTCCCCACGAAACCCGTCCGCGGCGAAGTTGGACGGTCGACTTACGGTCGGCTGGTAAACGCAGACGGGACGACGCCCTCCGCCCGGCAGCGACACTCTCAAACACTCGCAAGCCCTCTCAAGCACTCACATGCTGGCCGCAAGTGACGAACTTACCTGCGGCCTGGGCAGCGTCGGCAGACCCTGGTGGGAATCGTGAGCCGGTGCTGCCGGCCCACATGTCGCCTCAAACGGATCGCAAGACGACAGGCCACCGTGGGTGAGCCGGAATCGAACGAGCCGCCACCGGCCGCAAAGACCCGGGATGTGCTCCGACCGCCGCGGAACGGCCTTGTTCCGCGCATCGCCTCAGGAGGGGTTCGCTCGTGAACCGCCATCAGATCGCAGAACAGGTCCGCCACCTGATCCGTGCTCAGTGCGCGTCCCTCGAGATCGATGAGGTTTCAGAAGACGCTTCGCTGACCTATGACCTCGGGATGGACTCGCTGCAAATCGGGTCGCTCATCGCGGCGATCAGGGAGGAGATCGCCGACATCGAATTCAGCCCGTGGTACATCGATTCCGGGTGGAACGGCCAGGACACGGTCGGCGGGTTGACGGACTACATCGCCGAGCGCGCAGTGCGGACGCCGGCGCAGGTCACGGGGGACGTGTCATGAGCGCCGCCCCGGCCACACGGCCCACGCTGCTGTCCATCGCCTCGGCGTTTCCCCCTCACCTGCTGACGCAGGAGGAGATGTACGAGGGCCTCTTGAAAGGCTGGTACGAGGGGATCGCCAGCGCCGAGAAGACGGTCTTTCAGACGCGGGTGCGCAGGCGGCGCATGGCGTGGGACCCGCGGGAGGCCCTCGCCGACGGCTCGCCGGGCACCGGGGATCGCATCGAGCTCTTCTCGAAGGCGGCCGCCGAGGTGGGAGGGGCGTCCGTCGGCGCCGCACTCGAAGGGCAGGACGTCAGGGACATCGGCAGTTTCGCCATGGCCAGCTGCACGGGTTACACCGGGCCCACCCCGGATCTGCATCTGGCACGGCGATTCGGCCTCCGCTCCGACCTGCGGCGCACCTTCGTGGGACACATGGGCTGCTTCGCGGCGTTCAACGTGCTGAAAGTGGCTCTGGACGCCATCGCCGCCCGTCCGGAAGAGCGCGTGCTCGTCAACTGCACCGAGTTCAACTCCCTGCACTTCCGGCCGGAGGCAACTTTGGAGCAGGCCGTCATCCACGGCCTGTTCGGCGACGCCAGCGTCTCCGCCGTGCTCGGCAGCGCCCCGGACGGTCACGGTCTGCAGTTCCTCAGCTCCCACACGGAGCAGCTGTACGACGGGCACGAGATGATGACGTGGAATGTCAAGAACGACGGGTTCTTCATGACCTTGTCGCCGTACGTGCCCTTCGTGTTGGCCGAACACATCGAGTCGTATCTGAACAAGCTGCTCGCGCCCGAGGGGCTCACCCATGAGGACATCCCGCATTGGGTCATCCATCCCGGCGGCCCGAAGATCCTCGAGCTCCTCGCCGCTCAGCTCCATCTGACGCGAGAGCAACTGCGGGCGAGCTGGCACGTACTCGAGGAATACGGCAACTGCGCGTCCGGAACCGTACTGCTCGTCCTGGAAGACATGATGCGGAAAGACCGCCCCCAGCCGGGTGAGTTCGGCGTGATGCTCGCCTTCGGTCCCGGTCTGACGATCGAGGGCATGCTCCTCCGGTTCTAGACAGCTCTCCCGAGGAGGGTCATCCCGTGTCCGTGCTTGCGCCGCTGCGACGCTCCACCTCCGTCCTTCCGCCCGTTTCCGACCGGAGCCGGCATCCCGGTCGCCGGGACATGCTCAGTGTCTCGCCGCCGCTGACGCTGCCCCCGGCGCGCACGCTGTCCGAGACCCTGCTGCACTGGGCGCGTACGGAGCCGGCCCGGCCGCTCCTCCATTTCATCGATTTGACCGATCGGCTGACCACGCTCACGGCGGCGGACCTGCTGCTCAACGCGCGGCGGCTGGCGGCGGGGCTGCGCGAGCACGGCGTGCGGCCACGAGACCCGGTGATCCTCTCGTTCGGCACCTCGCCGGAGTTCCTGGAGACGTTCTTCGCCTGCGCTCTGCTGGGGGCGACGCCATGCCTGGTGGACCTGCCCTCGTCCAAGGTGCCGCCCGAGGCCTGGGGCCGAGGGCTGCGCGCCAAGCTGCGGTTGCTGAACGCATCTGCCCTCGTCATCGATGTCTCGTTCGCGGCGCAGGCACGCGAGGCGCTGGCCGGCACTCGGTCCGGGCATCGGGACGACGCGGTACAGGTGCTCGGCGTGGAGGAACTGCTGGACGCCGGGCAGTTGCCTGAGGACGAGGTGTGGTCCTGCGCGGACGACACGGCCTTCGTCCAGTTCACCTCTGGCACCACCGGTTCGCCCAAAGGGGTGCGGGTCTCCCAACAGGCTCTGATGGCGAACATCGGCGCGATGGGGGAGCGGGTGAGGTGGACCGCCGACGATCTCATGGTGGGCTGGCTCCCGCTGTTCCATGACATGGGATTGGTGGCGACCACGCTGGCCGCATTCGTCCATGGCATGCCCACGGTGCTGATGCCACCTATGGCCTTCCTGCTCCAGCCGGTCAGGTGGTTGTGGGCGATTCACCACTTTCGCGGCACAGCGTCGTTCGCACCCAACTTCGCCTACCAGTTCTCCGCCAGGCGCATCAAGGACGTCGAGCTGGCGGGCCTGGACCTCAGCTCGTGGCGGTGCGCGTTCAACGCGGCCGAGTTCATTCACGCCGAGACGCTGCGCCTGTTCGGCGAACGCTTCGAACCGTACGGCTTCGACCCGCTTGCTTTCCTTCCCGCGTACGGGATGGCGGAGATGACGGTGGGCGTCAGCATTCGCGACCCTGATGAGCCACTCGTCGTGGAGTTCGTTTCCCGTACCCGCCTGGCCGTTCGGCGGGAGGCGGTCGTTGTTCCGGAGGACAGCGCGGAGGCTGTGCCGGTGGTGGGTGTGGGCGCTGTACTGGCAGGACATGAGGTACGCATCGTGGACGAGTCGGGCTGCGATGTGGGAGAGCGCCGGGAAGGACAGGTAGTGGTCCGGGGCCCGTCCATGTTCCAGGGCTACTTCGCCGATCCCGAGGCCACCTCCAGGGTGCTGCGAGACGGCTGGATATGGACGGGGGATCTCGGATACCTCGCCGACGGACAGCTCTTCATCTGTGGCCGGGACAGTGACCTCATCATCAAGGCGGGGGAGAACTACCACCCATACCTGATGGAGAATGCCGCCGCGAAGGTGACCGGCGTGCGACAGGGGTGCGTGGCGGCGGTCGGTGTCCCCGACCCGGAGGCGGGTACCGAGGACATCGTCATCGTCTTCGAAACGACCGAAACCGACGAGGCGACGCTGCTCCGGATGCGTCGGCTTGTGCGGGAGCAGGTCTTCCTCGACTGCGGCGTCCGTCCCAACCGTGTCGTGCCCTGGCCGCCGCGGACGCTTCCCAAGACGACCAGCGGAAAGGTCCGCCGTAAAGAGATCGCTGCCGCACTGTCACGGACCCGGTCCGCAGCCACACAGCCGGAGGAAGCCCACATTTGATCCAGTGATCTGGGGTCGCCGGGCAGCACCAGCGGCGTGGGCAGCGCCGCCGGCAGCCGCTGGGGGACCTGCGCCGCGCATCTGGTAGGTGCCGATGAGCATCACAGCCGAGCCGTCCGTGGTGATCCACGCCTGGTCGCGCACCCATCGCGACCAGGCACAGCGGCGCCTCGTCCTGGATCCGCACCGACCGGGCCGGGGTCAGCGTCGCCCAGCAGGAAGGCCCGCCGCGCCCTGGGTCCGTCGAGGAGACCGGCCGGCGCGTCCATGCCCAGATCGTGGACGGCCGGATATGCGGTCGAGCGTCTGCTATGGCCGGAAACGATCAACCTGATTTCGTTATGTCTGAGCAAGCGTCGCCAGTAGTGGCTGTGGCGGGCGTGGTCTGGTGGTCGCGTCGGTGGGTTGACCAGGCCAATGCAGATTCAAGAGCGCGTGCGGCGGGGCTGATCACGTGTGCCAGTGAACGGCGGATTTTGGCGGCCCCTGCTCTGGTTGGCCGCACGCCCGCAGACCGGCCGCGGCGAAGGGTTCAAGGCAGGGCTCGACGCCGCCGGGGGGATGACGCCGCGGTGGTCAGGCCGTCGTCCGGACCGGGCCGGTCCACTTGAGCTCCGGCAGGTTGACCACGATCGCCTCCTGGGTGCTCCGGGCTATGACGACGACGGCCTCCAGGCCGGGATCGGGGTTCTCCTCTCGATGCGGCACGAACGGAGGCACGAAGATGTAGTCGCCCGGCTTCGTGTCGATGCGCACCTCGTGCGGCTCGTCGGCGTCGACGTCGAGGAACACGAACGACGGTGTGCCGCTGACCACGTAGATCGCGGTCTCGGATTCGCCGTGGTGGTGGTTCGCGGAGACGGTCGCCGGAGCCACGCGGGTCTGGCCCATCCACAGTCGTCTCGCACCGACGGTGGCGCCGCTGATGGCGGCCTGGCGGCGCATACCGCTCGTCTGCGCCGTGTCGGAGGTCAGGCCGGCCGGCGCCACATGGTGCAGCCTCCGGTGGAACGGATCCTCGGGAAGGACGATGCTCACCGTTTCTCCTCCGGTGTCGGCAGGTGCGCCCCCGCACGCACGCGCGGACAGGGCCCGGCGCCGGTCGCCTGCCGGTGCGGGCGGACGGCGGGTGCCAAGCGGTGGGCCGGGGCTGTGACCCCGGTCGTCATGCTAGTGCCGCATCAGAAAACCTTTGCCCCGTAGTGACGTGACGCGCCGTTCGGATGCTGGTCCGTGCGGCGCGGTGTCGCCAGGCTGCCCGGGTGGCAGAACGGGTACGCGTCCGCGAGATCGATGACGACGAGGGCCGGCGCCTGCTGCGGATTGTCCGCAGAGGCACCGGGTCGGTGGTGACCTGGCGGCGGGCCCAGATGGTGCTGCTGTCCGCGCAGGGCATGCCGGTTGGGAAGATCGCCGAGGTGACGTTCACCAGCGCGGACCGGGTCCGGGACGTGCTCCACAACTTCAACGCCGATGGCTTCGAGGCGCTCTACCCGAAGTACATGGGCGGGCGGCCCAGGACGTTCACGCTGCCCGAGCGGCGCGAGATCAAGAAGATCGCCAAGTCCAAGCCGGCCGAGCACGGCCTGCCGTTCTCGACCTGGAGCCTGGCCAAGCTGGCCGACTTCCTGGTCGCCGAGGGGGTGGTCGACGACATCAGCCACGAGGGCCTGCGGGTCCTGCTCCGAGAGGAGGGCGTGTCGTTTCAACGCATAAAGACCTGGAAGACCTCCCGCGACCCGGACTACGCCACGAAGAAGGCCCGCGTCGAGCACCTCTACGCGATCGCCGACGGCGAGGTCATGCCAGAGGAGGGTGAGCCTGAAGTCGTCTTCTGCCTGGACGAGTTCGGCCCGCTTAACCTCCAGCCCCACCCTGGGCGGCAGTGGGCCGAACGCGGTGGGCGGCACAAGGACCCCGGCCGGGAACCGAGGCCCCGCCGACGGGCGACCTACACCCGCCCGCACGGGGTCAGACACCTGTTCGCCGCCTACGACCTGGGCAAAGACAAGCTCTACGGCCACATCAAGCCGAGGAAGCACCGGACCAAGTTCCTAGAATTCTGCCGCTATCTGCGCGGTCCCTACCCGCCCGAGATCCGCATCGCGTTCGTGCTCGACAACTTCTCCCCGCACCTGACCACGAAGAAGGACAGCCGCGTCGGCGACTGGGCCGCGGCGAACAACGTCGAACTCGCCTACACGCCGACCAACAGCTCCTGGCTCAACCGCATCGAGGCCCAGTTCACCGCCCTGCGCTACTTCACCCTGGACGGCACCGACCACGCCACCCACAAAGAGCAGGGCAGCATGATCCGCCGTTACATCATCTGGCGGAACCAGCACGCCGCCGACGAACGCCTCCGCGAGGTCGTGGCCAAGGTCAACGTCGCCTGAACCGGGCTGATCCTAACGACTGTGTCACCGGCCGCATCGATCCCCACTTCGTTCGCCGCTCATCAGGGCAGGCGGGCGTGTTCGGCTCGGGTGGCAGCGATCCGCTCACGCGCGAGCGTACGGGCCCGCTTGGTGTCGTCGCCGGTGAGTCGGGCGAGGATCGTTGCGAGCGGCCTGATCTGGCCCCAGCCGCCCCAGTGACCCTCGGGGATCTCGGTGGGGAATACCCAGATCCGGCTGGCGTCACGCGGCCAGGCGCCGTTCTCCGCGTCGAGGATTGCCTCGGTGACCTCGGCGATGACGCTCGCACGCTTCTGCTCGTCGAGCTGGCCCTCGGGGACGGACGGGACGACCTTGTAGCGAGGTGCGTCCGCGGGTTCTCCGCCGACGTAGATGCCGGCCGGTCGGTGCAGCCAGAGCCAGGAGACGGAACGGCTCACCGGGTCGGCGGGGTCGAATCCCTCGTTGCGGACGAGGATCTCGGTGATGCGGTTCAGCAGGGCCGCCTCGGCGTCCGGCTGGAGCGCGCCGTCGGGAATGTACACGTCGAGCATGGGCATGGTCGATCTCCTTTATGAGTTTAGTTCTTCAACTCAGGCCGGAGTCTACGAGGGCTAAGTACAGCTTGTAAACCCAGATGGGTACACTCGTCCCATGGAGACGCGGCGAATCGACCCAGTGAACTGCTCGGTGGCGCGCGCCCTCTCGGTGGTGGGGGAGCGCTGGTCGCTGCTGATCGTTCGTGAAGCGCTGGACGGCGCGCGCCGGTTCGGAGAGTTCCACTCCCGCCTCGGGATCGCCAGAAATCTCCTGGCGACTCGGCTCGAGACCTTGGTGACCGCGGGAGTGATGCGCCGCGTGCCCTATCAGGAGCCCGGGGATCGGCAGCGCTTCGCCTACGAGCTCACCGAGCAGGGCCGGGCGTTGCGGCCGACGCTCGTGGCGCTCCTGGAATGGGGCGACACGTACCTCGCCGACCCGCAGGGCCCGTCGGTCATCGTCCGGCACCGGCCCGTCGACGATGCGAGCTCCTGCGACGAGCCGGTCAAGGTCGTCCTCGAGTGCGCTGCGGGGCACAGCCACCTCGCCCCGGAAGACGTCTGCCGCACGCCCGGGCCGGGCGCGCGCTTCGTGGAAAGCTCCTGAGATCCCAGGATCGTACTGAGCAGCTCATATCGCGAGAAGCATGATCCAAGCAGTGGGGCCGACGCCTGGGCCATGGGGCAAACGTTGGATGCTGCGGCACTAGTTCCTCGTAAGGTTCCGCCGGGTCCCCATTTGCTCTCGCTCGTGAGCAGCCGTCGGTCGTTCTCACCGGTGCCTGCGCCGCGTCGTGGCCGGTGCCGCCCCCCGCCGCTCACTCCCTCCCGCTGACGCCCCTGGCCAGGGGCGCGCGCCAGCGGTATCGCATGGCGAGCATGCGGAACGCGAAGGCGAGCACCGCCGAGGACAGGGTAGCGACGAACCCCCGCACCCCCAGCGCGTACAGCAGGGCCATCGTCGTCGAGCCGAGCATCGCCGGCACGGCGTAGAGCTCCCGGTCGTAGAGCAGGGTCGGCTTCTCGCCGGACAGGACGTCTCTGATGACGCCGCCGCCGACCGCCGTACAGACCCCGAGGAAGACGGCGTGCATCGGCGCGAGGCCGTAGTACAGGGCCTTGGAGGTCCCGACCGCGCAGAACAAACCGAGGCCCGCCGCGTCGAAGACCAGCACCCCGGGCATCGCCCGCTCGACCTGGGGATGCCAGAAGAACGCGATGACGGCGGCCGCGATCGGCACGAGGAGATACCACGTGTCCCGCAGCGCGGCGGGTTGCACACCGATGAACAGGTCGCGCACGATGCCGCCGCCGACGGCCGTGAAGAACGCGAGCACCGCGATGCCGATCGCATCGAGCCGTTTGCGTACGCCCACCAGCGCGCCTGACAGGGCGAATACGAAAATTCCGGCGAGGTCGAGCACGGGGGTCACAGGCGCACAGTCTCCCACATATCGGGCGAACCGCCGCGTCAAGATCAGTGGCATGGGACCCGGTGGCCGCCGCGGCGAGAGTGGGGGAGCGCGCGGGCGCCGGGACCTACGGCGGGGTGCTACGGCGGGGTGCCGCTCGCGCCTCCGGTGTCCGTCGAAGCCCGGTGGACTGCCGAGAGCAATGCCTTATTTACCGTTCTTGTCGGGATCGACGGCGAAGGTGATCACGCCCAGGTAGCCGTCGCCGTCCTCGCTCACCTTCATGAGCATGCTGGGCTTGTAGATGGTGTCGTGGTCATTGAAGGTGTCCCTGCCCGTGTGCCCGGAGTAGGGCTCCTCCTTGAACACCTTCGCGTTCAGGTCCTCGTCGAACATGACCTGTGTCGTCAGCGTGCGCTGGTCGCCGACATGCACCATCGCGTGGATGTGCACGGTCCGGCCTCGATACCAGCCGGGCCAGATGGTGGTGAACTCGACGATGCCGTTCTTGTCCGTGACCTGCGCGCCACGAAGGTAGCGCTTGTCGTCGGTGGGGGTGAGGTCGGCAATCCCGTCGTTCGCGGAGGGACCGCCGCCGGGTCCTCCCGGCGGCATGCCGGAGGGGGGCGGCCCGCTCGGCACTCCGGCCGGCATGCCCGAGGGCGGCGGACCGCCCGGGCCGCCGCCGGGCCCGGGCGCGCCGCCTCCACCGCCCTGCCCGCTCGACTGCGCCTCGGCTCCCGAGTAGAGGCCCGCCGCGTCGCAGTGCCAGATCTCGACGACGGCGTTCGCCATCGGCTCGCACTTCTCGCTGTCCTGCACCTTGATCGCGACCTTCAGCCGCCTGCCCTGCCGGTCCTCGCGGATGTCGGAGCGGATCTTGTCCGCGTCGAAGTAGTACGGCCCCTGGGTGGTCGCGGGCGTCAGGACGCAGGTGTTGGAGCCGGCGAAAAGGCCGGTCAAGCCGGCCGACGTGCTCGTCGTCGGCGTGATCGAGACCGTGGCTCCCGACGTGGTCGTGACCGGGGCCGAGCCACCGGCCTTCGTGCCGCAGGCCGACAGCAGAGCGCCGAGCCCGATCGCGCCGATCCCGGCCACGGCGGTCCGGCGGCTGACCCGCCGGCCCTCGTGATCGTGTCCCGGGACGCCCTCGTGATCGTGTCCCGCAGTGCCCTGGTGATCGTGTCCCACGATTGCCTTCCTCTCCTGAGGTGACGTCTGCGGGACGCTAGACCATTTGCATGAGGGTTGTCTTAAGAGCGTGCCGCGCCCGCCGGTGCTGGCCTGCGCATGCCCCGCACCTTGGCTCTGTGTGAATCGAGGGCGGGTAGCGTCGGGAATGTGCCGCGGCAGGTCAACGGGTGTCCTGATGTCGGGCGCATCTGGGGCGGTCTGGTGCGCGACCATCATCTGACGCCGCTGGACGACCTGGCGTCCTCCGTGATCGAGCACGTCAGGCCGCTCGGCTTCACCGAGGTCATGATCTACGTGGCCAGCCTGCGGCCGCTGTATCTCGTGCCGCTGCCGGGGCAGCGCGACGCGTACGGCGAGCCGCTGAACCGCGTCTCCATCGACACGACCTTGGCCGGGCGCGCCTACCGCAACCTGGAGATCGTCCAGGCTCGTCCCGCCACCGACCCGTTCGCCGCCGAAGCCGCAGAACCGCTCGGCAGCGAGGGGGCGCGGCGCCTGTGGGTGCCGATGCTGAACGGCACGGAACGGGTCGGGGTGCTCGGCGTGACCGTGCCCGTGGTCGACGAGACCACCGAGCGGATCGCGACGGAGCTGGGCAGCCTGGTCGCGCTGCTGGTGGTGAGCAAGCGCGCCTACAGCGACGCCTTCGTCCGGCTGGTGCGCACCGAGGAGATGCACCTGTCGGCCGAGATGCTGTGGACCCTGCTGCCCATCAGGAACTTCGCGACCGACACGATGACGGTCAGCGCCGCGCTGGAGCCGGCCTACCGCGTCGGCGGCGACGCCTTCGACTACGCCCTCGACGGCGCCACCCTCCACCTCGGGATCTTCGACGCGATGGGGCACGACACCTCCGCCGGATTGACCGCGGCCATCGCCCTGAGCGCCTACCGCAACAACCGCCGCCGGCGTCGGGTCGGGCTGCTCGAGGTCAGCGACGCTATCGACGAGGCGATCGCCGGAGAGTTCGGCACCTCACGCTTCGCCACCGGGGTCCTGGCCGACCTGGATCTCCGCACCGGATGGCTGACCTGGGTGAACCGGGGGCATCCCCCGCCGCTCGTCCTGCGGCAGGGGCGGGTGGCCTCCGTGCTGGACTCCCCGCCGGACACCCCGATGGGTCTTCGCCTGGGCCCGGCCGCCGTGCTCGCGCGCCGCCAGCTCGAACCCGGCGACCGGCTGCTGTTCTACACCGACGGCATCGTCGAGGCACAGACCCCGGACGGGGACAGGTTCGGCCTGGACCGCTTCGCCGACTTCGTCATCCGGCGGGAGATCGACGGCGTCTCCGCCCCGGAGACCCTGCGCCGCCTGGTCCACTCGATCCTGTCCTACCAGCGCGGCCAACTGCAGGACGACGCCACGGTGCTGCTGGTCGAGTGGCGCACCGAGCGGTATCGCCAGCTCACGATGTGAGCCGCGCGTGCGGCGGGCTCAGCCGCGTGCGAGCAGCTCCAGCGTGTCGACGACCCGGTTCGAGAAGCCCCACTCGTTGTCGTACCAGGCCACCACCTTGACGTGCTTGCCGTGGACGCGGGTGAGGGCCGCGTCGAAGATCGACGACGCCGGCTGGCCGGTGATGTCGCTGGAGACCAGCGGTTCGTCGGCGTAATCGAGAATGCCCTTGAGCCTGCCGTCGGCGGCGGCACGGTAGGCCGCGAGCACCTCGTCGCGGGTGACCTCGCGTGAGACGGTGGTGTTCAGCTCCACGATCGACCCCACCGGGACCGGCACACGGATCGAGTCGCCCGACAGCTTGCCGTCGAGGTTGGGCAGCACCAGGCCGATGGCCTTGGCGGCCCCGGTGGTGGTGGGCACGATGTTCACGCCGGCCGCGCGGGCGCGGCGCAGGTCACGGTGCGGGCCGTCCTGCAGGTTCTGCTCCTGGGTGTAGGCGTGCACCGTGGTCATGAAGCCGTGCTCGACGCCGGCCAGGTCGTCGAGCACGGACGCCAGCGGAGCCAGCGCGTTCGTGGTGCACGAGGCGTTCGAGACGATCACGTGCCGGGCGGGGTCGTAGGCCTCGGTGTTCACGCCGTAGGCGAGCGTGACGTCGGCGCCGTCGGAGGGGGCGCTCACCAGCACGCGCCTGGCGCCCGCGTCGATGTGCGCGCGGGCGGCGTGCGCCGCCGTGAAGCGGCCGGTGGACTCGAGCACGATGCCGACGCCGAGCTCGGCCCAGGGCAGCTTGGCGGGCTCGCGTTCGGCGAGCACCGTGATGCGGCGGCCGTCGACCACGAGGTCGGTGCCGTCGACCTCGACGGAGCGGCCGAGGCGGCCGAGCGCGCTGTCGTACTTGAGCAGGTGCGCGAGGGTCTCGGGGGCGGTGAGGTCGTTGACGGCGACCACTTCGAGGTCGCTGTCACGTTCGAGCAGGGCGCGGAGGGTGTTGCGTCCGATGCGGCCGAATCCGTTGACGGCGATGCGGGTCATGGGCGTTCCTTTCGTTCCGCGCTCCATGATCGGCATCCGAATGCCTGACCGACAGTGGCTGGAACAACAGCACACGCAAGGATCCAGCCAGAAGTTTCGCCACCGTTCGCAAGGATCTCGCCACATCGCTCCGGGCCCAGGCGGGCCGGGAAGCTCAGGCCGAGAAGGTGTGGCGGTACTCCGTCGGTGAGGTGCCGAGGATGCGCTGGAAGTGCAGGCGCAGGTTGGCGCCGGTGCCGAGCCCCACTCGGTCGGCGATCTGCTCCACGCCCAGGTCGGTGCGTTCGAGCAGTTCGCGTGCCAGGTCCACGCGTGCCCGGAGCACCCACTGCATCGGCGTGTAGCCGGTGTCCTCCACGAACCGCCGGGAGAAGGTGCGCGCCGACACCCGCGCGTGGCGGGCGAGGGTCTCGAGGGTCAGCCGTTCGGACAGGTGCGCCAGGGCCCACTCGCGCGTGTTCGCGAACAGGTCGCCGAGCGGCTCGGGCACGCTGCGGGGAACGTACTGCGCCTGCCCGCCGCTGCGATAGGGCGCCGCCACCAGCCGTCTCGCCACGTGGTTGGAGAGCCCGACGCCGTGGTCGCGCCGCACCAGGTGCAGGCACAGGTCGATGCCGGACGCCGCGCCCGCCGACGTCAGCACGTCGCCCTCGTCCACGAACAGCACGTTCTCGTCCACCCGTACGAGCGGATGCTTGTCGGCGAGGGCCTTCGTGTAGTGCCAGTGGGTCGTCGCCCGCTTGCCGTCGAGCAGGCCCGTCGCCGCCAGCGCGAACGCCCCCGTCGAGATGGCCGCGAGCCGGGTTCCGCGCTCGTGGGCGGCCATGAGCGCGCCGACGACCGCGGCCGGCGGTTCCGTGGTCGCCGGCTCCCGATAGCCGGGGATGAATATGGTGTCGGCCTGCTCGAAGGCGTCGAGGCCCTCGGCCACGTGGTAGGAGAGGCCGTCGCCGCCGGTCACCAGTCCGGGCGCGGCGCCGCACACCCGCACCTCGTACGGCATGCTCGGCCGGCTGGAGAACACCTGCGCGGGGATGCCGACGTCGAGCGGCTTCGCGCCCTCCAGCACGAGCACGGCCACGCGGTGGTTCTTCCGGCTCATCGCCCTCCTTCGGGTCTTTCGCGGCCCGGCGGGCGTTCCCTCGCGCCGTGACCGTCATGGCGTCTATCGCAAGCATCCTGCCATCGGACCGCCAGGACAGCGCCAGGACGTCGGGCAGCGCCAGGACACCGGGCAGCGCCAGGACACCGGGCAGCGGGCCGGACTTCCTCGCGGCCGTTGACAAAGCATGGTTTTCCTACATAGTTAGTAGGTAAAGCGCTCCTTCGAGAGGTATGCGACCACGTGAAATTCCTCGCCATCACCCTCATCGCGCACGGGCCTGACCCGCTGACCGGCGAGACCAGGTCCACCACCGAGCGGTTTCGCGAAGTCGTGGACAATGCCGTACTCGCCGAAGAGCTGGGCTTCGACGGCTACGGGGTGGGAGAACGGCACGAGCGGCCCTTCATCTCCTCCTCGCCGCCGGTCGTGCTCAGTCACATCGCCGCCCGGACGTCCCGCATCCGGCTGTTCACCGCCGTCACCACGCTCAGCCTGCTCGACCCCGTGCGGGCGTACGAGGACTACGCGACGCTCGACCACCTGTCGGGCGGCCGCCTGGAGCTGATCATCGGCAAGGGGAACGGGTCGGCCCAGGCGCGGCTCTTCCACGTCACCCCAGAGGACCAGTGGGACCGCAACCGGGAGGCGTACGAGCTGTTCCGCAGGCTCTGGCGGGAGGACAGAGTCACCTGGAAGGGCCGGTTCCGGCCCTCCCTCACGGACGCGGAGACCTGGCCGCGCCCGTTGCAGCGGCCGATCCGGGTCTGGCACGGCAGCGCCACCAGCAAGGAGTCGGTTGACCTGGCCGCCCGTTACGGCGACCCGCTGTTCTCGGCGAACGTCACCAACCCCATCGAGCCGTACGCCGAGCTGGTCGACCACTACCGCGAACGGTGGGCGCACTACGGGCACGACCCCGCCGACGCGCTGGTGGGCGCGGGCAGCGCCGGCTTCTACGCGGCGCGCACCTCGCAGGAGGCGATCGCGACCTACCAGCCGATCTACGACGCCCGCGTCGCGCTGTTCCGCAAGTCGGGCGTGGAGCCGGTCTTCCACTCGCTGGAGGACGCCATCGAGCGCGGCTCGATCCTCGTCGGTAGTCCGCAGCAGATCGTCGACAAGGTCCTCCGCTACCACGAGCGGCTCGGGCACGAGGTCATGCACCTCAGCGCGGACGCCGACGGCCTCACCCGGGCGCAGCACCGGGCGGCACTGGAGCTGTTCCAGAGCGACATCGCTCCCGTGCTGCGCAAGGAGATCCCGAGCAGGCCGTTCCCCGCCGCGCCGTTCCCCACCACACCGTCCCCCACCGCACCAGGGACCCGGCAGGCGGACAGCGCGACCCCGCAGGACGCCGTCGCGACCCCGCAGCGCACCGCGACAACCCCGCAGAGCACCGTCACGAGCACCGGAGTGCCGGCATGAGCGTCCCCCCGCCGACAGCACAGTCCACAGCGCAGCCGGTCAGCCGGCCGGTTCCCCTGTCGATCCTCGACCTGTCCCCGATCCCGTCCGGCAGCGGCGCGGGAGACGCGTTGCGCAACAGCATCGACCTCGCCCGGCACGCCGAGCGTCTCGGCTACCTCCGCTACTGGGTGGCCGAGCACCACTTCGCGGCCGGCGTCGCGAGCTCGGCCCCGGCGGTGCTCATCGGCCTCATCGCGGCCGCGACGAACCACATCAGGGTGGGCTCCGGCGCGGTGCAGCTCGGCCACCAGACGCCCATCGCGGTGGTCGAGCAGTTCGGCCTGATCGACGCGCTCCATCCCGGCCGGATCGACCTCGGGCTCGGCCGGTCCGGGCAGCGCAGGGCGGAGGCCGTGGCGGAGGCCGGCCGGGCTCCCGAGACCGCTCGTACCTCCGGACCCCGTGAGTCCCGCGTGGTGGACGGGCTGCTGATCCCGCCCGCGTTCTCCTTCGCCGAGCTGGCCCGCTCTCCGCAGCTCGCCCTTCAGGCCGCGCTGCTGCAACAGCCGGGCGCGCGGACCCCCGACTTCGCCGAGCAGGTCGACGAGGTCGTCGCCTTCCTGGAGGGCACCTACCGGTCGGCGGACGGGATCGCGGCGCATGCCGTGCCGGGCGAGGGCGCCGAGGTGGAGCTGTGGATCCTCGGCAGCAGCGGCGGGCAGAGCGCGCAGGTGGCGGGGGAGCGCGGCCTGCCGTTCGCCGCCAACTACCACGTCAGCCCGGCGTCGGTGCTGGAGGCCGTGGAGGCCTACCGGGAGGCGTTCACTCCCTCCAAGGCGCTGTCCGAGCCGTACGTCGTCGTCTCGGCGGACGCGGTCGTGGCCGAGGACGACGCGACGGCCAGGGAGCTGGCCAAACCGTACGGCCTCTGGGTGCGCGCCATCCGCACGGGCCAGGGGGCGATCCCCTACCCGACACCCGAGGAGGCGGACGCGCACGTCTGGAGCGAGGCCGACAGGGAACTGGTGGCCGACCGCGTGGACACCCAGTTCGCGGGCTCTCCGGAGACGGTCGCGGAGCGGCTGCGCGTGCTCCAGCGGGTCACGGGCGCCGACGAGCTGCTCGTCACCACCATCACGCACGGGCACGCCGACCGGGTCCGCTCCTACGAGCTGCTCGCGGAGGCGTGGCACGGAAGACGCACGTCAGGGGCGAGATCGTGAGCAGCAGGAGGACCACTGTGAAGGTCATCAGGGGCGCGCTGCCCCTCATCCTCGTCGCGGCCCTGGCCGCGTGCGGTTCCCAGGCGCCGGCGGCGCAGGGGGGCGGCACCTCTCTCACATGGGCCGTCGAGACCGAGCCCATCACGTTCAACCCGCATCTGTGGGCGCAGAACAAGGCCAGGCTGCTGGTGTTCAACCAGTTCGACGCGCTGCTCGCGCACGGCGAGGACGGGTCGTTCGTCCCGTGGCTCGCCCGGTCGTGGAAGGTCTCGGACGACGGGCGCACCTACACCCTGGAGTTGCGCGACGACGTCACCTTCCAGGACGGCACGAAGTTCGATGCGGCCGCGGTGAAGGCGAACCTGGACAAGCTACGCGAGCCCGGCTACAACCCGACGGTCGCCGCCATCCAGTTGCACGCCCTCGACAAGGCCGAGGTGCTCTCGCCCACCACCCTGAAGATCACGCTGAAGGAGCCGGACGGGCTGTTCCTCGACTTCCTGGCCTCGCCATACGCCGGGCAGGTGTCCCCGAAGTCCCTCCGGGAGGCCAAGGACCTCAAGGCCGGCGGCCCGGACGTGGTCGGGACCGGCCCGTTCGTCCTCGACCGGTACGTGCGGGGCCAGGAGGTTCACTACCGGCGCAACCCCCGCTACAACTGGGCGCCGCAGGGCAGCGCCCACCAGGGACCGGCGTACCTGTCGGAGATCACCTATCGCTTCCTGCCGCAGGCGGCCGTACGCGTCGGCGCGCTCACCTCCGGGCAGGTCCAGGTCGTCGAGGGCGTCCCGGCCACCGACATCCAGTCGATCAAGCGGGACCCGGGGCTGTCCTTCCAGTCGGCGCTCAACTCCGGCACGTCGTTCTCCTACTACTTCAACACCTCGCACCCGCCCTTCGACGACAAGCGGGTGCGGCAGGCGTTCCGGGAGGCCGTCGACGTCGACGCCGTGCTGGCATCCGTCTACCAGGGCACCGCCAAGCGGGCCTGGAGCGTCGTCGGCGACACCAGCCCCTTCTACGACCCGTCTCTGGAGAGGACGTATGGCGGGGACGCCGCCAAGGCGAACGCGCTGCTCGACGCGGCGGGCTGGACCGGACGCGACGCCGAGGGCTACCGGGTCAAGGACGGCAAGCGGCTGACGGTCCGCTCGGTGGCGTCGGCGCCGTTCGTCCGCGACCGCAGGGACATCCTGGCCCAGGCCATCCAGGCGCAGGTCAAGCAGACGGCGGGGATCGACTTCCAGGTGAAGATCGTGGACCAGGGCACGGCCCAGAAGGCGCTCGACGACGACGCGTACGAGATCTTCGAGAACTCGCGCGGCGACTCCGACGTCGGGGCCGCGCTCAACCTCATCCTGCCGAAGGGCGGGGCCATCAACCGCACCCACTACGAGGACGCCGCCCTCGACGGATGGCTCGCCGACGCGTCGGCGAGCTCCGACCCCGCCGAGCGGAAGGCCCTGTACGCCAAGGTCCAGCGCAAGGTGGTGGCCGACGAGGCGATCGTCTTCCCCATCTACGTCCCCTCCGACCAGATCGCGGCGAGCAGGAACGTGCAGGGCCTGGGCTTCGACCCGGTGTCCGGCACGCCGCGCGGCGTCTACGACGTGCGGATCGCCGCATGACGGCGGCGCTACCGGCCCGGCAGCCCCCGACACCGACACCGAAGACGCCGACGTCCACGACACCCGTGTCCACGACACCCGTGTCCACGACACCGACGGACACGACATCCACGTCCACGACATCCACGTCCGCGACACCGACCTCCGCGAGACGGCCGCCCGTGACCCGGCCGCCCGCGTGGCGGCGGCTCTCGGCCGTGCGCGCGCCCGGCTGGCTGGGCGCGCCGGCGCGGAGGCTCGTCTCGGCCGTGGCCGTGCTGTGGGCGGCCGCCACGACCGCGTACGCGGCCCTGCTGCTGGCCCCGGGCGACACCGTCGACATCCTCGTGGGGGACGGCGCCGACACACCGGAAATCCGCGCGCAGATCGTCGCCGAGTGGGGGCTGGACCGGCCCGAGGCCGTGCGCTACCTGAGCTACCTCGGCCGTCTGCTGCACGGCGACCTCGGCCGTTCCTACCAGCTGCAGCGCGGCGTCGGCGAGGTCCTGGCCGGGCAGGTGGGCCCGACGGCGCGGCTGACCCTGGCGGCCGCCGCGGTCGGCGTGGTGCTGGCGCTCGTCCTGGCGGTGGCGACGGCGGGCAGGTCGGTCTGGCCGCGCCGGATCGTCTCCGCCGCCGAGCTGGTGGCGGTGTCGGTGCCGCAGTTCGTGATCGGCATCGTGCTGCTGTTCGTGTTCTCGTTCTCGCTCGGCTGGTTCCCCGTCTCGGGCGCGGCCGACCCGCAGGCGCTCGTCCTCCCCGCGCTGGCGCTCGGCCTGCCCGTCGCCGGCGTTCTCGGGCAGGTGCTCAGGGAGGGCCTGGAACGCGCACTGGAGCAGCCGTTCGCGGTGACGGCGCGCTCGCGCGGTCTCAGCGAGCGGGCCGTGGTGGCCCGGCACGCGCTGCGGCACGCGCTCCTTCCGGCCGTCACCCTCACCGGCTGGTTCACCGGCGTCCTGCTCGGCGGGGCGGTCATCACCGAGGCCCTTTTCGGCCGACCGGGGCTCGGCCGGGTGACGATGCAGGCCGTCAGTGCCAAGGACATGCCGGTCGTGATGGCCGTCGTCATCCTGTCCGCGGCGGTGTACGTGACGATCAGCGCCCTGCTCGACCTCGCCTACCGGCTCATCGACCCCCGGCTCAGGAGCGCATGATGGCCGTCGCCGCACCCGCTCTCAGGCCGGGCGCCCGCCCGCGCCCCGGCCTCGTCCTCGCCCTGCTCGTCCTGGCCGTCCTGGTCGTCGCCGTTGCGGCCCCCGGCCTGGTCACCCGGGTCGACCCGCTGGCGGCCGACCCGCTGCGGGCGCTGGCCCCGCCCGGCGCGGGCCATCCGCTCGGCACCGACCACCTCGGCCGCGACGTGTTCGCCCGCGTCGTGTACGGCGCCCGTCACTCGCTCGGCATCGGGATCCTCGCCACCGCGCTCGCGGTGGGCGCGGGCTCGCTGCTCGGCCTGGCCGCCGGGCTGGCGACCCGCCTGGCCGGTGAGGCGCTCGCCCGCCTGTTCGACGTGCTGTCGACCTTCCCCGAGCTGTTGCTCGCGCTCCTGGTGATCGCCATCACGGGCCCCGGCACGTGGAGCGTCGTCGCCGCGATCGGGATCGCCCAGATCCCCACGTACGCGCGGGTGGTCAGGGCGCAGACGTTCGTCGTGCGCCGCTCCGGCTACGTCGAGCAGGCGGTGACCTTCGGCCACTCGCGGGTGCGCGTCGTCGCCCGGCACGTGCTGCCCAACGTCGTCGGGCCCGTCCCCGTGCTGGCCACGATGGGGCTCGGTCAGGCCGTCATCGCCACGTCGGGCCTCAGCTTCCTCGGCATGGGCCCCCAGCCGCCCGCCCCCGAGTGGGGCACCATGCTGGCCGAGTCGCGGGACTACCTGCGCGTCGCCTCGTGGGTGGCCTTCTCTCCGGGCGTGGCCCTCACCCTGTCGGTCGTGTGCCTGACGGTCGCCGGGCGGCACCTCCAGCGGCGTTTCGAGGGAAGGACACCATGACAGAGCTCGCGATCACCCGTGCCGACCCCGGCCCCGCCCCCGACCCCGGCCCCGCCCCCGCCCCCGCCCCCGGCCCCGCCCCCGCCCCCGGCCCCGCCCCCGCCCCCGGCCCCTCCGCCGCTCCGCCGCTCGTCGCGGTGGAGGATCTGCGGGTGTCCTTCCCCGCCTCCGGCGTCGAGGCCGTACGCGGGCTGTCGCTGTCGATCGCGCCGGGGGAGTGCGTCGCCCTGGTCGGCGAGTCGGGGTCGGGCAAGAGCGTCACGGCCCGCGCCCTCATCGGCCTGGCGGGCCCGGGCGCGAAGGTGCGGGCGTCGGCCTTCCGCGTCGGCGGCGGGGACGCTCTGACCTTCGGCCCGCGCGAGTGGCGCCGCGTGCGCGGCCGGTTCGCCGGGCTGGTCCTGCAGGACGCCCTGGTCTCGCTCGACCCGCTGCGCACCGTGGGGGCCGAGATCACCGAGGTGCTCGCCGAGCACGACGTGGTGCCCCGCCAGGCCCGCCCGGAGCGCGTCCGGGCGCTGCTGGAGGCCGTGGGCGTCCCGGACCCCGAGGTGCGCGTGCGGCAGCACCCGCACCAGCTGTCCGGCGGGCTGCGGCAGCGGGCCCTGATCGCCTCCGCCATCGCCGCGGAGCCGGAGCTGATCATCGCCGACGAGCCCACCACCGCCCTCGACGTGACCGTGCAGGCCCAGATCCTGCGGCTGCTCGCGGACCGGAAGGCGGCAGGGACGGCGCTGCTGATGATCAGTCACGACCTCGCCGTGGTGGCCGCGGTCGCCGACCGCGTCCTGGTCATGAAGGACGGCCTGGTGGTCGAGGCGGGGCCGGCGCGGGAGGTGCTGACATCTCCACGGCACGACTACACCCGTGCCCTGCTGGCCGCCGTGCCCTCCGCCTCCGCCGTGCCGCGCCGGCCGCATCGCTCCCCGGAGGCCGCCCCACGCGATCCCGTGCTCGCCGCCACGGGGCTGTCGGTCGCGTACGGCTCGCGCAGGGCCGTGGACGACGTCTCCTTCCGCCTGCACGCGGGGGAGACGCTCGGCGTGGTCGGCGAGTCGGGGTCGGGCAAGACGACCCTCGCGCGGCTGGCCCTCGGCCTGCTCGCGCCGGACGCGGGGGAGGTGACCCTGCGGGGAGGCCCGTGGAGCGGCCTGCCCGAGCGGCAGCGGCGACCCCTCCGCCCCGCCGTCCAGGTGATCGCGCAGAACCCGCTGGACTCCTTCGACCCACGTCACACGGTGGACCGCCTGGTCGCCGACCCGCTCTCGGCGCTGCCGAGGCGGCGGCGCCGGGAGCGCGCCGTCGAACTGTTGGGCCGGGTCGGGCTGCCGCCCGAACTGCTCGGCAGGCGTCCGCGCGAGCTGTCCGGCGGCCAGCGGCAGCGCGTGGCCATCGCCCGCGCGCTCGCGTCCCGGCCCGAGGTGCTGATCTGCGACGAGCCCGTCTCCGCGCTCGACGTGTCGATCCAGGCCCAGGTGCTCGACCTGCTGGCCGAGATCCAGGCCGAGGACGGTACGGCGCTGCTGTTCATCTCCCACGACCTGGGCGTCGTCCGCCACTTGAGCGACCGGGTCCTGGTGATGAAGGACGGCCGCGTGGTGGAGGAGGGGGACGCCGGCGAGGTCTTCGATCACCCCCGGCATCCGTACACCCGGGAGCTGCTCGCGGCCGTGCCCCGGCTCCCTCACCCCGAGCCCTCGGCGTGATCCCCAGAGCGTGGGGTTGACGGAGGCCGCCCGTGCGGTCCCGCGTGAGGGGCGAGCGGTCCGCGCCGGCTCGCCCCTCACGCAGCTCTAGTAGAACTTTGTTAGTTGGAGATCTTGTCTGAGATGATCTCGGGGTGACTCCGGCTGAGTTGGCTGAGGTGCGTGGCCGTCTTGAGGACTTCGCGGGTGAGGTGTTCACGTCGTTCGCTCGTAGGGAGCAGCGTGTCAACGGCGGGTACCATGAAGGGAAGACACCGCCTGTCGAAGGCAATGCTCCACCTCAGGACTAGATTCGCGAAGCGGGGTCGGGTCCTTTCCCCGCCGCCTCCCGGAACGTGGGTGAGAGCCGGTAGAAGCTCGGCGAACGTGATGGTGCCGTCGTAGAAAGTGGAGTCAGAACCGATATCGAGTCCTGGGGTGCGGCCGCGACAATAACGGCACCCAGACCGTCTCAAGCCGCTGTCGTCCGCTCTCCCGCCGGCGGCCTTCCCGAATTCGACGACATGGTGGAAGTCATCAGAGAGGACGCTCGGCCGACCTTCAAACAGTGAGGGCGCCCAGTGCTGTAGAACCGGCCGTCGGTGTTGACCCAGCGATGTGGCTGAGTCTGCACGATCAGACTTTGCGAGACCAGATCGCCTTCGGCGGCACGTTCCTTGGCCAGCGGGAGATCGTAGCGACCGAACTGCACCTGGCGCGTGATACCCGCCGCGGCGACGCCACGCCTGACTGCGTGGGCAGTACATGACCGCCCTGTACCGGCTCGGCCGCCAGTCCGACGCTCTGGCCACCTTCCGGGAAGGCCGCCAGGTACTGGTCGAGAGCCTCGGCGTGGATTCGGGACCGGAGTTGACCGCCCTGCATCACGCAATCCTGCGCGGTGACGCGGCCCTGGCGGCGCCACCGTCGGATGAGACGGTCCGGGTCGCCGTACCGGCGGAGCTGCCGCTGGCGCCCTCGGACTTCACCGACCGCGCGCTGCAGAGCTGCGCACTGGTCACGGCGCTGACGTCGGAGCCCTCTCGGGCCATCCAGGTCATAGGAGGTCGCGCTGGCAGTGGCAAATCCGCTCTGGCGGTCCACGTGGCCCACCAGGTCACGTGGGCATTTCCCGACGGGCAGTTGTATGTCGAGTTGCGCGGGATGAGCGATGCCCCCGCCGACGCAGGTGAGGTGCTGGGGCGGTTCCTCAAGGCTCTCGGGGTGGAGCCGGTCGGCCTCCCGCCCGGCACCGAGGAACGGGCCGAGCTGTACCGCAGCCTGATAGCCGGACGCCGGGTGCTGGTGCTGCTGGACGACGCCGCCGCCGAGCAACAGGTTCGTCCATTGCTGCCGGGCGGTTCCGGTGTCGCGGTATTGATCACCTCACGCAATCGGCTCGGCGGGCTGGCCGGCGTCCACCGTACCGACCTCGCGACGTCCTTGACCCCGCTGATGCTGCTCGAACTGCTGGGCCGGATCGTGGGAGCCGAGCGCGTCGCGGCCGAGGGTGCCTCGCTTCCGGCGGCGCAGGGGATCGCGGTCGGCGACATGGGCGGCCACGGCGTCGACGCTGGGCCGGGGGTAGCGCTCCAGGCAGCGTACGGAGGCGTGCTGGGAGCGGGCCAACAGGGTTGGGGGTTGGTGCCGTCCTCGGCTTCGTGCGTCAGCGCGGAGTGGCGCACGCCTTCCAGGGTGCGGTCGCGGATGTACTCGCGTTCCATGCCCGACAGGGCGGCGAGCACGGTGAACACGACGCCGGACGGGTCCTGGCCGCCCGCGCGCAGGCCGCCCGCCAGGACCCCCGATTCGCAGCCGTCATCGACATGGACGGCTTCACCGTTCCCGATTCGGCACACCTCACCTTTACCGACGCTCCGCTCTTCCTGCCGCCGCTATCCACGCTCGTCGGCCCCCTCGGCTGGACCGCCGTGCCACGTATCACCGCAGCGGCCACCGTCGCCTTCCTCGACGCCGCACTCCGCGGCAAATCCGGCGACCTGACCACAGCCCTATCCAGGTACGGCCACCTAACCGTCCTGTAGCCGGACGATCGCCGTGGACGACGCATTTCGCCCTTGGTGGTGTTCGGCGGCCTCATCGTCGTTCAGGCCGACTCGGCTGTGCGGCCGCTCGCGTTCAGCGCGCCGGCCAACTCGCGGCGTGAGCTCACGCCGAGCTTCATGAACACCTTGCGCAGATGCCATTCGACGGTTCGCGGGCTGAGGAACAGCTGGGCGCCGATCTCGGGGTTGCTCCGCCCGGCAACGGCGAGCTGCGCAATCTCCGCCTCCTGGGCGGTCAGCTCGTCGAAGGCGTCGACCCTGCGCCGCCGCACCCGTTCCCCCGCGGTTGCCAGCTCTCGGCGCGCCCGCTCGGCGAACGCGTCCATGCGCATCTCGCCGAACAGCTCGAGCGCCTGCCGCAGATGATCACGGGCGGCCACGCGGTGGCCGGCGCGCCGCAGCCACTCGCCGTAGAGCAGGTGCGCGCGGGCCAGTTCCGGACGCACCGGCGTCGGCGCCAGCCGTTCTATCGCCTCGCGATACAGGCGGTCGGCGTCCGAGCCGTCGCTGAGCAGCGCGCTCAGGCGCGTCGCGACGCCGACCCCCCAGTCGGTGCCGGCAGCGGCGGTGCCCTGGCGAAGCCGGTCGAGAGCGGCGCGTGCCGTCTCCGGGCGTCCGGCTCTGGCGGCCGCCTCGACCAGCTCGATCCTGGCCCAGTCGGCGACGAACAGCTCGGGGGTGTCGTCGGCGGCCCGCTCGGCGGCTGCCAGCGCCTCGTCGTACCGGCCGAGGCCGTTGCAGAGCATCGCGGTGGCCGATCGGGCGTACTGCACCGCGCAGCCCTGCCCGGCGGCCGTGGCCTCCGCGATCGTCACGTTGATCAGCGTGCGGGCCTCGGCCTCGCGTCCGCGCGCGCCCGCGAGCATGAGCCTGGCGTACGAGGCGATCCGTGAGCCCGTGGCCTGGGTGACCGCCTCGACTTCGGCGGTCAGCAGGGCCGCGCCCCTGAGGTCCCCGCCCACGCACAGGGCCTGGGCCAGGACGTCGAGAGCGACCGGCAGCACGCTGAGCGCGCCCGATTCGCGAGCGACCCGGATCTGACGGGCCAGAGGGGTGGCCCAGGCCTCGTAGTCCCACACCATCACGGCCGCCGCGGTGGAGCGGACGACCTCCTGGATCGTGGCCGCCCCGTCGCCGCCGAAGCGGTCCACCGCCTGCCGGAGGAGGGGTGCCGCCGCGTCCCGCCCACTGGTCACGGCGAGCGCGAGGCCGTCCAGGAGGACGTCGGCGGCCTCCGGAGGACCTTCGGGACGCGGGCAGGCCAAAGCCTTGCTCGAGATCTCCGCCATGCTGGTGCCGCGCGTCATCGCACCCGCGAACAACGCCGCGCTCCAGGCGTCGAGGTAGGTCTTGCGCGCCAGCCCCGGGTCGAGCGGCTCGAGGGCCTGCGCCGCGCCGAGCAGCAGGAGAGGGCCTTCGCTGCCGCGGGTCTGCCAATACCTGGCCTGGGCGCGCAGCAGGTTCGCGCGGGCGCGCTGCAGGTCGTCCAGCGGGCCAGCCTCCGCCGTGGCCAGCAGTCCCAGAGCGGTATTGAAGAGACCCGCCTGAACGCTCGCGCCCGCGGCGGTGAGCGCGCGCTCCGCTCGCCGTACCGGATCGGGCGTCAGCGCCACCGCGCGCCGCAGGAACGAAGCCGCCGCCGCCAGGCCGCCACGGGCCTGCGCCTGACCGGCGGAGCGTTCCAGCTCGGCCGCGACCTCCTCGTCCGGGCCCTCCGCGGCGGCGGCGAGATGCCACGCACGGCGGGCGGGATCGTTGTCGCGGCCCGTCGCCTCCGCCAGCGCCAGGTGCGCCGCCCGCCGGTCCGCCGCCTGAGCCGACCGGTACACGACCGTACGCACGAGAGGATGACGGAAGACGACGCGCTCGCCGATCGTCATCAGCCCGTCGGCCTTCGCCGGATCCGCCGCCGCAGGCCCGATGCCCATCCGATCCGCCGCGCGCCACAGCAGCAGCGGATCACCGAGCGGCTCCGCCGCCGCCACCAGCAGGAGTGCCCGGGTCTGCGCGGGCAGCGCCCCTATCCGGCGGCGGAAGCTCTCCTCGATGCCGGGTGAGATTCCGGCCGAGACCTCCGGCCAGCTGGACGGTCCGAAGCCTCCTGCCAGCTCCTCGACCGGCAGGCCGCGGGGCATTTCCAGCAGGGCGAGCGGGTTTCCGCGCGTTTCGGCCACGAGCCGGTCGCGTACCTGCTCGTCCAGCGGGCCAGGCCGGGCCTGCTCCAGCAACGCCCGCGCGTCGTCAGGTGCCAGACCGTGGACCGTCAGCTCCGGCAACGCGGCGAGAATCTTGTCGTCGGCGGGCTCCCGCACGGCGAGAATCTTGTCATCGGCGGGCTCCCGCACGGCGAAGACCATCGCGACCGACTCGGCGACCAGCCGCCGCGCCACGAAGGCCAGCGCCTGCGCCGAGGCGCGATCCAGCCACTGCGCGTCGTCGATCACGCAGATGAGCGGACGCTCCTCCGCCACCTTGGCCAGCAGAGTCAGCACCGCCAGGCCGATCAGGAAGCGATCCGGAGCAACCCCGTCCCGCAGCCCGAAGGCGGTCCGCAGCGCCTCCGCCTGCGGGTCCGGCAGCGTGGGCAGGCGGTCCAGGAACGGCACGCAGAGGAGGTGCAGGCCCGCGAACGCCAGCTCCATCTCCGACTCGACCCCCGCCGCCCGCGCCACCTGGCATCCGGACGCGCGGTCGCACAGCTGGTCCAGCAACGCGGTCTTGCCGATTCCGGCTTCCCCCCGGAGCACCAGGACCTGGCTCTGGCCGATGCGTACGCTCCGCAGCAGCCGGTCCAGAGTTTCCCATTCGCGTTGCCTGCCGCGCAGGTCAGGCAGGGAGTCTTCACGCACCCGGCCAGGGTATCGGGTGCCTTTTTCCCGGCTTGCCGGCTGGCCCCGGGGGCCTCACATCAGGGTGCGGGCGTACTCGAAGTCGGTGTAGCGGCGCCACTCTACGACGCGGCCGTCCCGCAGGCGGTAGATCGCCCTGTTTTTATCGGGGCGAGCGGGTGGCCGGTCAGGCACTTGATCTCGAGGCTGCCGTGGTTCTCGAAGACGATGTCGTGGGCGAAGCAGGGGGTAAGCTCCTGCTCGCTCAGGTGACTCCTCCGCTCCCTGAAAACTCCTCAGCGCGGGCTTCCACCGGCCACCCAGAACGGGACGGCGGCACTTCCGGCACCCCACCACGTGCTCCCCGAGGTCATACGCCGCGCCGTGGGAGACGCGCACCTGACGAGTCACACGATCATTACAACAGCACCATCCATCTCCTCACCGCTGAAAGGCATCCTCGATGACCCCGGAGAGAAAACCAGTCAGGGACGGCATTCCCCCGTCGCCTGAAGGCGACGGTCCCCCGCCGAGGTTCTGATGGTGGATGCGCGGCTGAGGGCCGGGACGGACCCCGGGGTCGCGGTGGGTTTCCTGGTCCGGAAGCGCCGCCCCGGGGTCGGTGTCCCCGGGGCGGCGTCCCGTCGACGCCTTGCGACGCGCCTTGAGACCGAGGCCTTTGCGATGCACGTTTCGAGACCGCCTCCCGGGACCGACGCCTTGAGACCGACTCCCGGGATCGCACTCCGCACAGGACTGGAGGCCCACCGGCCTGCTGGTCAGCGCAACTTTCGGAAGGTCTCCCGGAGGTCGCCGGTGAAGGCTTCGGGGTTCTCGTAGTGGACGAAGTGGCCGCCCTTCATATGGGCGTTGACGTTGATCACGTTGAAGGCATCACGGGTGGGGCCGTTCTCGAAGGCGGCGATGCGCTCTTCGACCGTGTTGACGCCGGGCGGATAGGCGTCGCCGAGGAGGAAGGTGAAGCCGGCCGGCGCCTCGACGACAGGCCGGCGGTCGTGGGAGGGCACCCACGGGTAGCGCACCGCGTTGCGGTACATGCGAATGGAGGAGCCGATGGCCTGGTTCACCCAGAAGGTGGTGGCCTCGGTGAGGATGAAGTCGCGGGGGAAGTTCGTCTCGAAGTCGCCCCGCTTGTCGCTCCACTTCTTCCACCGCCGCAGGAGCCAGGCGAGCATGCCGATCGGCGAGTCGTTCAGGCCGTGGGTGAGAGTCGAGGCGTCGAGCATGTGCACCGCGACGTGGGAGGCGTAGGTGTTGACGAAGTTCTCCAGGCCCGCCCGCAGCTCCGGTGTGGCGTCCTCGGGGATCTTGGCGCCGTCGGTCAGGTCCCAGAAGCGCTCGTTCGCGAACATGCCGGGCGGCAGGTCCTGGCCGTAGTGCAGGCCGATGATGCTGTCGGCGTACTTGTGGCCGAGCGCGCTGGTGACGAGCGCGCCGTAGTCGGTGCCCGCCGCGGCGTACTTGTCGTAGCCGAGCACCTCGGTCATGAGCTTGTGCATGATGTCGGCGATCTTCCAGTAGTTCAGATCGCCCCTGCCGACCGGGGTGGACCAGCCGAAGCCCGGCAGGTCGGGGATGATGACGTCGAAGGAGTCCGCCGGGTCGCCGCCGTGGGCGACGGGATCCGTCAGCGGGCCGATGAGCGGGAGGCTGAACCCGCTGGACCACGGCCAGCCCGAGTGCACCGCCAGCGGGACCGGGTTCGGGCCCTTGCCACGCACGTAATAGAAGTGCACGGGCGTGCCGTCGATTTCGACCTTGTACTGCTCGTAGGCGTTCAGCCGCTGCTCCTGCGCCCGCCAGTCGAAGCCGTCCGCCCAGTACTCCACGAGCGGCTTGAGGTAGGCGGTGCTGATTCCGTAGTACTCCTCCTCGTTGTCCAGGTCGTCGAAGAAGCGGGTCCTCTTCAGCCGATCCTTGAGGTCGTCCAGGGCCTCCTGAGGGACGTCGATCTTGTACGGTTCCGCCGCACCGGGCTTGTTCACGCTGTTCACGGCAAGTCTTCTTTCAGGTAGTGAGGTTCTCTGATGGGTGCCGCCGCCGGTGGAGGCACGAGTTGGCCGCAGGTGGCGTCAGGTGGTGAAGTCCAGGCGCAGCCGGGTCTGCTTGAGCTCGGCGATGTACCAGGTGCCGTCCGTCTTGACGAAGCGTGCGTGGTAGTGGCCGAAGCCGTGCATGCCTCTGAAGGGGATGGCCTCGGATACAGGGGCGTCCTCGGGCCTGGTGACGATGTCCTCCATCGCCCAGACGCCATGAGCGTCGGTCGCCGAGTCGACGTCGATCTCGTCGGAGAACAGGTGGTGGATCAGGGTGACGCCGGGGCCCCCGCTGGCGCCTACCGTGGCCGCGATCTCCTCCCGGCCTTCCATGTGCAACCAGACCGATCCGTCGGGCTTGTGCGGAGTGAACGTGCCGTCCGGTGTGAACAGGTTCGCCAGATCCTGCCAGCGTTGATGGTCCGCGTACCGAACGTAGCGCCCCATCAGACGGCGAAGCTCTTCAACAATGCTCAGACGCTCGAGAGCATCCATGATCGATCATCCCTTTGCCAATGAGGTGGACGCACACCCTGCCGGGCCCGCCCCGCGGATACTCCGCGTTTCTGGACTCAAAACTGCGACGCCGACCGCTTGGACCGACATCGACAACCCTCGCTGCAACCGGCGCGGGGAGGACCAGGGTGAGTCACTGGCCTGGTCCCTGGTGCGTCCCCCGTGACAGAAACGCCATGCCCGCCACTGCCTGGAAGCGCCGCCGTGCGTGTGGGCGGACTCGCCCAGCACCGCCATCCACCCCGCGAACCGCGGTTCCTCCCCTGCCAGGAAGGGGCCTCACGCGTCCCAGCCAGGGACGAGTTCACCGCCAGTGAGTCAACCAGTGACGCACCCGGGTCCTGCCAGGTGCCTCACACGGCGAAGCTGACCGGCATCGGCTGCGGAACCATGGCGTGAAAGGAGCAGGGGCGTGGATTCAGCCACGACGAGGTTGATCGGCCGGGAGGATGAGCAAGCGCGGCTGTCCGCCTTCATGGAGGCCGCCACGGGGCAGGCCCTCGTCGTGCGCGGCGAGGCCGGGGTCGGCAAGAGCGCTCTGCTCGACCACACGGCGGATCTCGCACGCCAGAGTGGCCACCTCGTCATCCGGGCCACCGGGGTGGAGGCGGAATCCGAGCTGCCCTACGCCGGGCTGCATCAGCTTCTCCATCCGCTGCTCTCCGGCGCCGTGCTTCCGGGCTACGGCTGCCGGACGGTCTTCAACGCGGCTTTCGCCCAGCACGAAGGTACGCCGCCGTCAGTCATGGCGCTCGGCGTCGCCACGCTCGGCCTGGTGACCCGAGCAGCGGCAGAGCAGCCGCTGTTGCTGGTCCTCGACGACGGCCAGTGGCTGGACGAACCGAGCGCCGACGTCTGCGGATTCGTGAGCCGCCGGATCGCCGGCAGCCCGGTGAAGCTGCTCGTGGCCGTCCGCGCCGACGTCGCCTCCCACATCGACATGGGGGCGCTGCCGGAGGTGGCGGTCGGCGCGCTCTCGGACGATGACGCGGCGCGCTTGCTGGATCACCATCATCCGGCGCTACGCAAGCACGCCCGGCAGGTGGTGCTGGACCAGGCTCAGGGTAACCCGCTGGCGCTGCTGGAGCTGCTCGCCCACGTTGCCGGCTGGGCTGAGCGCGCACGGGCCGAGTTCCAGGTCACCAGGGCAGCGTCGCATGTCTCCACGCTGAGCCTGCCCTCGCTGACTTGGCAGGAACGCCGGATCGCCGACCTGGCCGCAGGCGGGCTGACGAATAAGGAGATCGGCAGGCGGATGCACCTGTCGCCGCGGACCGTCAGCTCGCATCTGTACCGCATCTTTCCCAAGCTGGGGATCACGACGCGGGCAGCGCTACGCGACGCCCTGAGCAGGACGGACGAAGTCACTTCGTCGGCGTGACCGGCGTATCGGCGGCAACGGCGCACTCGGCCGCCGCACGTCCAGCATGCTCATGGCGCGCCGAGGGAACCCGGGGGATCGTTCTGGAGGCCGGCCAGGTGCGCGCGATGCCACGGGTCCCGTCTTCATGATCACGGACCTATGAGCCGATTGCCCACGCCATCTGCCGCAGATCAGTCGACTCGGGGTGTCTACGTGGCCACTAGGCTAGGTCTAAGGCCGCGTAGCGGCTCGCGGGGCGGGCCAGCCCGAGCCGCCCGCGCAGGTTCACCGTGTCGTACGCCGTCCGGAACGCGCCCGCGCTCTGCAGCGCGGGCACCAGGCCACGAGTGATCGCCGCCAGGTCGTGGGGCAGCACGCCCGGCCGGAGGCGGAATCCCTCCAGACCCGCCTCCCGCCACTCCAGCAGCAGCCCGGCGAGCTCCTCGGGGGTGCCGGTGAAGACGTGGGCGTCCGACTCGAGCTCGGCGCCGTCGAGGTCGTCCAGCCGGGCCTTGCGGCCGCCCGCGTCGTGGGCGTCGAGGAAGACCACCAGATCCGCGAAGATCCGCAACGGCGGCTCGGTGCGTCCGACGGCCGCCTCCGCCGCCCGGACGCTCCCGACGATCGCGGCGGCGTCCTCCCGGTCGCGTGGCGTGACGTACACGACGTCGGAGGACCGGGCCGCGAACTCGTACGGCAGCGTGTCGTGGGCCAGGGAGGTGACCAGCGGCTGGCCCTGCGGGGAGCGCGGCGTGATCGACGGGCCCTTCACGCTGAACCACTCGCCGTGGAAGTCGATGTAGTGGAGCTTGTCGCGGTCGATGAAGCGACCCGTCGCGACGTCGCGGATCTCGGCGTCGTCCTCCCAGCTGTCCCACAGGCGGCGGACCACCTCGACCGCGTCGGCGGCCTCGGCGAACAGGTCCAGCACGTGCTTGCCGAAGACGGGATCGCGGTCGCGGGAGTAGTCCTGCGGCGGGAACGGGGAACGGCGGCCGAAGTGCGCGACGTGGTCGGGGCGGCCGGAGATCTGGGGCCGCCAGCCGGCCCTGCCGTGGCTGATGTGGTCGAGCGAGGCGATGCCGATCGCGACGTGGAACGGCTCGGTGTGGGTCGTGCCGGCGGTCGGCACGAGGCCGATCCGCGAGGTCAGCGGGGCCACGCGCGACGCGATCAGCACCGCGTCGAGCCGCCCGCGCACCTGGTCGAGGCGCCCGTCGGGCTCGTTGAGGTGGGAGGACTGGAGGCCGAGCGCGTCTTCGAAGGTGACGAAGTCGAGCAGGCCGCGCTCCGCCTCCGTGACGAGTTCGGCCCAGTAGCCGGGGGTGAACAGCCGGTCCGGCCGCGCGCCTTCGGCCCGCCATGCGGCCGGGTGCCAGCCCGCCCCGTCCAGCGCGACGGCGAGATGCAGGGTCATGAGGTCTCCTCGATGCGGTTCGGAGTGCGGGGAGCGAGGCCGAGGTGGTCGCGGAGAGTGGGCCCGGTGTAGTCGGCCCGGAAAACGCCCTTCTCCTGCAACAGGGGGACGACCTTGTCGACCAGGTCGTCCAGCCCGCCGGGAGTCAGGTGGGGTACGAAGATGAAGCCGTCGGCCGCGTCGGTCTGCACGAAGTGGTCGATCTCGTCGGCGACCGACCGCGGCGTGCCGATGAAGGTCTGCGGCGCGGAGACCTCGATGGCGAGCTCGCGGATCGACAGGTTCTTCTCCTCGGCGAGGGCGCGCCACTTGGCCACCAGCTCGCCGCGGTCGCGGCGGAACGCCGCGTGGCCCTTGGACACGCCTTCGTCCAGGTTCGGCTCGACGTCGGGCAGCGGGCCGTCCGGGTCGTATCCCGACAGGTCGCGGCCCCACACGGCCTCCAGGAAGTAGATCGCCGTCTGCGGGCTGACCTGCGCGCGGCGGATCTCGGCGGCCCGTTCGGCGGCCTCGGCCTCGGTGTCGCCGAGCACGTACGTCACGGCGGGAAGGATCTTCAGCTCCTCCGGCCGCCGTCCGTAGGCGGCGAGCCTGCGCTTGACGTCACGGTAGAAGGCGCGGCCCTCCTCCAGCTTGCTGTGCCTGCTGAAGATCACGTCAGCCGACGACGCCGCGAACTCGCGGCCCTCGTCGGAGTCGCCGGCCTGGATGATCACCGGGTGGCCCTGCGGGCCGCGCGGCACGTTGAACAGCCCCGAGATGTCGAAGTGCCTGCCCTGGTGGCGGAAGGGGGCGACGCCGCCGGGCCTCAGGAACCGCCCCGACTCCGGGTCCGCGGCCACCGCGTCCGATGCCCACGAGTCCCACAGCTCCCTGGCGGTCTGCAGGAACTCCTTCGCCCGCGTATACCGGTCGGCCTCGGCCAGGAAGCCGCCCCGGCGGAAGTTCTCCCCTGTGAAGGCGTCGAAACTGGTCACCACGTTCCACGCGGCCCGGCCGCCGCTCAGGTGGTCGAGCGTGGCCAGCCGCCGCGCCACCTCGTACGGTTCGTTGAAGGTGGAGTTGACCGTCGCGGCGAGCCCCAGGTGGGTGGTGACGGCGGCCAGGGCGGAAAGGACCGTGAGCGACTCCGGGCGTCCCACGACGTCCAGGTCGTGGATACGGCCCTTCGCCTCGCGCAGCCGCAGTCCTTCGGCCAGGAAGAAGAAGTCGAACTTCCCGCGTTCGGCCGTCTGGGCGAGGTGGCGGAACGAGTCGAAGTCGATCTGACTGCCCGATGCGGGGTCGGACCAGACCGTGGTGTTGTTCACGCCGGGGAAGTGTGCGGCGAGATGGATCTGCTTGGTCACGGGGGACTCCTGATGTCTCGGCCCGGTTTGCGCGACGGGGGGGATAAACCTACTAACAAAGTAGGTATATAGGGTTTTGTCGTCAATCAGCCGGACTTGCGCTCATCCGACCGGCACGTCGGCGGGCACGCGGGCGACGACGAACGCCGTCCGCCGGCGGAGACGGAAGCCGAGCGCCTCGTACACCCGGATCGCCGTGGTGTTGCTCGCGGCGGCGTGCAGGAACGGGGTCTCGCCGCGGGCGCGGATGCCGGCGGCGACGGCCAGCACCAGCCGTGACGCAAGGCCCTGGCGGCGGAAGGCCGGATCGGTGCACACCGCGCTGATCTCCGTCCAGCCGGGCGGGTGCAGCCGCTCCCCGGCCATCGCGACCAGCGCGCCGCCGCGGCGGATGCCCAGGTAGGTGCCCATCTCGATGGTGCGCGGCCGGAACGGGCCCGGCTGTGTGCGCGCGACGAGGTCCAGCATCTCCGGCACGTCCGCCGCCTGCAGGCGGACCGCCTCGTCGTCGGGTGCCGGGACCACGTCGTCGCCGACCAGTTGCACGCCCGCGCCGTTCGAGACCACCTCCCACCCGTCCGGCACCGCGGCGGCGGCGCCGGTGACCGGGACCGTCGCGCCGGGCCCCGCGAGCGCGGCGAGGTCGCTCCAGTCCGCGGGGCCGGGCTCGTTGGGCAACGCGAAGAACGGGGAGACGTCATCCGGGTAGCGCGCCGCGTTGCCGTACCGTTCGGCGAAGTGCGCGTGCGGGCCGGTCAGCGACGCCCATGCGGGATTGTCCAGAAGGTGCCGGTCGCTCACCGTGGCCCTCCCCGGGACGCGTCGCCGTGGCCGGTGCTCACGCGTCCACCTCCATGGCCGTCTGATCGCGTGCCGCCGTAAGGGGGGAATGCGCATGCCTTCGGCATCGGACCTCCTGTCACTCGTGCTCCTGTGGACGCATCCTAGGCAATTACCTACTAAACAAGTAGGTCTTGACGGTATTCTATGCCTGTGCTGAAGATAGAGGCATGTCGGACGCCCGCGATCAGCGCGGTCGCCGGGAGGGTTGATCCATGACTGTCGAGCCCTTCGCGCTCAACCACGTCCACTTACCCGACGCCACGGAGGCACGATGACCGCGCCCGCCGTGCTGGAGGAGGCGGCGGCGGAGTCCGCCGGCTCGCTGACCGTGATCAAGGCACGTCACCCGGGACGCTGGATCGCCGGCGCCGTGGTGGCCGTGCTGCTGGCGATGGCGGTCAACGCGCTGGTCACCAATCCGGCCTGGGACTGGCCGGTGGTCGGCGCGTACCTGTTCCATCCCTCGGTGCTGCACGCGGTGCTGTTCACCGTGGAGCTGACCGCGCTCGGCATCGTGCTCGGCTTCCTGTTGGGGACCGTGCTCGCGTTGATGCGGCTGTCGCGCGTCCCGCTGCTCGTGTCGGCGGCCTGGGGCTACGTGTGGCTGTTCCGCTCGGTGCCGCTCATCCTGCAACTGCTGTTCTGGTACAACCTCGCCGCCCTGTACAAGCAGATCTCGTTCGGGGTGCCGTTCGGGCCCGCGCTCTTCTCCGTCGGCTCGATGGACCTGATCGGACCGGTGACGGCCGCCGCGCTCGGCCTGGCGCTGCACCAGGCGGCGTACGCCGCGGAGATCGTGCGCGGGGGCTTCCTGTCGGTGGACCCGGGCCAGCTGGAGGCGGCCGCCGCGCTCGGCATCCCGAGGGCCAGGCAGATCTTCCGGATCCAGCTTCCGCAGGCCATGCGGTCGATCGTCCCGGCAGCGGGCAACGAGATCATCGGCCTGGTCAAGGGCACCTCGGTCGTCTACATCATGGCGCTGCCCGAGCTGTTCTACCAGGTGCAGGTGATCTACAACCGCAACGGCCGGGTGATCGCGATGCTGCTGGTGGCCGCGATCTGGTATCTCGTCCTCACCACGGTGCTGTCGGCCGTGCAGTACCACGTGGAACGCAGGTTCGGCCGGGGCCTCGCGCGGGCCCTGCCACCCACGCCGGTGCAGCGCGTGCGCCGGATCCTCAGCGTACGGCGGGCCGCCCGGCGGCAGCGCCCGGCCGGGAACGGAGACGGGCGGCGATGAGCGCACCCATGGTCGACGTCCGCGGCGTGCACAAGAGCTACGGCCCGCTGGAGGTCCTGCGCGGGGTGGACCTGCAGGTCCAGCCCGGCGAGGTGACGGTGATCATCGGTCCGTCCGGGTCGGGCAAGTCGACGCTGCTGCGCAGCATCAACCACCTGGAGAAGATCGACCGCGGGTACGTCGCCATCGACGGCGAGTTCGTCGGCTACCGGCGGTCCGGAGACCGGCTGTACGAGCTGCGGGAACGCGACATCCTGCGCAGGCGCACCCAGATCGGCTTCGTCTTCCAGAACTTCCACCTGTTCCCCCATCTCACCGTCCGGGAGAACGTGACCGAGGCCCCGATCTCGGCCCAGGGCCGCCCCCGCGACCAGGTCGAGGCGCTGGCGACCGAACTGCTTGAGCAGGTGGGCCTGTCCGACAAGGCCGGCGCCTACCCGCGGCAGCTGTCCGGAGGGCAGCAGCAACGCGTCGCTATCGCCCGGGCCCTGGCCCTGCGGCCCAAGGTCGTGCTGTTCGACGAGCCCACCTCGGCACTCGACCCCGAGCTGGTGGGCGAGGTGCTGGAAGTGATGAAGGCGCTCGCCCGCAGCGGCACCACCATGATCGTCGTGACCCACGAGATCGGCTTCGCCCGCGAGGTCGCCGACACCGTGGTCTTCATGGACGCCGGTCAGATCATCGAGCAGGGCCCGCCCCGGCAGGTGCTCGACCGGCCGAGGCACGACCGTACGCGCGCCTTCCTCAGCAAGGTTCTCTGAACCCCCTCAGCAAGATGCTCCGACTCCTGAAGGACGATCCATGTCACCATCCCGGTTATCCGTGCTCGGCGTGTCCGCTCTGCTGCTGCTCGCCGCCTGCGGCACGGTTCCCGACGACGACGGCGTGGCCGGCGGCGCCGCCGCTGCCGCAGTCCCGCCCGGCGTACTGAAGATCAACACGAGTCCGGAGCAGAACCGGATCCGGGCCGAGAAGGTAGAGGCGATCGCCGCCGAGGTACCCGCCGCGATCCGGGCCAAGGGGGAGTTCCTGATCGGCACCTCCACGTTCGAGCCGCCGCTGTCGTTCGTCGCCGACGACAACGTCACCCCGATCGGGGTGGAGGAGGACATCGCCTCCCTCGTCGCCGACGTGCTCGGCCTGAAGTTACGGATCGAGGCCACGTCGTGGGAGAACCTGTTCCTCGCGGTGCGGTCCGGCAAGTACGCGGCCGGCTTCTCCAACATCACCGTCACCGAGGAGCGCAAGGACATCTACGACTTCGCCACCTACCGGCTGGACCAGCTGGCCTGGGAGGTGCCGAAGGACAGCAGGATCACGTCGATCGCCAAGCCGGCCGACGTCGCCGGCCTCAGCGTGGCGGTGGGCTCCGGCACCAACCAGGAGAAGATCCTGCTGGGCTGGGACAAGCAGAACCGCGCCGCCGGGCTGAAGCCCGCTCAGATCCAGTACTACAAGCAGGCGGCCGACACCTACCTGGCGCTCAAGTCCGGCCGGATCCAGGCGTACTTCGCGCCCAACCCCACCTCGGCCTACCACGCCGCGGTGAGCGGCGACACGAAGATCGTCGGCACCTACTCCGGCGCCGGGCCCACGCTCCAGGGGCTCATCGCCGCGATGACGCAGAAGGGCAACGGCCTGGCCAAGCCGATCGCCGACGCTCTCAACGCCCTCATCAAGGACGGCACCTACGCCAAGGTCCTCGCCCGCTGGGGCCTGTCCAACGAAGCCGTCCCCGAATCCCTGGTCAACCCGCCCGGCCTGCCCCGCGAGCAGTAGGCCTGTATTGACCACGAGCGTTGTTGACAGTTTCGCTTGATCAAGAGGAAGACCTCCGGTGTGGTGGAGGTGTCTAGGCTCCACACCACGCACGGAGGTCTTCGTGTCCCACCGTAATGCCCGGCTGACCGTTCACGGCAGGCGTCTTCTGGTCGACCGCGTCCTGTCCGGCCGAGCATGACCAGGCAGGCGGGTGGGGATCGTCTCGCCGTGCACGCGGGGGGCGGGGACGGTGACCGCGGTGGGAGCGGCGGCGTGGAGGCGGTGCCTCTGGTTGCGCCCTTCGGTGATGGCCATTGCCGGCCCCTTTCAACGTCTTTTCTCTTTCGACATCTCAAGGAAACCGCGATCACCGGCCGTGCCGCAGGAGCCGCACGGCACGCGCCGGTCGTCTCGAAGTCCCGTGATCGTGGGACTTTCGGTCCAAGTCCGTCAGATCGGGCTTTCAGGGTCGGTGGCCGGGGCCGAGCCCTACGACTGGTGGGGACGGGTCCCGAAGAGGCGCAGGCCGCCCTGACCTACGCGTTCGAGGCGACGCGGCGGTGTGACTGCCGCCTGCTGGGCCTGATCGGGTCCTGCCCGCCGCGCTCACGGCCGCAGCAGTTGCCGGACCCGTGCGGCCTCCCGAGTGAGGTGGTCGCGCTCCTGCACGCTGGTAGCGGCGCGGGAGGCCTCGGCATACAGCTCGGCGGCCTGCTCGAGGTCACCGGCGCGTTCGTGCAGGTATGCCGTCACCGCCGCGTAGCGAGGCAGGTCTCGGCTCACGTCGGCCAGGGCCGCCAGGCCGGCCTGCGGTCCGTCGGCCTCTCCGACCGCCACCGCGCGGTTGAGCCGCACCACCGGGCTGCCGGTGAGGAGCAGCAGTTCGTCGTACCATTCCACGATCTGCACCCAGTCCGTCTCGGAGGCGCTCCGGGCGTCCGCGTGCAGGGCGGCGATCGCGGCCTGCGCCTGGTATTCGCCCAGCCGGTCGCGGGACAGCGCGGCCTGCAGAATCGCCACCCCCTCACTGATCAGACCGGTGTCCCAGCGCGATCGGTCCTGCTCGGAGAGCGGCACCAGGCGGCCTCCCGGGCCGGTGCGAGACGCGCGGCGCGCATGGTGCAGCAGCATGAGCGCGAGCAGCCCGGCGACCTCGGGTTCGTCGGTCAAGGCGACGAGCTGGCGGGTCAGGCGGATCGCCTCGGCCGCCAGGTCGACGTTTCCGCCGTACCCCTCGTTGAAGACGAGGTAGAGCACCCGTAGCACCGTCCCGAGATCGCCGGGCTGGTCGAGCGGCAGCCCCGCGATCCGCCGCTTGGCCCGGCTGATCCGCTGCGCCATGGTCGCCTCGGGGACGAGGTATGCCGACGCGATCTGCCGCGTGGTCAGGCCGCCGACCGCGCGCAGCGTCAGGGCGACGGCCGAGCCCTGCGGCAGGGTGGGGTGCGCGCACAGGAAGTAGAGCCGCAGGGTGTCGTCGGTGGCGGGCGCAGGACCGGCGGGAGGCTCGACCTCCACGGCCAGCTCCCGCCCCCGCCGCGACGCCTCCGCGCGGGCGGCGTCGAGGAACCTGCGCCACGCGACCGCGACGAGCCACGCCTTCGGATCGCGCGGTGGATCGTCCGGCCAGTTCTCCAGCGCCCGGATCAGGGCCTCCTGCACGGCGTCCTCGGCCGACGCGAAGTCGGCTCCGCGCCGGACGAGGACACCGATCACCGCGGGAACCAGCTCCCGCAGCAGCGACTCGTTCACTCGGTCACCGTGGGCGGCTCGGTGAGGAACGGCCGGACCTCGAGCCACTCGTGGATCGGCTCGCCGCGGGGCCCGGGAGCGGCCGACAGCTCCCCGGCCAGCTGGACCGCGCGATCCCAGGACTCCACGTCGATGATCATCCAGCCGGCGATGAGGTCCTTGGTCTCGGCGAACGGGCCATCGGTCACCGGTGGGCGTCCCTCGCCGTCGTACCGCACGAACGTGCCCTCGGGTGACAGCGCCTGGCCGTCGACGAACTCACCCGTCTCCTCCAGGCGGGCCGCGAAGTCGCGCATGTACTGCACGTGCGCGTCGACTTCCTCCGGCGTCCACTGGTCCATCGACCCGTAGTCGACGGCAGGGGCCGGGCCACCTCGGTAGTGCTTCAGCAGCAGGTACTTCATGGTGATGCTCCTTCTTTCGCGCGGCCCGTCGTGGCCGATCGTGTCCCTGGGACGGAGCCGGCACCACATTCTCGACACTCGGAAGCGTGCTGACCTCTAGAACTTACTTCTGGTCGTCACCGCCCCTGCGGGCACCGTACCGGCCCCTCCTGTCACCCGCCGCCATCCACTTTGAGGGCCGGCGTTGGCGGCACGGGCCAGGTCGAACAGGTGGGCGCGTTCGGCCTCGTCCAGCTTCACTGCGCGGGCGAGGACTCCAAGACGCTTTCGGAGACGCCGCCCAGGTTGCCGCGTTCCAGCCGTGCGTAGTACTCGGCGCTGACGCCGGCGAGCATGGCGACCTCTTCCCGGCGCAGCCCCGGCACGCGCCGGTTGCCGCCGTACGCGGACAGCCCCGCCTGCTGGGGGAGTGAGCCTGGCGCGCCACGAGATCAAAACTCGGGATCTCGCTGCGGTTGTCCATATCGTCCCAGGGTAGGCCCGATTTGGATGCCGTGGGGTGTTCTGCCAATACACGGAACAGCAAGACCTGTTCGGCCGGTCTCGGCAGCGGTTGGCTGGGTGAACCGGGGATGTGCTCGCCGCCCGACGCCTCCCCGAGCCTCACCACGTACCGATCGAAAGGCAGAGAAGATGACGCAGAACACGGCGAGCCCGCAGCCCGCAGGCGGCCGGAGCGGGCTCGGCGACTTCGCACCGAAGCTGGCCGAGCTGACCGACGAGGTGCTGTTCGGGGATGTGTGGGGGCGGCCAGAGCTGTCGGCACGCGACCGCAGCCTGGTCACCGTCACCGCCCTGGCCGCGTTGTACCGCACCGAGCAGTTGGACTTCCACCTGCGCAAGGCGCTGGAGAACGGGCTCAGCAAGGAGGAGTTGGTGGAGGCCCTCACTCACCTGGCCTTCTACGCCGGCTGGCCCACCGCCATGAGCGCGGTCACCCGGCTGAAGACCATCGTCGAGCAAACAGGGACTGCCTGACGGCAGCGGTCCCGCTTATCGCGCGATGGACGAGCGGCCCGCCGTCAAGGTGCTGAGGTGTCCCTGACGGCCCCTGACGGCCCCGAAGCACGAGCATGGGACGGCCGCAGGGCACGGTCCGCCGGAGGCGAGGGACGCGCCCCCTTCTGATCCCAGCCCCCTGGCCATTGTGTGGACTCGGCATCGCCGGCTTCTTCCTCCGCGACGCACCGCACCCGCCGGGGTTCTGCCGAGGGCTCTTGCCGCGGCCTCGTGATCTCGCTCCTCGTGCAGAAGCTCCTGAACCGACCACACCACCGATAACAAGGAGAGGGCACCATGACCACCTGGACCGCTGATGAGCTGGAGCGCATCGGCACCGCCGACGAACTCGACATCGCTCCGCAACGCAGCGACGGCAGCCTGCGCAAGCCCACCACCATCTGGGTCGTCCGCGACGGCGAGGAACTGTTCGTCCGCTCCTGGCGCGGCAGCGGCGGAGCGTGGTATCGCACCGCCTGCGCCAGCCACGCCGGACGCGTCAGCGCCGGCGGCGTGACCAAGAACGTCGCTCTCGCCGAGGAGAGCGACCCGGCCGTCAACGACCGCATCGACGCCGCCTACCGCCGCAAGTACGGCCGCTACAGCACTTACGTCGAGCCGATGGTCGCCGCCACCGCCCGCGCCACCACCCTCAAACTCCTGCCGCGCTGAGGCGCGTAAGCCAACCCGGCAAGGCCATCTGCGTCCGCGCATCGACCGGGTCGGAGGGCGTCGGCAGCAGTTCGTCGATAGGAAGGAGCTAGTGGTGCACATCAGGACATTGGGGCAAGGCCTGCAGGTGTCGGCCGTGGGGCTGGGCTGCATGGGCATGTCGCAGAGCTACGGCCCGAATCCGGGCGCCCGCGAGGACATGATCGGCGTGATCCGATCTGCGCTGGATGCCGGGGTGACGTTCCTTGACACCGCGGAGGTCTACGGCATCTATCACAACGAGGAACTCGTGGGTGAGGCCATAGCCCCGATCCGGGACCAGGTGCAGATCGCCACCAAGTTCGGCTGGGACATCCAGGGCGGCAAGCCTGTCGGCCTGAACTCCCGGCCCGAGCAGATCCGCAAGGTGGCCGACGCCTCCTTGCGGCGCCTGGGCGTTGAGGCGATCGACCTGTTCTACCAGCACCGGGTGGACCCGGACGTGCCGATCGAGGATGTCGCCGGCGCGGTGGGTGAACTGGTACAGGCGGGCAAGGTCAAGCACTTCGGTCTGTCGGAGGCGTCGGTCGGCACCATCCGCAGGGCCCACGCCGTGCACCCGGTCACGGCGGTGCAGTCGGAGTACTCGTTGTGGACCCGTGACCCGGAACCCGAGGTGCTGCCTGCCTGCGCGGAGCTGGGCATCGGCTTCGTGCCGTTCAGCCCGCTGGGCAAGGGATTCCTGACCGGCACGGTCGCCCCGGGCACTTCCTTCGCCGAGGGGGACATCCGGGCGACGATCCCGCGCTTCGACGCCGAGCACCTGCCCGCCAACCAGGCCCTGGTGGATCACGTGCGTACGCTGGCCGAGGCCAAGGGTGCCACGCCCGGGCAGATCGCCCTGGCCTGGCTGCTGGCCCAGCAGCCGTGGATCGTGCCGATCCCCGGCACCCGCCGCCTGTCCCGACTGCAGGAGAACGCCGCCGCCACCGGGGTGGGACTGTCCGCGGATGAGCGGGCCGACCTGGACGCCCTGGCGACCCGTGTGGGGGTGGCCGGAGACCGGTACGGCGCGGCGCACATGAAGATGGTCGGGCGCTGAACGTGCCGCGCGGGCCAGGGGGCGGAGTGTCCAGGAGAGGTTCCCACTCCCATCGGGCGCCCCGGCCGTACCGGTCGAGAAGACACGTCTTCCGCAGGCCCTGCGCCTGATCGAGCGCGCCGCAGGGGTCTTGGCGGCGCCGGATCCCCGTAGCACGATCGGGGCATGCGGTCTCCGGATGGCGGGAGGTCTGGATGGCGACCGTCCTGCTCCCCGGCGATCCGCGCAGGCTCGGCGGCTACTGGCTGGCCGGCCGCCTGGGCGAGGGCGGGCAGGGCGTCGTGTACGAGGCCTACGACGAGGCCGGTCGCCGGGTGGCCGTCAAGGTCCTCCGCCCGGCGGGCGGGCCGGGCGACGCGCGCGCGAGGGCGCGGTTCGCCAAGGAGGTCGCCGCCGCGCGCCGGGTTGCGCCCTTCTGCACGGCCAGGGTCATCGCCGCCGACCTGGAGGGTCCCCAGCCGTACATCGTGAGCGAGTTCGTCGCCGGGCCGAGCCTGCGCGCGGCGGTCGCGCGGGACGGACCGTACGGGCCGGGAGAGCTGCACCGCCTCGCCACGGGCATCGCGACGGCGCTGGCCGCCATCCACGGGGCGTCGGTGGTCCACCGCGACCTCAAACCGGACAACGTGCTGATCGGCCCCGACGGCCCGCGGGTCATCGACTTCGGCATCGCGCGGACCACCGACATGTCGCTGACGACGACCGGGCACGTCGCCGGCACGCCGGCGTTCATGGCTCCGGAAAGCGTCCTCGGGGCACGGACGGGCCCAGCCGTCGACGTCTGGGCCTGGGGAGCAGTGACGTTGTTCGCCGCCACCGGCCGGGAGCCGTTCGCCGAGGGGGCCGCGCGTCTGCCCGTACCGGGCGGCGATCCGGACGCGGCGGGGCAGGCGCTGACCGGCGTGGCGGCCCTGCTGCACCGCATCCTGGCGGCCGAGCCGGACCTGACGGCGCTGGGGGAGCCGCTGCGCGGCCTGGTGGCCCGCGCGCTCGACAAGAACCCGGAGGCCAGGCCGGACGCGGACACCCTCCTCGCGACGCTGCTGGGGCACCCGTCGCCGCGAGGCGAGGCGCTGCTCGCGGAGGGCACCCGTACGGCCGAGGGTCTCGGGCCGTCCAGGGCCGTCGCGCCGCCCTCCCTCGCGGCCGTGGCCGAGGAGGCGTACGGCGCGCTCGTCCCGGCCGACCAGGCGCTGGTGCCGCGGATCCTGCTGCGCATGGTCGCGCCGGGAGAGGGAGGCGACGACCTTCCCCGGCCGGTGCCCGAGGACGAGCTCCTCGACGGCGTGGTCGACCGGGAGACGGCCGGCCGGGTGCTGTCGGGCTTCGCGCGCGCCGACCTCGTCGTCCGGGAGGGCGAGACGGTCGCCCTCGCCGCGGCCGCCCTGCTGCGCGCCTGGCCCCGGCTGCGCGGGTGGGTCGACGCGGATCGGGCGGGCCTGCGGGTGCAGCGGCCGCTGACCGAGGCCGCCCGGATGTGGGACCTGCACGGGCGGCGTCCCGGCGACCTCTACCAGGGGACGGCGCTGGAGACGGCGCTCGGCTGGGCGGCGACCGCGCGCCATCACGTCACGCTGAACACGCTGGAGAAGGCGTTCCTCGATGCGTCCCGGGCCCTCGCCCGGGTCCGGGCCCGGCGTCGCCGCCGCCTCACCGCCGTGCTCGCCGTGCTCGTGGCCGTCACGGCGGCCTCGGCCGGGGTGGCCCTCGACCAGAAGTCGTCCGCCGAGCGGCAGCGGGACGTGGCCGTGGCCCGGCGGCTCGCCGCCCTGGCCGAGACCTCGCGCTCGTCCGATCCCACCCGGGCGATGGCGCTGAGCGTGGCCGCCTGGCGGCTGGCCGGGGTGCCCGAGGCGCGGGCGGCCCTCTACAGCTCGCTCGCCCAGCCGCTGCGGCGGATCGACCCGCCCCCGCCCGTCACCGCAGGAGCCAGGTTCGACCTGAGCGGGGACGGCCGGCTGCTCGCCGTCGCCGACGCCGGCCGAGCGGTCCTGTGGGAGGTGGCCGCGCACCGCGTGGCCGGGGGCGCCCGGGGCATCGGACCGGCCGCCGACGCCGTCGCGCTCAGCCCCGACGGCCGCCGCCTCGCGGTCTCCGGCGGCGGCCGTCTGCGCGTGTGGGACCTGTCCACCGGCCGTCCGCTCGGGCCAGGGTTCGGGAACGGCGCACTGGAGATGACGTTCGGCCCGGACGGCCGGCGCCTCGCCGTGCTCGCGCCCGGCCATCGGGGCCAGGTCTGGGACGCCCTTCGCGGTGTCGAACTCCTCGACGTGCGCGACGAGCGGGCGGAGGGAGTGGTGGTCTCCGCGCGGCACGCCGCCGTGCTGCTGGACGACGGCCGATACCGGTTGTACGAGCCGGTCGCGGGGCGTCCGCACGGCCCGCGGCGTCTTCCCGCCCCCGCGGGCGGCCGGGGGGACGCCGTCGCCTTCAGCCCCGACGGCCACACGATCGCGGTCGGCCGCGGCGAGGACGTCGGCTTCTGGGACCTGTCCACCGGCCGCCGCCGCGGCCCCGTCCTGGAGGGCGCCTCCGCCGTCTGGCTCGCGTACGGCGACGGCGGCAGGCTCGTCCTGACCTTCGACCGCACCGGCGCCGGCCTGTGGAGCGCGGACCGCGGAGGACTGCTGGCCTACTCCACGCCCGGGGACACCACCGGCATGCCGGACATCAGGGTCGCCACCGGCGCGGCGGGTGGCCCGGTGCTGCGCTACCTGCTGAGCGGCGGCAGGGTCGCCACGGTGGACGCCGGGGCGGGGGCCCGCTCCACGGTGGTGTCCCCGTCGGCGGTCGCCGCCGCCTTCGCGCCGGGTGCACGGACGCTCGCCGTCTCGCCGCCTGGGAAAGGGCCGCTCCTGTGGGATCCGGCCCGGGGCGTCGGCCTCGGGCCGCCGCTCGGCGGCACACCGGCCGGTGCGCTCGCCTTTCCCGACGTCCACACGCTCGCCTCCGTTCCCGCGGGCGAGGTGCCGGGCGAGGCCATGACGGTGAGCCTCTGGAGCGTGCCGGACGGCCGCCCGCTCCGCCGCGTCCCGGTCGTGGGCGCCGGCTCGGTGGGCGGGCTGGCGGTCGGAGGCGGGGTCCTCGCCGTGGCGCCCGTCGGCGAAGACTACGAGCCGGTCCGGGTGTGGGACCTCGCCCGCGGCGCGGAGATTCCCGCCCCGCGCCGCAGCGGATGGGACGTCATGGCGGTCAGCCCGGACGGCCGGGTCCTCGCGATCGGCGGGCGGGACGCCGCCCTGGTCGACCTGGTCACCGGGACGGTCACCGGCCGCCCCTTCGGGCCCGTCCTCGACGGGGTGCGGTCGATCGCGTTCAGCCCCGGCGGCTCGGTGATCGCCACCGGCTTCCACGAGGCCGGCGTGGGCCTGTGGGACGCTCGCACGCTGCGGCGTACGGGGACGCTCGCGCCCGAGGAGGGACGGTTCGACGACGTCGTGGCGCTCGCCTACTCGCCCGACGGGCGGCTGATCGCCACCGGCGGCACGAGCGGGGAGGTCCGCCTGTGGGACGCCGGCACGCGGTCGCCGCTGGGCCTGCCGTACGCCGTCCACACCGGCCGGGTGCTCGCGCTCGCCTTCGGAGCGGACGGGCGCTACCTCTACAGCGCCGGGCAGGACGGGACGCTGCGGCGCTACACGATCGAGCCGGAACGGGCCGCGGCCGAGGTGTGCGCGCGGGCGGGCGGCGGCCTGGGAGATGACGACTGGCGGCGCCTCGTGCCGGAGGCGCCCTACCGGAAGGTGTGCTGAGCGACATGACGATCATCCACCACCTGCTCGCGCGGCTCCTGCGACGGCCCGCCGCCGGCACCGCTCTCGTGGAGATCGAGTCGGTCGAGGTCGATCCCGACCCCGTCCCGATCGGCGGCGAGGACCCGGTCGTGGCGACCTTCGCGGTGGTCACCAGCGGCCCGTCCGCCGAGGTGAAGGGCGACCTGGTGGCCCCGGACGGGTCCCGCACCGGACTGCGCTTCGAGCGTGAGGAGCGCACGACCTTCGAGGAGCGGTGGCGGGCCGGGCACGCGTTCGGCCGGGACGCGGCGGCGGGGACCTGGCGCGTCGTGGTCGGCGCCGGCGGCGTCACCGAGGAGCGGGAGTTCGAGGTCCAGGCCGAGGAGGGGCTGCGGCGGTCGAGGATCGACGGCTTCGAGCTGTCCCCGGATCCGGTCGACGAGGGGGATCGGCTGACCGTCTCCGGCCGCCTGGAGACGGTGACCGGGAAGGACGACTGGGGCGGTCTTCCCGGCCGGACGGTCGTCCTGCTGTTCCGGCCCGAGGACATGCTCGCCCGCAGGGAGGTGGCGAGGGTCGTCACCGGCAGGTCGGGCCGGTTCGACGTGACGGTGACGGCGACCGAGTCCGGCTTCTGGTCGGCGGAGTTCCGCGGGGCCGCCGAGGACCGCGTGCGCTTCACCGCCGCGAGGAGCGCCGAGGTCCGTTCGACAGTGCGAGCCGCCGGGGCCCGGACCACGATCACTTATTCGGCGAGCCCCAAGAGCGGCAGGCGAGGCAGGAAGGCGACCCACACCGGCACACTGCTCGTCCGGGTCGAGCCCGCCGGGGGGCCCGCCCGGTGGGACCCGCTACCCCAGCAGCGCGTCCGTCTCTGGTTCGACCCGTCGGGCTCGGGTGCCGACGCCGTGCAGGGGTCGGCGACGACGGGTTCGGACGGCAGGTTCACCCTGCGGAAGAAGGTGCCGTCGACGGGCGACTGGCAGGTCCGCTTCGACTCGCAGGCGCCGTCGCAGCGCCGGTCGTGCAGATCGCCGGTCCGCAGGCTCACCGCGACCTGAGCCGCCCATGCCGGCAGCGTGTCGCGACCAGGACGCCGCGAGCGCCCGCCGCCCGGTATCTCAGGTGCCGCGCGGCTACGCCCTCACTCACACAAGGGCCGGAGCGGCTCGTGGCCCGGGAGCCGGGCTCGCCGTGCTCTCGCCCACGGCGTGAGACCGAGGGGCGGGCCGGTCAGAAGATGCCCTTCACGGTGTTGGACCTGGCCTGGATGGTGGCGCCGTCGCCGTCGACGAACCTGGCGCGGACGTAGATCTCGTCGGTGACGCCCTCGGCCAAGCCGTCATCCTCGTTCAGCCAGCTTCCGGGGGCCTCCTGCCAGGAAGCCGACAGGCGGATGCCCTGCTCGGTGGCCGACAATCCGGTCGCCGACCGCACGTAGGTGATCGGACCCACGAGGAAGTCGTCGGAGACCGGGTCCTCTCCGTAGAACCGCAACTCGATCCGCGCTCCGTTGTTGAGGTATCCGTTGGCGTCGTACAGGTTCATCGGCACCTTGACCAGGACGCGCACGTCGAACAGGCCGAGTTCGGCGGATCTGGTGATCGCCAGCGAGGCCGTGATCTGGGTCGCCGCCTGTGCGGGTGTGCCGGCCGGGCCGAGCACGCCGCTGACGAGCAGCGCCGCGGCGATCGCGGAACGGCGGATTGCGTGGATTTTCATGGTTTCCTCCGGACGATTGGCCGGCACGTGGTCGATGCCGGCGACGTCGCGGACGCTACGGGGCCGCCCTTCCCCGATCCTTCTCCGCGCCGGGCGAACTCCTTCCCCGGCGACAGGCGGCGTCAGGGGATGTCAGTCGGCGTCAGTCGTGTCAGGCGGTGCCACGAGGGGAGTGCGGCAGCGTGCCGCGTCCCGCGGATGCCCGGCGTCGGCGAAGAGGTCCGCCGCCCGCGCCAGCAGGCGCGCCTGCCCCTGGCTGTCCCCTTCGGCGCGGGCCAGATGCGCCCGGGCCTCGAGGATCGCCGCCTGCCAGGAGGTGCCCTCCCACAGCTCCGCGGAGCGTTCGGCGGCGGCCAGATGGAATCGCGCGTCGTCGAGGTCGCCGACGTCGGCACAGGCGATCGCCGACGGCACGGCGAGCATGACGTGGCAGAAGAAGCAGATGTCGTCCGCGCCGAGGGCGGCCCAGGCGCGGTCCACGATCGCGCGTGCCTCCCGAGGGCCGTCGGCGGCGATGATCATGGTGCCGTAGATGCGCTGCATCAGGTGCATCGCCAGGTTCGACCACCGCGCCAGCGGCAGGGCCCGGTTGAGCAGGCGGCTCGCGGACGCCCGGTCGCCGCGGGCCAGGCGCAGCTCGGCCAGCCGTTGCAGGGAGTGCGACTCGCCGACGAGCGCGCCGATCTCGCGATGCAGGTCGGCCGACTCGCGCAGCTCCCGCTCGGCCAGGTCGAGATCGTCGCTCAGCAGGGCGGCCTCGCCGATCAGGGCGGTCGCGAACGCCACGGCCCGCATCGCGCCCGCCCGCGTCGCCGTCTCCCGCAGCGCCGCCGCGAGCTCGATCACCTCCCGGTACGGCGTCGGCCCGTAGAGCAGGTACTCGGCCACGCAGAGATGGGAGTCGAAGATCGCGGTGGCCAGCGACGGCTCGTCGCGGGTCCTGCGTAACTCCGTGCGGAGCTGCTGATACCACTCTCCCCGGTTGTGCGCGACCAGGCCCCGCAGCGTGACCAGGTCGAGGACCTGCCGGTCCAGCTCGCCGCCTGTGACCAGGCTCCGCGCCCGCTCCGACACCTTCCGCGCCTGTTCCAGGTCACCTCTGAAATACGCGAGCTGGCCCCGTGCGAGCAGGATCGTCGAGTCGGCCGGCCCGCCGTCGAGGTCCAGCTCCTCCAGCATCGCCCCGGCCGTGTCCAGGTCGCCGGCCAGGACCAGCATCTGGGCCAGCCGCGCCCGCGGCAGCGTGCGCTGGTGCGGCGGGGCGGCCTCGATCGCCTCCCGGTAGGCCGCGGCGGCCGCCGCGTCGCCGACGGCGGCGAGCAGGTCGGCGCGCAGCGCGAGGGCTCGCGGGCGGTCGGCCTCGCCCGCCACGTGCCGGATAGAGTCGACGAGGGCCAGGGCCTCGCGGAACGCGCCCACCGCCGCCTCGGTCTGCGCGGCGCGGAGCACGTACGGCACAGCCGCCTCGGCGTCCCCCGCGGCGAGCAGGTGGTGACCGATCCGGGCGGGGGAGGCGGTCAGGGCGGCGAGTCGCTCGGCGCAGAGGCGGTGCAGCCGGCGCTGCCGGTGAGGCGGGATGCCGTCGAGCAGCGCCTCCCGGATCAGCGGGTGGCGGAACCGATATCCGCTCGCCGTCCGCTCGACGACCAGCGCCGCCAGCGCCGCGTCCAGGCAGTCGAACGCCTCGTCCTCGGTCGTGCCGGACAGCGCGATGAACTCGTCGGTGTCGAACGCGGAGCCGGCGATGGCCACCCGTTCGAGCGCGGCCCGCCCCCGGGGGTCGAGCAGACCGAGCACGACGGCGCCGGGAACGGCGCCGGGCGCGTTCCCGTCGTCGGCCATTCGCGCGGCCTCGACGACGGCGAACGGCAGACCTCCCGAGATGTCCCAGATCCGCCTGCTCGTCTCGGGTCCCAGGTCAGGCCGGGAGGCGCGGACCAGTGCGTCGGTCTCCTCCCGGCCGAGCGGCTCCACCGGCAGTTCCACGGCCGCTCCCCGGGCCAGCAGGCTCGACCGCACCTGCTCGAAGGTGTCCGTGAGCGGCTGACGCCGGTGGCAGAGCAGCAGCAGCACGCGTTCACTCGCGCAGCCCCTCGCCAGGTAGTGCAGCAGGCGCAAACTGGCCTCGTCCGCCTCGTGCACGTCGTCGACGACGAGCAGGGCGCCGTCGCCCGCGGACGCGAGCCGCATGAGCTCCATCACCGCGACGTAGAGACGCTGATGGCCGCCGTCGCCGCGCCAGTCGAGGTCGCGGCCGGAAAGCGCCAGTTCGATGCTCTCCCGGCAGCGGTCGTCGAGCCCGTCCAGCAGGCTGGGGTGGCGCCGGCAGAGGTCCGCGACCGCTTCGAGCACCGGGGCGTACGGCCAGGCGCCCTCCACCGTCGAGGCCGCGCCGACGCCGGTGCGCCAGCCGCCGTCCGCGGCCCGGCCCGCGGCCCACTGGGCGAGGAACGACTTGCCGACTCCCGGGGCGCCCGCCAGAAACATCGTGCGGCCCCGGCCCCGTCCCACCTCCGCCATGGCCTCCTCGAGCCGGCGGGTCTGCGCGTCGCGGCCCACCAGGACGGCGGGGCCGGTGGACCCCGCACGTCCGGCCGGATCGGCGAGCAGCGCCTCGCGCAGTGCCACCGCCTCGGGGCCGGGCGCGACGCCGAGCTCTCTCCCGAGGGCCCGGTCGAGCCGCTCGTACTGCCGGAGGGCGGCCCGGCGGTCGCCCTGCTCGGCGTAGCGCCGGATCAGGGCGAGGTGGGCCTCCTCGTCGGCCGGTTCGAGCTCGGCGAGCTCGGCCCACTGCTCCGCCTGCCTGAGCAGGCGCGTGTACAGCAGACGCAGCCGGTCGCGGTGGCCCTGCGCCCAGCGTTCGTACGGGTCGCCGGGCAGCAGGGGACCGGAGTACGCCTTCGCGGCGGCGACGGCCGCGGCGGCTCCGCCGTCGGCGAGCGCGGCGGTGGCCGCCTCGGCGAAACGGACCGCGTCGACGACCACCGGGACGCCGGGGAACAGGCTGACGCTCTCGCTGCGCAGGACGACACCGTCCGCGTGACCGAGGGCCCGCCGGGCGTAGTGCGCGGCCTTGTGCAGCCGGGGCGCGGCCTGGTCGGGAGGGACGTCCGGCCAGAGCGCGTCGATCACCTCTTCCCGGTGCAACCGGTGTCGCGGCGCCAGGGCGAGCAGCTTGACGAGCCCGGCCGCCTGGCGGCGGCTCCACACGTCGGCCGGGAGCACGCTGTCGTCCACCTGAACGGCGAACCGGCCCAGCAGGGTGATGTGTACCCGCATGCCCCGCCACCTCCGGACATGAAGGTACTCGTCAACCGGCGCCGGTGGCACCGATCGATTCCACCTCCGCGCTCATCGCCGAGTTGAGCTCCATCAGGTGACGGCGCACCCGGGGCATGTCCCAGTCGTAGGCGGCGATCCGGTCCGCCGCGTCATGGATGGGGCCCATGACGCGGTCCCGGCCGGCGGCGAACGCGCCGGGCACCGAACCCGGTTCGCCCGCCGACGCCACCGCCAGCGCCAGCCATTCCGCGTCCCGCAGGGCGTCGGTGATGCCGTGCGAGCTCAGCGGATCCACGAAGGACCCCGCGTCGCCGACCAGCGCCCAACCGGGTCCCTGCGCCTCACGGATGAAACCCGGCCGCCCCACCCACGTACGCAACCGGCGGGGAGGCTCGGCGGCGGCCAGGCGACCGCCCGCTCCGTTCGTCGCGTCGGCGAGCATCCGGTGATACCGGCCGTGAAGGCCGCCGCCCGCCCTGCCGGAGCTCATGCGGCCGCCGTTCGCCTTGCCGTTCACCCTGCCGCCTACCCCGTCGCCGCCCGCTCCGGCGGCGAACACGGCGGCCGGCATCCCGGCGAAGACGCAGACCTGCCCGTCGTTGGTCGGGATCATCCCCGCCGTATGGCCGGGCCGGTAGAACCACTCGTATCCGCTCGTCTCGAGGCCCGTCCAGTATCCGTACACGACCGCGCCGGCGCCGGTGCCCGTACGCAGGGTGCGGGCGCCGGCCGCGCGGGCGACGGTGGAGCGCCGGCCGTCCGCGCCGACCGTCAGCCGGGCCCGGACGGTCACACTCGCACCCTCGCGGTCGCGGCCGAGCACCCCGGCCACGCGCCCCGAGTCATCCCGGAGCAGGCCGGTGACGGTGACCCCGAACCGCACCTCGGCGCCGGCTGCCCTCGCCGCGTCCACGAGCACGGCGTCGAGCAGACTCCGCCGGGGCGCGTAGAGCGCCTCCACCCCCAGCCGGGGCTTGATGCTGACGATGGCGGTCTCGGTGTCGTAGTGGAACCGGGTCTGCCGCACCGGGGGAGTGCCCGCGGCGACGATCCGGTCGAGCAGGCCCCAGCGCGACAGCAACAGCACGCCGCCGCGCATCAGGGCGTGGGTCGACAGGGTGTCCGCGCCGTATCGGTCGCGGTCGACCAGCAGCACTCGCAGTCCCTGCCGGGCCAGCAGCATCGCGGCCGCGGCCCCGCCGGCACGGGCGCCGACGACGGCCACGTCGAAGTGTTCCAACGGTCTCTCCTTCCTCGCCTCGCGGACGCGGCGGCCGGCGCGCCTGCGCCCGCCCCTCAGGCGGTGGCCACGTCGATGTCGACTCGCGTGCCGTTGGTCAGCACGTCGTAGACCGCCGAGCGGGCCCGGGACTGCTCGACCAGCCCGCGCAGCACGTCGCCGGGGGCGTCGCCGGAGATCCGGAACGTGACCCGGATGCCCTGGTAGCCGTTGCGCACCTGGTCGGACAGGCCCAGGATGCCCAGCAGGTCGATGTCGCCCTCGACGGTGGAGCTCACCTCGTGCAGCGTCACACCGCGGGCGGCGGCGATGTTCGCCACGCCGGAGGTGAGGCACGCGGCGATGGCGTGCAGCAGGAACTCCATCGGGGTCGGGGCGTTGCCGCCGCCGACCAGGACCTTGGGGTGGTCGGCGTCGTAGGTGAAGTCCTCGGTCCGGGTCGTGTCCTCCCGACCGGCGCCGTAGAAGCCCCGGATCGTCGTGCGGTTGTGCGTGCCGCTGATCCAGGTGTTGGTGGCCCGGAACTGGAACTTCGCCAGCTCCGGCTTGCCCTTGACGGCGTTCAGGGTCGCGAAGAGCACAGGGGTGTCCACGCCGTTGCGGGGTGCGCGGGTGTGCGTGGTGGTCATGGTTCCTCCTCTGCCGCCCGTCACGGCCGCCCGGCGGGGTGCCGCGGCGATGTCATCCGGTCAGTGGCGACGGGGGGAACGCTAGGAAGCCCGCCTTCTCGCGCCCTTCCCCGAGCCGCGGAGGAACCTTCCCGGCTCCTTCCCGTCCTGGGTCGGCGTCTCGCTCGGTGTGCGCCTCAGGAACGGCGGCACCGTCTACCTGTCGAACCAGTGGATCCCACCTGGTCCATCCAGCGGGACGATCCGGCCGCGACCACGGTCGAGCTGCCGGCCGACGACATCGAGGAGGGTCGTGGTGGGCGCCGACAACGGAGCCGTCGTGCATGTCACCGGCATCACGCGCGGCTTCTTCCTGGGGCCGGACCACCTTCCCCAGGGGTCCTTCCTCGACTGGAGCGGTGACGTCACTCTCGACGCCGCCACCCCCTCCGCGGCCCTGGCGCCCCGCCGGACGCTCAGGTGGCGTAGCGCGCGACCACGCCCGTGAGGGCCGAGGCGATCCGGCGTCTGTCGGCCTCCGGCATCGCCTCACCCAGGACGTCCAGCCGCGCGCAGATCTCCTCGTGCACCTTCTCGCCGAGCCGCGCGCCCTCGGGCGTGAGGGAGATCTGGCAGGCGCGGCGGTCGCGAGGATGGCTGACCCGTGTCACGAGCCCGCGCCGTTCCACCCGGTCCACGAGCCCGGTGAGGCTGGACTTCTCCAGGTGGAGGAGGCGGCTGAGCTCGGTCATGCCGATGGGGCCGCCGGTCAGCATGCACAGCAACTGCGCCTGCTGTGGGGTGACGCCGTGCTCCCGGCTCACATCGGCGAAGACGTACTGCACCACGTGGGACATGCGCACCAGCGCGGTGGCGAACGTCAATTCCGTACCGGCCTCTGCGGTCGTCGTCCTGGTCACCCGTACCTCCCGGTCCGAGCGTAGTTGACATCGGTTCGTACTGCCAACTAATTTGTGCGTGCTACGAACTGTTTGCACTACGAACTAAGGAGGCTTCGTGAGCACGGGTGACACGACGAGCCCCGCCGCGAAAGGCACCGGTTTGCTGGTCGCGCTCGGCACTGCGGTTTTCGGATACGCCCTGATGCAGACGGTGGTGGTCCCCGCCCTGGGCCTGCTCGCCAGGGAACTGCGGACGACGCCCGCCTGGTCGGCCTGGATCCTCAGCGCCTTCCTGCTCTCCAGCGCGGTGCTGACCCCGCTCCTGGGCCGGCTGGGGGACATGCACGGCAGGCGGCGAGTGATGCTGGGGGTGCTCATCGCGTACGCGGCGGGCATGGCCGGCGCGGCGGCGGCCCAGAACATCGGCCAGCTCATCGCCGCACGCGTCGTCCAGGGCGCGGCGCTGGCGGTGGTCCCGCTGTCCATGGCGATCCTCCGTGAGGCGCTGCCGCGGGAACGCCTGCCGTTTGCGATGGGGCTGGTCTCCGGCATCGTCGGAGCGGGCGGCGGGGCCGGCCTGGTCGTCGGCGGGCTGCTGGCCGACCACCTGTCCTGGCGGTATCTGTTCGTTCTCGGTGCGCTGCTGGCGCTGCTCAGCCTGGTGATGGTCTGGCGGTACGTGCCCGCCCGCCGCCCCGACGCCTCCGGCAGGCTCGACCTGCTCGGAGCCGCGCTGCTGGGCCTCGGTCTCGTCGCGGTGCTGCTCGCGCTCACGCAGGGCCCCTCCTGGGGCTGGACGTCGGCGCGGGTGCTCGGCCTGTTCGTCCTCGGTGCGCTGCTCGCGGCCGCGCTCGTCGCGGTCGAACGCGGCAGGGCCCACGCGCTCATCGACGTCGGCGAGCTGACCGACCGGCCGATGCTGGCCACGCATGCCGCCGCCCTGGTGTTCGGGGCCGGGTCGTACTTCTTCTACCTGGGGATGCCCCTGTTCGCCCAGCAGCGGCCCGGAACGGACGGCGCCGGCTTCGGCGCCTCGGTCACCGTGGCCGGTCTCCTGATGCTCCCGGGCATGCTGGCCATCGTCCCGGCCGGTGCGGCCGTCGGCCGCATCTCGGCGTCCCTCGGTCCGCGAGGGCCGCTGGCGTGCGGGTTCGCGCTGTTCGCCGTGGGAGCGGCGCTGATGGCGCTCGGCCACACCTCGTACTGGCAGCATTCGGTGTTCTACGCGGTCGTGGGGGCGGGCTCCGGGCTCGTCATGGGGGCGCTGCCCAAGCTGATCGCCGACATCGTGCCCCTGGCCCGGACCGGGACCGCCAACGGCATCAACAACATCGCCCGCACCGTGGGAAGTGTCATCGGCAGTCAGCTCGCCGCCGCCGTGATCGCGTCCACCACCTCCGGCCGCACCGCCGCCGTGCCCGACTCCGCCTTCTCCCTGCTGTTCTGGCTGGGTGCGGTGGTGGCGGTCGCAGGGGTCGCGGTGTCGCCCCTGGCCGTACGGCGGACAATTTCCCCTATTCCCGAGTCTGTTTGACGGTTATCGCCGCGGCTTGCTAACTTGGCCGCAGTGCGAACTATACGTACTGCGAACTTTCTCGGGAGTCGCCGCCGCCGTCGCGGCCGTCCCGCTTCTTGCGGAAAGAGCCACCGGATGTCCCCTCGTCGCAAACCCCTCGCCCTCGCCCTTCTCGCCCTGAACGGGCTGCTCGCCGCCTGCGCGGCGGAAACCGGAACGAACGCCTCCAGCGCGGGCGCCACGCTGGTCGTGGCGATGCCGGCCGACCCCGCCTGCCTGGATCCGCAGCAGACCGGCCAGCTCGTCGCGCTCGACATCAGCAGGTCGCTCGTCGACACACTGACCGACCAGGACCCGCGTACCGGGAAGATCGTGCCCTGGCTGGCCTCGGAGTTCTCGGCCTCCGACGACGCCCGCCAGTTCACGTTCACCCTGCGCGAGGGCGTCACCTTCAGCGACGGCACCCCGCTGGACGCCGAGGCGGTCAAGGCCAGCTTCGATCGCCTGGCCACGCTCCCGGCCAACGGCGCGGCGAGTTACCTGCGCGGCTACCAGGGCACCACGGTGGTCGACGCCCATCGCCTGCACGTGGACTTCGACTCGCCGAACGCGCAGTTCCTGCAGGCCACGTCGGGGGCGGGGCTCGGCATCCTGTCCCCGGTGACCGCCGGGACACCGCTCGCCGACCGCTGCCGCGGCCATTTCGTCGGCTCCGGGCCCTACGTGCTGGACCACTACACCTCCAACCAGGAGGTCGTGCTCAAGCGGCGTACCGGCTACTCGTGGCCGTCCTCGCTCGCCACGGTGCGGGGCGAGGCGAGTCTCGCCGAGGTCAGGTTCGTGTTCGTCCCCGAGGCCGGCGCCAGGACCACCGCCCTGCGCTCCGGGCAGGTCCAGGTCGCGGAGAACGTGCAGCCCGCCGACCAGGACTCCTTCGCCAAGGACGGATTCCACCTGCTCGTCACGCGGGTTCCCGGTCTGGTGCCGCCGCTGTCGCTCAACCACGCCGGCGTCCTGGCCGACCAGCGGGTGCGGCAGGCGTTGCTGCTCGCCGTCGACCGCGCCGACCTCGTCGACACCGTCCTCGGCCCGAGGTTCACGCCCGCCACCGGGGTCCTGGCCAGTATCACGCCCCTGTACGTCGACCAGAGCGACAAGCTGCGCTACGACCCGGCCCGGGCGGCCGAACTGCTCGACGAGGCCGGCTGGCGGCCGGGCCCGGACGGGATCAGGGTGAAGGACGGCAAGCCGCTGACCCTGAACTGGCTGATCCCCGCTCCGATGCCGCCGGTGGACGAGTACGTCCAGCAGCAACTGCGCAAGGTCGGCGTGGACGTGAAGCTGAACGCGGTGCCGCCGACCAAGTACGTCGAGCAGCAGCAGGCCGGGAAGTTCGACATCACCGCGGTCGCCGTCACCCGCGCCGATCCCGACGTGCTGCGCAACATCTTCTACTCGAAGGGCTCCAACCTCTGGCACCTGCCGCCGAGCAAGCTGGACGACTACCTGGAGCAGCAGGCGGCGGCCACGGACGAGGGGAAGCGCCGTGAGGCCGTCGCCAAGGCGGCCGAGTGGATCCTCGACCACGCCGACACCGTCCCACTGTACGAGAACGCTCTGGTCCACGGCGTCTCGGACGCGGTGAAGGACCTGGAGACCGACGCGTCGACCCGGCTCGACCTGCACGACGCCCGGCTCGCGTCGTGACCGGCGCATTCGCGACGCCGCAAGGCGGCGCGTGATGGTCCGCTACCTGGCCGGGCGGCTGCTGCAGGCACTGCTGGTCGTCTGGGCCGCGTTCACCGTCGCCTTCGTCGTCCTGCGGCTGCTCCCCGGAGACCCGGTCGCGCTCATGCTGAGCGGGCGCAACGGCTTCGAGGCCGTCTCCGCCGAGGAGGTCGCCCGGGTGCGGGCCGAGCTCGGCCTTGACCGCCCCGTCTGGGGGCAGTACCTGTCCGCGCTGGGCGCCGCCGTGCGCGGCGACTTCGGCCGGTCGATCCAGACGGGCCGCCCGGTCTCCGAAATGATCGCCGAGGCGCTGCCCCCCACGCTGCAGATCGGCACGATCGCCCTGGCCCTGTCGCTCTCGGCGGGGACGGCGCTCGGCGTCCTCGGCAACCTCCCCGGGTCGCGCTTCGCGCGGCAGGCGCTGCGCTCGGTGCCCTCGCTGAGCATCTCGCTGCCGTCGTTCTGGGTCGGCCTGGCGCTCATCCAACTGCTGTCCCTGCGCTGGCCGCTGTTCCCGTCGCTCGGCGGCTCCGGGCTCGCCTCCGCCGTGCTGCCCGCCTTCACGCTGGCCGTCCCCGGCACCGCGATGGTGGCCCAGATGCTGGGCAAGAGCCTGCACGCCACGCTGCGCGAGCCGTACGCGGACACGATCCGGGCCACCGGCGCGGGCCCCGCCAGGCTGCTGCTCGGGCACGGGCTACGCAACGCCGCCCTCCCGGCGGTGACCGTGGTCGGCCTGCTCGCCGGCAACCTGATCGGCGGCGCGGTCGTGGTCGAGACCGTCTTCTCCCGCCCGGGTGTCGGGCGGGTCACCCAGTTCGCGGTCGCGACCCAGGACCTCCCTGTGGTGCAGGGCGTCGTGGTGGTCGCCTCGGTCGCGTTCGCCGCCGTCAACCTGGCGGTCGACCTCCTCTACCCGGTGCTCGACCCGCGGATCCGCATCACGGGAAGGCGGGCGGAGGCATGACCCGCGTGGCCCGTTACTCCGCCGCGCATCCGGGAGCGGTGCTGTCGATCCTGGTGCTGCTGGTCGTGCTCGGCTGGACGCTGGTGCCAGGCCTGTTCACCGGGCGCGGCCCCATCGAAGGGATCACCACGCAGCGGCTGCTGCCGCCGAGCGCCGACCACCTCTTCGGCACCGACCAGCTCGGCCGTGACGTGTACGCGCGGGTCGTCCACGGTGCGTCTCCGTCGCTGCGCGCGGCGGTTTCCGCGATCGGCGTCGCCCTGCTGGCGGGAGGCGCCCTCGGCCTGTTCGCCGGGTTCTTCGGCGGCTGGGCGGAGACCGCGATCATGCGCGTCGTGGAGGTGGCGCTGTCCATCCCGCCCGTGCTGCTGTCCCTGCTGATCATCAGCGCGCTGGGGTTCGGCACGCTCAACATCGCGATCGCGGTCGGAGCGGTGAGTGTCGCGGGCTTCGCGCGGGTGATGCGCGCCGAGGTCCTGCGCGTGCGTACGGCCGCCTACGTGGAGGCGGCCGTGCTGTGCGGCGCCCGCTGGTGGCGGATCCTGCTGCGCTACGTGCTGCCGTCGGCCGCGGGGCCGGTGCTCGCGCTGGCCGCGCTGGACTTCGGGCTGGTCGTGCTCGCCGTCTCGTCCCTGAGCTTCCTCGGCTACGGCCAGCCGCCCCCCGCGCCGGAGTGGGGGGCGCTGATCGCGGGAGGACGCGACTACCTCGCGTCCGCGTGGTGGCTGACCACGCTGCCCGGCCTCACCGTCGCCGTGGTCGTGCTGGCCGCCAACCGGCTGTCGCGCGTCCTGGAGACCGACAGGAGCACGCCGTGACAGAACCGTCCCAGCAGGATCCACTGCTGGTCGTCAGGGGCCTGCGCGTGTCCTACCGTACGCCCGCGGGCCGGGCCACCGCACTGGACGGGCTCGACCTGGACGTTCACCCCGGCCAGATCACCGCCGTGGTGGGCGAGTCCGGTTCGGGCAAGACCACCGCCGCGCACGCGCTCGTCGGGCTGCTTCCGGAAGGAGGCGTGATCGAGTCGGGCAGCGTCCGCTTCCAGGGCGAAGAGCTGACCGGACTCTCCGAGAAGGGCTGGCGGGGCCTTCGCGGGCGCCGTATCGCGCTGATCCCGCAGGATCCGGCGACCGCGCTCGATCCCGTCCAGCCCGTGGGCAGGCAGGTGGCGGCGGTGCTGCGGGTGCACCGGCTGGCGACCCCGGCGCGGGCGCGGGCGCGGGCGGTGGAACTGCTCGCCGAGGCCGGACTGCGCGACGCCGCGACCACGGCCCGCCAGTATCCGCACGAGCTGTCGGGAGGCATGCGGCAGCGGGTGCTCATCGCGGTCGCCATGGCGGCGCGGCCGCACCTGCTGATCGCCGACGAGCCGACCTCCGCCCTCGACGTCACGGTCCAGCGGCGCATCCTCGACCACCTCGACCACGTCGTCGCCACGACGGGAGCCGCGATGCTGCTCATCACCCACGACCTGGGCGTCGTCGCCGACCGCGCCCAGCACGTCGTGGTGATGTCGGGGGGCAGGGCGGTCGAGGCCGGTCCGGCCAGGCGGATCAGGACCGATCCCCGCGATCCCTACACCAGGCGGTTGCTGGCCGACGTTCCCGCGCTGACGGGCAGGCGCCCCGCGCCCGCCCCGACGGAGGCGGCCGTGCTGCTCAGCGTCCGCGGGCTCGGCAAGAGCTTCCCGGTGCGCAGCGGCCCGCTCCGGCGGCGAGGCACCAGGAACGCGGTGGAGGGCGTGGACTTCGACATTCCCAAGGGGACCACGCTCGGCCTGGTCGGCGAGTCCGGGTCGGGCAAGACGACCACGGCCAGGATGATCCTGGGCCTGGAACGGCCGACGGCGGGCAGCGTGCGCTTCGCCGGCGAGGACGTCACCGCCGTCCGAGGCGAGGCGCTGCGGCGGCTGCGGCGCCGGGTCCAGCTCGTCTACCAGAACCCCTACGCCTCGCTTCATCCCCGTTTCACGGTCGAGGACCTGCTGACCGAGCCGATGCGCAACTACGGAGTGGGCGACCCGGCCGGGCGGGCGGCGACCGTACGCGCGCTGCTGGACGACGTCGCCCTGCCCACCTCGCTCGCCCGGCGCCGGGCCGGGGAGCTGTCCGGCGGCCAGCGGCAGCGCGTCGCCATCGCCCGCGCCCTCTCGCTGAACCCGGACCTGCTGGTGTGCGACGAACCGGTCTCCGCCCTCGACGTGACCGTGCAGGCCCAGATCCTGGAGCTGCTGGCCAGGCTGCAGCGTGAGCGTGGCCTGAGCTATCTGTTCATCTCCCACGACCTGGCCGTTGTGCGCCAGGTCAGCCACAGCATCGCGGTCATGCGCGGCGGCCGGATCGTGGAACAGGGCGACACGGAGCAGGTCTTCACCAGCCCGCGGCACCCCTACACCAGGGAGCTGCTCGCCGCGATCCCCGGTTTCCGGACACAGACGGAGGAACCCCAATGGAGTTAGGTCTCATCACCTTCGGCAGCCTGCTGCCGGACCCGCACACGGGGGCACGGCTGTCCCAGCGGGAACGGCTGCGCGACGTCGTACGGGCCGCGGTCGCCGCCGAGGAGCTCGGCTTCGCCTGGTACACCGTGGGGGAGCACCACTTCGGCGAGCGGGACGTGATCCCTTCGCCCGTCGTGGTCCTGGCCGCGATCGCCGAGCGCACCTCCTCCATCCGGCTCGCGACCGGAACCACCCTGGTGGCCAACCGGGATCCGGTGCTCGTCGCCGAGGACTACGCCCTGCTCGACCTGCTCTCCGACGGCCGTCTGGAACTCATCGCCGGGGGCTCGTTCTTTCCCGAGCCGTACGCGGTCTTCGGCCAGGAGCCGGAGAGCAAGGCCGCACGCAAGCGGGAGAACGTCGAGCTGCTCCTGCGGCTGTGGACCGAGGATCGGGTGAGCTGGACGGGCCGCTTCCGGCCCCCGCTGCACGAGGTCCGCCTGCAGCCCCGCCTGCTGCAGGAGCGGCCGCCACTGTGGATCAGCGGCGGGACCGGGCTGGAGTCCGTGCATCTCGCGGTGGACAACGGGCTGCCGATGGTGATCGGCACCACCGCCCGTCCGCCCGCCGACTTCGTGCCCGTGTTCGACGCCTACCGCGCGCTGTGGCGCGAGCGGGGCCGTACGGAGGCGCCCGGCCGGCTCGGCGCCGCCAGCCACGCCTTCGTCGCCAGGACCTCCCAGCAGGCGCGGGCGCTCTGGCGCGACCACATCGCCAACTACCTCAGCGCGCCGCACGCGCACCGGCGCCTGGGGTTCGACGAGTACGTGGGGGAGGACGGGCCCGCTCTGTGCGGCAGCCCGGCGGAGGTGGTGGACAAGCTGGGGCGGCTGCGCGAGGCGTGGGGGCACGACCTGCACCTGCTGGCCGTCGACCTGGGCGGCATTCCCCACGCCGAGGTGCAGCGGGCCACGGAGCTGATCGCCTCCGAGGTCCTCCCGCAGGTGGCGGAGGCGCCGGAGGCCGCGCGTGCTTGACGACGACGTACGGGAGCTGGCCATGGCCCGCACGCTCGCGCTGTTCACCACGCTCATGCCGGGCGGGGAACCGCAGAGCAGCCTGGTCTGGCCGCACGCCGACCGGGACCACCTGCTGGTCGGCACCAACACCACGCGGCAGAAGTACCGCAACATCGTCGCGGACCCGCGCGTCGGCCTGCTGCTCCTCGACTCCGCCAACCCGCGCCGCTACATCGAGGTGCGCGCCGTCGTCGTCGCCGTCGAGAACGGCGAGAGCGCCCTGCGCCTGGCGCGCACCACGTTCGAGAAGTGGACGGGCGATCCAACGCCGCGGGCCGCCGAAGGAGAGCGCGTGCTGCTGCGGCTGCGACCGAACCACATTCACAGGAAGGACTGAGTGTTGCCCACACCCGTCTCCGTCCCGCCCCTGGTCGACGCCGCATGGGTGCGGAGCCACCCGGAGGCCGTGCCGGCGGACGTGCGCTGGTATCTGGACGGCCGCAGCGGTCGCGACGCCTACCTCCGGGGTCACCTCCCGGGCGCCGTCTGGGTCGACGTGGACACCGCGCTGTCCGGCCCGCCCACCCGGACCGGGGGCCGGCATCCCATCCCGTCCGCCGAGGACTTCGCCCGCGCGCTCGGCGCCCTCGGCATCGGCGAGGACGACGTCGTCGTCGCCTACGACGACAACGGCGGCTCCTACGCCGCGCGGCTGGTGTGGCTGCTGCGCCGCCTCGGTTTCCCAGCGGCCCTGCTCGACGGCGGCCTGACCGGGTGGACCCCGCTGGAGCGCGGCGAGGTGGTCCGGCCCCCGGTCACCCGGAAGGCTCTGCCGTGGCCGGAGGGGATGTTCCTGTCCGCCGCTCAGGTGGAGCGCATGGCCTTCTCCGGGTCCGGGGTGGTGCTCGACGCCCGGGCGCCGGGCCGCTACGCGGGCGTCGACGTGCTGCCCGGCGAGCCCCGCGCGGGCCACATCCCCGGCGCGGTCAGCGCTCCCTGGGCGGGGAACCTGACGGCGGACGGCGTCTTCCTGCCGCCGGAGCGCCTTCGGCTGCGCTACCGGGAGCTCGGCGTGGACGGCGACACCGAGGTGGCCGTCTACTGCGGCAGCGGCGTGACCGCCTGCCATGACCTGCTGGCGCTCGAGCTCATCGGCGCCGGCGCGGCAGCGCTTTACCCGGGCTCCTGGTCCGCCTGGTCGGCGGACCCGCAGCGGCCCGTCGTACGGGGGGACCGGCCGTGGCCCCACGACCAGGAGGAGGCACGGGCATGAGTGCGCGCAACCGGCTGCGCTTCGGCGCGGGAGGGGCCGTCGGCGGCCTGTCGGCCGGGCAGACGCTCGACCTCGCGCAGAGCGCGGACGAGCTGGGCTACGACCTGTTCACCCTGAGCGACCACCTGCACGGCGAGCGCCCCAGCCTGGAGCCGCTGACCGCGCTGTCCTGGATCGCCGCCCGCACCAGGACCATCGAGGTCGGCACCAACGTGCTCGGGCTGCCCTACCGCGAGCCCCCCGTCGTGGCCAAGACCGCCGAGACGGTCGACCGGCTGTCGGGCGGGCGGCTCGTCCTCGGCCTCGGAGGCGGCGGCTTCGACCACGAGTTCGCCGCGTTCGGGCTCGCCGGGCGCAGTCCGGGACAGAAGGTCGCGGCGTTGCGCGAGGCGATCGAGATCATCCGCGGGCTGTGGACGGGGGAGCCGGTCTCGTTCCAGGGCGACCACTACACGGTCCGGGACGCGGTCATCGCGCCGGCTCCCCGGCGGCCCATCCCGATCTGGCTCGGCTCCTACGGCCCGCGCTCGCTGGCGCTCACCGGGGAGCTGGCCGACGGCTGGCTGCCCTCGCTCGGGCGGATCTCCCTGGCCCAGGCCGTCGCCATGCGCCGCGCCGTACGCCGGGCGGCGCGGGACGCCGGGCGCGACCCCGACTCGATCACGTGCGCCTGCAACGTCCGGGTCCTCGTCGATCCCTCCAGGCCGCCGACCCCGGAGTTCGTCACCGGCGGCGTCCCCGCGGTGGTGGACCAGCTCACCGGCATCGTCGCGGCGGGCTTCACCACCCTGCTGCTCGCCCTGCCGACCGTGCGTGAGCAGGAGTTATTCGCCCGGGAGATCATCCCGCAGGTGCGCGAGCGGGCCGCGAAGCTCGACCCCGAGCTCGTCGGCTCCGACCGCACCGGCGCCGAGACGGCGCCCGGGGAGGGCCGCACGACGTAGGAGATCGTGCCGGCGTGAGCGGAGGCGGCCGGCGTGCCCGTGCGGGGCACGCCGGCCTTTCGCATGCCGGCCGCATCGAGGTCCCCGACGTCGAGATCGTCTCGATACGCGAGACATGGTTGCTAAACCGACAAAGCATGTAGGAAATTATGGGTATGTCCGGATCTGTCGCCCTGACTGTCCGCCGCGTGGTCGACTACATGCGCGTGACCAGCAACCGCTGTCGCTGACGGCCGTCGCGTCACCGCACCGCACCACCGCGGCGTCCGGCAGCCGCATGTCCCGGCCGGGCCGATCCCATCCGGCTCCCGGCACGCTTCCCCACCCCCAACGAGGCTTCGCGCCCGCCGACACGTCCCGACGACGACGTCCGGACGCCGCCGGGCCGACCTCGACCGTTCCGCCCTGCCCTGCGGCTTCCGCCTGATCGGGGCGACCACTACTCCGTGACACCGGAGAGGCCCGGGCCGTACACGGCTGCCCGGCCTCCGACACGAAAGATGGCACATGTCTGGTTCTACGTCTTCGCTTCGGCATGCGACCGCGGACATCGAGGAGCTGCGCGAGCGGTTCCGCCCGGTCTTCGAGAAGATCGCCGAGGGCAACCTGGAGCGCGAGAAGGGGCGGATCTTCCCGCACGAGCAGGTCAGATGGCTGATCGACGCGCGCTTCGGCGCCGTCCGCATCCCCAGAGAGCTGGGCGGGTTCGGCGCGTCGCTGTGGCAGACCTTCGACCTGCTGCGTGAGCTCGGCGCCGCCGACCCGAACGTCGCCCATGTGTGGCGCAACCACCTGGCGTTCGCCGAGGACCGGCTGAACGCCCCGCGTTCGACGGCGACGGACGCCTGGATCGAGAGGTTCCTCGACGGCGAGTTCGTCGGCGGCGGGTGGACCGAGGCCAACAACGGGACGTACGCCAACATCCAGACGAAGCTCGTCCCCGAGGACGACCACTGGCTCCTGACCGGGGCGAAGTACTACGCGACCGGCAGCCTGTACGCCGACTGGCTGGACGTGCTCGCCGTCAACCCCGACGGGGTGCCCACCACGGCGCTCGTGAAGGCGGACCAGCCCGGTGTGAGCCTGGTGGACGACTGGAGGGGATTCGGCCAGAAGACCACGGCGAGCGGCAGCGCGAACTACTCGCGGGCCCGGGTGGAGAGCGACCACCTCTTCCCCGCCACCGATCGTTTCGCCTACCAGGGGCTCTTCTACCAGACCGCGCTGCTGGCGATCCTCGCCGGCATCACGCAGGCGACGCTGCGCGACGGCATCGCGGCGCTGAAGGCGCGTAAGCGCAACTACGGGCACGGCCTCGCCCCGAGCGCCGCTGACGACCCCCAGTTGCTGCAGGTCGTCGGCAAGGTGTCCGCCGACGCGTTCGGCGCGCAGGCCGCGCTGTCGGCCTCGACCGCCACGCTTGACGAGATCGCCCACGCCCGCATCGCCGGCGACGAGAAGGCGGTGAAGCGGGCGCTTCTCGACGGGAACGTCGCCACCACGCGCGCCCAACTGGTGATCATCGAGGCGGCGCTGCGGGCCACGACCATCGTGTTCGACGCCCTGGGCTCCTCCGGTGTCTCCGAGGACCTGCTGCTCGACCGGCACTGGCGCAACGCCCGCACCCTCGCCTCGCACAACCCGCGCGTCTACAAGGAACGCATCCTGGGCGACTGGCACGTGAACGACGCCGACCCGGCCAAGGTCTACGCGATCTCCGCCGGTCAGAGCGAGTAGACGAAAGGGTCATCGATGTCCGACGTACGCACGGGTCACGTCATCCTCGGGGTCAACGTCCTGGTGCTGGGCTACCTGCCGGCCGCATGGCAGTCAGACCTCCTCAACAAGGACTCCTTCGTCGACGGCGACTACTGGAAGACGATCGGCCGGGTGGCCGAGCGGGCCACCCTGGACGCCGTCTTCCTGGCCGACGCGCCGGCGCTCGGGAACCCGTCCTACGACGCCAACGCCGGCCGTCTGGAGCCGACGGTCAACTGGAGTCACGTCGCCGCGGCGACCGAGCGCGTCGGCCTGATCGCCACCGCATCGACCACCCTGAACGATCCCTTCGACCTGGCCCAGCGCCTGCTGTCCCTCGACTACCTGTCCGGCGGGCGGGCCGGATGGAACATCGTCACGACGCGTGACGCGTCGGCCGCCCGCAACTTCGGCCTCCCGGAGATCCCCGCGCGTGACGACAGGTACGACCGGGCGGCGGAGTTCGTCGACCTCGTCCTCGCGCTGTGGGAGTCGGCGCGGACCGGCGAGGAGGTACGCCACCACGGCGAGTTCTTCGACCTCGAGGGACGGCTCCGGGTGCCCCCGTCCAAGCAGGGCCACCCGGTGCTGCTCCAGGCCGGCGGCTCGCCCAAGGGGCGGGCGCTCGCCGGCAGGCGGGCCGAAGGGGTGTTCGCCGCCGAGCTCACCAAGGAGGGGGCGATCACGCACTACCGCGAGGTGAAGCGGCACGCCGCCGACGCGGGCCGCTCGCCCGACTCCGTCAAGATCCTCCCCGGGCTCCTGCTCAGCCTCGGCAGCACGGAGGAGGAGGCCAGGCGCCGCAGCGACGAGCTCCACGACCTCGGCCCGGCGTCCTACTCGGTCCAGTGGCTCTCGCAGGCGATCGGATACGACGTCTCGCGGCTCGACCTCGACGCGAAGTTCCCCGAGGAGGTCCTCGCCGCGATCGTCGATCCCGCCTCCTCGGGAGGCAGCATCGGCTTCCGGCAGTCCATCCACGAGCAGATCCGCGCGACCGATCCGACCGTACGCGAGTACCTGCGGCAGACCAGGTACACCGGGTCGGGGCACAGCGGGTTCGTCGGCACGCCCGAGCAGCTCGTGGACCACATCGAGGACTGGTATCGGTCGGGCGCGGTCGACGGGTTCAACCTCCAGCCCGACGTCCTCGCCGACGGCCTCGAAGTGATCGCCGACGAAGTCGTCCCGCTCCTGCGCAAGCGCGGCCTCTTCCGGCACGAATACACGACCGACACTCTCCGCGGGCATTTCCGGGCCGCCTCGGCCTGAGCCCCGCCGGCACTCGACCACATCGGCACATCACCAGAAAGACCCGCACATGGGTGACAGCACCACCACCGAAACTTCCACCTACCTGGCCATCGGGCTCGGGGGAGACCACCTGGCCGCGTTGATCGCGGATCCCCGGCAGGCCTCCCTGCTCGACGGCACGGGGGCGGCGTTCGTCGTCGCCGGCATCGACAGGATCGACGGCTCGGCGCCCGCCGGCGCGACCGTGGAGCCCACGGTCGCCGCCGCGTTCCTCGCGACGCACGCGCCGGGAACGGCGTTCCTGGCGGCGGCCGCCCCGCACCGGGACCACCCGTACAACCTGGCGCGCCGGGTCGCCTCCCTCGACCACCTGTCCGGAGGCAGGTCCGGACTGATCCTCGGCGTCCGCGACGGCTACGCCCCGGGGGACACGGCCTGGGGAGGCGCCGGGCTCACCGAGGGCGCGCCCCTGGGCGTCGGCACCACCCGCGACGTGGCCGTCGCCGTGCAGAAGCTCTGGCAGAGCTGGCCGCAGGAGTCGATCGTCGCCGACCGCGAGAGCCGCATCTTCGCGCGGGCCGAGCAGATCGTGCACGTCGACCATCGAGGGGTGTTCGACGTCGCCGGGCCGCTCACCGTGCCGTCCACCGCGCAGGGCTCTCCCGTCCTGGCCTGGTACGCGGACTCCGTTCCCGCGGTGGCGGCGGCGGGGGAGGTGGCCGACCTGGTCGTGCTCGCCGGCGACGCCCCCGAGCCGCCCGGCCCGGACCTGATCAACCAGGCCGTCGCCGCGCTCGACACGGCCCCGTCGTCCCGGTTCGCCGCCGACGGCCGTCGTCCGCTGCTGTTCGTCCAGGTGGCCGTCACCCGCGGGCGCGACGTCGCCGACGTCGTCGCGCAGGCCGAGTCGGTGGCCGCCCGTCCGGGAGTGGACGGCATCCTCCTGCGGCCGGACGCGAGCGTGGACGCCGTGGTCGTCGGCGACATCGTCCCGCGCCTCGCCGCGCTGGGGGTCGTACGCGCAGCGGAGGGGCCGACGCTGCGCGACCGTCTGGCCCTGCCGAAGCCCGCCCGTCTTCTCGCCGGCGCCCGTCCGGTCTTCCCGGCCCCGGAGCCCCAGCCCGCGCTCTAGCCGGTGCTCGAAAGGAACGTCATGAAATTCGTCAAGCACGCCAGATCGGCTGTTGTGGGCGCGGTCGCACTCCTGACCGCACTGGCTCTGGCGGCCTGCGGCGGCGGCGCGAACGGCGGAACCGCCGCGGGAGGGCCGCAGGGAAGCGGGACGCCCACGGCGGGCGGCACGCTCGTGAGCGGCCTCTATCTCGAACCTCTCGCCCTCGACCCCCACCGGCAGGGCTACTGGGAGACCTACCGGGTGTCGAGCAACATCTTCGAGGGCCTGGTCAAGGAGGACCTGTCCGACTCGAAGGGGCCGACGAAGCTCCTCCCGGCCCTCGCCACGGACTGGAAGGCGTCCGACGGCGGCAAGAAGTGGACCTTCACTCTGCGCGGCGGCGTGAAGTTCCACGACGGCTCCGACTTCACGGCGGAGTCCGTGGACAAGAACGTGCGCCGGATCTCCGATCCCGCGTACAAGTTCTACGACAAGACGAGCGCGGCCAGGCTCGCGGCCTGGTTCGGCGACCTCGTGAAGGGCCGGGTCGTCGACGACCACACCTACGAGTTCGAGTTCTCCAAACCCTTCCTCGGGTTGCCGAGGATTCTCGCCCAGTCGATGAGCACCCTCACCATCGGCAATCCGGGGACCTGGGAGAAGTACGGCAACGACGGATTCGCCGACCACCCCAGCGGCACCGGGCCGTACACGTTCGTCTCCCGGACGATCGGGGACCGGATCGTGCTGAAGAGGAACCCGAACTACTGGGGCCCCAAGCCCTACCTGGACGAGCTCGTCTTCCGCGTCATCCCGAACAACCAGACGCGCCTGGCGACGCTGCTCAGCGGCGAGGCCGACATCATCAGCTACGTCCAGCCCGAGGACGTGAGCACGCTGGAGTCCCGCGGATTCCAGGTGCCGGAGGGGCATGGCGCCGCCTTCCTCTACTTCACGTTCAACTTCAAGAACAAGGCCTTCCAGGACAAGCGCGTACGGCAGGCGGTCATCCAGGGCATCGACCGCGACAAGCTCGCGAAGGAGGTCTACAACGGCAACGCGATCCCGCTGCACTCCCTGCAGCCGCCGGGCAACGAGGCCTACGACCCGGACGCGCGTGACTTCGACTACGACCCCGAGGCGGCCAAGGCCCTGCTGAAGGAGGCCGGCTACGGCGAGGGCGGGCTGAGCTTCACCGTCGTCGCCGACGTCGCCAACCAGAACCTGGCCGAGTGGCTGCAGAGCCGGCTCAAGGGCATCGGGGTGAACGTCAAGGTCGTCACCCTCGACCGCCCGAGCTACGTGGCCCGCGCCTTCGGCAAGCCGGAGCCGGACGACGGCCTGAGCATCGACGAGTACGGCGGCAGCTACGCCGAATGGCTCTACCAGGTCTACTACACGAACATCGCGGTCAAGGGCCTCGTTCCGGCGGACTTCCCCGAGATCACCAAGGCCCTGGACAAGGCGCGGTACGCCACGGACCAGGACAAGCGGATCGAGCTGTGGAAGGAGGCCGACGAGAAGGCCCGCGAAGGCGCGATCGCCATTCCGGCGGTGTCGCTGACCCGGTATTACGCCCTGGGACCGAACGTGCGGGGCTTCGTCTACGCGGCCACCAACTGGTATGACCTGACCAAGGTCTGGCTGGCCGGCTGAGGCGCGATCACGGCGATGGGAACCGTCAAGCACATCCTGTGGCGATCGCTGAACATCGTCCCGGTGCTCCTCGTGGTGTCGGCCCTGACCTTCCTGGTCGGCCGGCTTACACCCGGGGACCCCATCGAGGCGCAGTTCGCGCGGGACCACACGCCGGAGCAGGTCGAGGCCATCCGCGCGTCGTACGGCCTCACCCTCCCCCTGTGGCAGCAGTACGTGAAGTGGGTGAAGGACCTGTTCACGGCGGGCGGCGGGATGTCGATCGCGCAGAACCAGCCGGTCTTCGACATCCTTCTGCCCAACTTCGCCAACACCCTGATCCTGACCGCGGCCGGCGTCGTGATCTGCGCCGTCCTGGGCGTGGTCATCGGCGTGGTCGCCGGGATCGGACACCGCGGCTTCCTGGACCGCTTCGCGATGCTGTTCGTCCAGACCGGCAGCAATCTGTCGGTCTACTGGTTCGGGCTGATCCTCATCTGGATCTTCTCCCTGCGGCTGGGCTGGCTCCCGGCGAGCGGCATGGAGTCGAGGAACGGCGGCGGCTTCGGCGACCTGCTGGCCCATCTGGTGCTGCCGGGCCTGTCGGCCGCGTTGATCTCGACGCTCGTGCTCGCCAGGTTCACCCGGCTCGGCATCATCCAGGAGTCGCACAGCGACTACGTCCGCACGTTCGCCTCCCAGGGGGTGCCGCGCCGGCGGCTCGTCGCCAAGCACATCGGGCGCAACATCCTCCCGGCCGTGGTGAACATCATCGGCCTGGAGATCGGCACCCTCATCACGGGCGTGATCTTCGTGGAGAGCGTGTTCAACTGGCCCGGCATCGGCACGCAACTCGTGAACGCGGTCAACGGGAAGGACTACCCGCTCATCCAGGGCGGCGTGATCCTCGTGGCGCTCTGCTATCTCCTGGTCAATCTGCTCACCGACATCACGGTGGACGCTCTCAACCCACGGCTGAGGAGGTAGGCCGGCAATGGTTCTCACGGCAACTCCCGGCACCCGGTCGCCGAACCCGCTCAAGGGGACGGCGCCGCGCCGGCGACGCTCCCGGCTGCGCGTGAACACGCAGGTGACGGTCGCGCTGCTCGTCATCACCGGCTTCGTCCTCGTCGGCCTGCTCGCCCCCGTGCTGGCGCCGTACGACCCCGACCTGGCGGACGGCGGCGTCAAATACCTGGGGGTCGGCGCGCCGGGGCATCTCCTGGGCACCGACGAGCTGGGCCGGGACATCCTCAGCCGGCTGATCTGGGGAGGGCGCACCTCGCTGGTCGTCGCGCTCGCGGCGTCGCTGTCGTCGACCGTCGCCGGCAGCGTGCTCGCACTCGTCGCCGGCTTCTCGGGCGACCGGGCCGCCGGCCTGATCATGCGGACGGTGGACGTCATGTTCGCCTTCCCGGTGATCATCATCGCGCTGGTCCTCGCGGTGATCCTCGGTCCCGGCACGCCCGTGGTCGTCCTGTCGATCGTGTTCTCCGCCGTTCCGTACGTCACCCGGGTGGTCTTCGCGGAGGTGAAGCTCCAGCGCGGCCGCGAGTACGTCGAGGCCGCGAGGTCGCTCGGCGCGGGGTTCTTCTCGATCCTGTTCCGCGAGGTGCTGCCGAACGTGCTCGCCCAGATCGTGGTGTACGGCACCGGCCTCGTCGGCGGGATGATCGTGTTCTCCTCCAGCCTCAGCGCGCTGGGCATCGGCGTGCAGCCGCCGACGGCGGACTGGGGCCGGATGATCTCCGAGGGCGCCAAGGTCATCATCAGCGGGAACGTGTACCCCGCGCTGCTGCCGGGGCTCGTGGTCCTCGTCGTGGCCCTGGCCTTCAACTGGCTCGGGGACGGCCTGCGCGACGTCTTCGACCCCCGCAGAAGGAGGGCAGGACGATGACCGGCGCACTGCTGAGCGTGCGGGATCTGTCGGTCCGGTTCGGCCGCGGACCGGCGGCCGAGCGTGTGGTGGACGAGGTCACCTTCGACGTCCGGCCCGGCGAGACGTTCGCGATCGTCGGAGAGTCCGGCGCCGGGAAGAGCCTGACGGCCTCGGCGATCCTGGGCCTGCTGCCGGACGACGCCGTGGTGACGTCGGGGTCGATCTCCCTCAACGGCGAGGAGGTGCTCACCGCCGCCCGGTCGTCGGTCACCAGGTTCCGGGGTTCGAAGATCGGCATGATCTTCCAGAATCCCCTCGCCTCCCTCGACCCGTCGTTCCGGATCGGCAACCAGCTGAAGGAGATCATCGGGCTGCACCGCCCGGCCGCGACGAAGCGGGAGCGGCACGAGATCGCCGAGACGTGGCTGCGCAACGTGGGGATCGGCGACGCGGCCCGGGTGCTGTCCGCCTACCCCCATGAGCTCAGCGGGGGAATGCGGCAGCGCGTGATGATCGCGCTCGCGAGCCTGTCCGGCCCGGCCCTGCTGATCGCGGACGAGCCGACCACCGCGCTCGACGCGGTCGTGCAGAAGCAGATCCTCGACCTGCTCACGAGCGTGACCGGAGGGACGGGCGGCTCGCTGCTGCTCATCACCCACGACTTCGGGGTGGTCTCGTACGCCGCCGACCGGGTTGCGGTGATGAAGGACGGCCGGATCGTCGAGCAGGACCGGCGCGACCGCGTGCTCACCGCACCGGGCGATGCCTACACCCGGTCGCTGATCCGGGCGGTCCCGGAGATCGGGGCACGGTTCCGGCTGGCCGAGCGCGGCCTGCCCCGTCGCCTCGGCCCGGGCGGGGACCGCCGCCCGGCGAGCGTGGACGGCGGAGACGGCACGGCGGTCACGGCCGCCGGGCCCCGCGACGATGACCGGGACGCCCGGCCCCCGCTGGTGACCCTGCGGAACGTGAGCAAGGAGTTCGTGGTCGGCGGCCTGGGCACCGGGCAGCGCAAGCGGCGCTTCAGGGCCGTCGGCGACGTGTCGCTGCACATCGAGCGGGGCGAGGTCTTCGGTCTCATCGGGGAGTCCGGCTCCGGCAAGTCGACGCTGTCGCGGCTGATCGGTGGCCTGCTGCGGGCGGACGCGGGTGAGATCGTCTTCGACGGCCGGGACATCGCGCGGCTGCCGAAGGCGGAGCTGCGGCGGCTGCGGCCGCGGTTCCAGTTCGTGTTCCAGGACGCGACGAGCTCCCTGAACCCTCGGGTGCCCGTCGGCGAGCAGATCAGCCGTCCGCTCCTGCGGTTCGGCAAGGCCGGCTCACGCGCCGCGGGCCGGGCCAGGGCCGCCGAGGCACTCGACCTCGTCGGGCTCCCGTCCTCCTACCTGCACCGGTATCCCCACGAGCTGTCCGGAGGGCAGCGGCAGCGGATCGGCATCGCCCGCGCGCTCGCGCTGGAGCCGGACCTGCTGATCCTCGACGAGCCGACGTCGGCGCTGGACGTGTCCACTCAGGCGAACATCCTCAACCTGCTGCTGGACCTGAGGGAAGAGCTCGATCTCACCTATCTGTTCATCGGCCACAACCTGGCGATCGTCGAGTTCCTGTGCGACCGCGTCGGGGTTCTGGAGCAGGGAGTCCTCCTCGAGACCTTCCGCGCCGGGGAGCTGTCCGCCGCGGGCCGTCACCCGGTGACCAGGGCGCTGCTCGACGCGGTGCTCCCGATGAGATTCACAGACGAGTCAGGCACACGCGGCCAGGCGGCCGCGGGAAAGGCGGACCCATGACCGAGACGTTGCATGGCCCGGCGGTGGACGGCGGGCTGTTCCGGCGGGCGCTGGCGGCGCACGCGGCCGGGGTGGTGATCATCACGGCGCAGAACGAGGGGGTCCCGGCGGGGCTGACGGCGACGTCGTTCTCATCGGTCAGCCTCGCGCCGCCGCTGGTCTCCTTCTACGTGGACCAGGGCTCCAGCACCTGGCCGTCGATGCGGTCGGCCGATCACTTCGCGGTGAACGTGCTGGCCGGCGACCAGGGCGAGCTGGCGGCCAGGTTCGCGCGCAAGGGCGCCGACCGGTTCGCCCCGCCCACCCGGTGGCGTCCCGGAGCGTTCGGGGCGCCTCTGCTCGCGGACGCGTCGGCGCACCTGATCTGCCGGCCGCACTCGGCGACCGACATCGGCGACCACGTGCTGGTGGTGGGCCTGGTCATCGAGGCGACGGTGCACGGCGCCGACGGTCCGCTGCTGTATCACCAGGGCCGGTTCGGCAGTTTCGTCCCGCACGACTGACCACAAGGTCTCTTGCGCCGAATGCCGGATTCTGGTAATTTCCTACTATGTCTGTAGGGAAAGTCTTGATTGTGCGGCACTATGTCGGCCTCGCTCGGCTCGCCGCCAGCCTCTGTCGCCAGTCCTGACCTCTCCCGCCCCCGCCGGGCGACGGCGCCCGGCGGCGCGTTCCCTACGCCCCCCTCGTGGCACCCCCGTCCTCGACGGCTGCCCGCACCTCTTGCCCCGTCTTTCGTCGCGGTGTGAGACCGCCCCGGCCGCTCGTCCCCCGCGCGAGCGCCGTGATCGCGCGCTGACCCGCGCCTTCACCCGCACCGTGCCCCCGAAGCGCGCCGGCTGTCCGCGTACGGCACGGCCGCCCCGCCTCCCCACGCACGACCGCAAGGAACTCCCATGAGTCTCATCGACCAGATACGCCCGCGTTCCGGCTCGGGCCGCCTCGAGGAATGGCGCGACGCGGCCCTCAAGGTGGCCGACCGGCTGCGCGCCGACGCCGCCGAACGCGACATCGCCGGCGCCGACCCGGTCGCCGAGGTCGACCTGCTGCGCAGGTCCGGCCTGCTCGCCGTCCACCTCCCCGAGGAGCTGGGCGGGGGCGGCGCGACCTACGAGGAGGTCCTCAGGATCGTGCGCGTCCTCGCCGCGGCCGACACCTCGATCGCCCAGCTCGCGGCCTTCCACTTCCTGGGCAGCCGGGCCGGGCTCGGCGGCGGGCGCGCGCTCGCCGAGCGCTGGGCGAAGGGCATCGTCGAGGAGGGCCGGTTCGTGGCGGCCGTCGCCCAGGCCGCGTACGAGCCGCTGGTCGTGGCCACCCCGGACGGCGACGGCTTCCTGCTGACCGGTTCCAAGCCGTTCACCAGCGGCGCGGCGGTGGCGGACACGCTGATCGTCTGGGTGCGGTTCGGCGAGGGCGCGGTGGTCGGCGGCGTGGACGTGTCGGGGCTCGTCGGCCGGTTCGCGGTCCGCTCGCCGGCCGAGGGCGTCGAGTTCCACGGCGACTGGGACAACATCGGCCAGCGGCTGACGGTCAGCGGCGGCACGACCCTCCGCGATGTGCGCGTGACGGCCGGCGACCTGCTCGGCTACACGCACCCGGACACCCCTCCGACGCCCCAGGAGACGCTCCAGGTCCCGCAGGGCCAGCTCGCCTACGGCAACCTCTACCTGGGCGCCGCCCTCGGCGCCCTGGAGGAGGCGCTGGAGTACACCCGGACCAGGTCCCGGCCGTGGCTCACCTCCGCCGCCGCCGCGGCGAGCGAGGATCCCCTCGTCGTCGAACGGTACGGCCGGCTGTGGGTCCTGGCCGAGTCGGCGGTGGCGCTCGCCGACAAGGCGGGGGAGCTGCTCCAGGCGGCGATCGACCGGGGCGGCGACCTCACCGAGGAGGAGCGCGGCCGGGCCGCCGTGGCCGCTTACCAGTCCAAGGTCCACTCGACCGAGGTGGCACTCGAGATCACCTCGCGGATCTTCGAGCTGACCGGGGCCCGCTCGACCGCCCGCGCGTACGGGCTGGACCGCTACTGGCGCAACGTCCGGACGCACACGCTGCACGACCCCGCCCACTACAAGCTGCTGGAAATCGGTCACTTCGCCCTCAACGGCCGGTCACCCGAGCCGACCTACTACTCGTGACGGCGCGGAACGGAACGACGGAGAAAATGAGTCACGACCCCAAGCGCCCCATCCGCATCCACTGGTATCTGCCCACCAACGGCGACAACCGCGACATCGTCGGCTCCGGCGACCGCTCGGAGAAGACGCTCGGCGCCGTCGCCGGCGGCTTCCGGGCGCCGAGCGTCGACTACCTCGGCCAGATCGCCCGGTCGGCGGAGCAGCTCGGCTACGAGGCCGTGCTCACCCCCACCGGTCTGTGGTGCGAGGACGCGTGGATCACCACGGCCGCGCTGACCCAGGTGACGAGACGGCTGAAGTTCCTGGTCGCGTTCCGGCCCGGGCTGGTCTCGCCCACCCTCGCCGCGCACCAGGCCGCCACGTTCCAGCGCGTCTCCGGCGGCCGTCTGCTGCTCAACGTCGTGACCGGCGGGGACTCCGCCGAGCAGCGGCGTTTCGGCGACCACCTGGACCACGACCAGCGCTACGCCCGCACCGACGAGTTCCTCGCGGTGCTGCGCGGGGTCACCGGCCTGCCGCCGGGCGAGACGTTCAGCTTCGCGGGCGAGCACTTCCAGATCGAGGACGCGCGCGTCGACACCGGGCCGTGGGGACGGCCGGAGATCTTTTTCGGCGGCGCGAGCCCGGCCGCGGAGCGGGTGGCGGCCCGGCAGGCCGACGTCTACCTCGCCTGGGGCGAACGGCCCGACCAGATCGCCGAGCGTCTCGAGCGGATGCGCGAACTCGCCGCGGCCGAGGGGCGCGAGCTGCGCTTCGGCATCCGGCTGCACGTCATCGGCAGGGACACCTCGGCGCAGGCGTGGGCGGAGGCCGACCGGCTGCTGTCCAGGATCACCCCCGAGCGGATCGCCGCGCTGCGGAAGGACTTCGCCACCAGCGAGTCGGTGGGCCAGCGGCGCATGTACGAACTCCACGGCGGCGACCCGGGCAGGCTCGAGGTCTATCCGAACCTGTGGGCCGGCTACGGCCTGGTGCGCGGCGGCGCGGGCACCGCCCTGGTCGGCAGTCACGAGGAGATCGCCGACCGCATCGAGGAGTATCACGCGCTCGGCCTGGACCACTTCATCCTCTCCGGCCAGCCCCACCTGGAGGAGGCGTACTGGTTCGCCGAGGGCGCCGGCGCCGTGCTCCGGTCCCGGGGACTGCTGGCGTCCCCGAACGCGGACGACCCCGCCCGCCCGACTTTGTGAAGAACTCCTGCGAAAGCTGAGAACGTGCGAAAGACAAGCACCGTGAAGAAGACGCCCCGCGAACGCCGGCCGCTCCTCTCCCTGCTCGCCGCGTCCGCGTGCGCCGCCCTGCTGACCGCCTGCGCCGGCCCGGTTCCACCGGAAAGCGGTGGCACGAACGGCGGCACGGCCGGCGCGAGCGACGCGGCGGGCGGCGGGGCCCCCGCCGCAGGCGGCACGCTGCGCATCGCGTCGCTGCAGTCCGACCTCGACGCGCTCGATCCCCTCACCGGTTACAGCACCGACTCCTGGGAGATCATCCGCGCGCTCACCCGCCAGCTCGTCACCTACCCGGGCAGCGCCAAGGACATCAAGGACGACACCACGCTGGTGCCCGACCTGGCGAAGTCGTGGGACGTGAGCAAGGACGGCAAGACCTACACCTTCCACCTGCGCGACGGCATCAGATACTCGGGCTCGTCCACCCGCGAGATCGTGGCCGCCGACTTCGTCTACGCGATCAAGCGGTTCTGCGACCCGAACAAGCAGGTCGCCGCCATCAACTACTTCCAGCTCGCCTTCTCCGGCTTCCGCGACTACTGCGAGAAGTTCGCCAAGGTGCCCCCGGGAGACCCGGCCAAATCGAAGGCGTTCATCGACAGCCACGACATCCCGGGCGTCTCCGCGCCCGACGACAAGACGCTGGTGCTGCGCTCGGACACGAAGAACTACGACTTCCTCAGCATCCTGTCGATGAACTTCGTGTCACCGCTGCCGGAGGAGGTCGCCGCCAAGTACGTCGGCGACTCGCTGGAGTTCCGCAAGAACTACCCCTCCAGCGGGCCCTACCAGATCGCCTCGTACGAGCCGGGACGCAGCCTGGTGCTGAAGAAGGTCCCCGGCTACGATCACGCGGGCGACCCGGCACGCAAGGCGTACGTCGACGAGATCGTCGTGGACTTCACCACCAACAGCGAGGACGCGGTGGTGCAGAAGATCCAGTCCGGCGACGCCGACCTGTCGCTCTACCTCGACGTGCCGCCGCTGTCCACGATCCAGCAGTACCAGGCGCAAAACAGCCCCTACCTGCACTCCTCCGACAGCGGGGCGGCCAACTTCATCACGATCAACGCCCGCCCGGAGGCGACCTCGCCCGGCGCCGAGGCGCTGCGCAAGCTCAAGGTGCGGCAGGCCCTGGCGTACGCCGTGAACAAGGCCAACCTCGTGCAGGCGCAGGGCGGCAAGATCGCGGCCAGGCCCCTGGGTCAGATCATCACCTCGACGATCCTGGGCCACCAGGACTTCGACCCGTACCCGACGCCGGGCGACGCCGGCGACCCCGCGAAGGCCAGGCAGTTGCTCGCCGAGGCCGGATACCCGAACGGGCTCAAGCTCGACGCCGTCTACCGCGTCAACGCGCAGTTCGAGACGATCGCCGTCACGCTCAAGGCCGACCTCGCGAAGGCCGGGATCGAGCTGAACCTCATCCCCGTCCCACCCGCCCAGTCCAGCGCGTACCTGCAGGACCCGAAGAGCCGCTGGGACGTGTTCCTGAGCGCGTCCTTCGCGCCCGACTGGCAGGGGCCGAGCACGCGGATGCTGCTCGGGGGCTGGCTCGACTCCGACGCCGCGCCCTGCGGCACCGGCAACGTCCACGCCATCTGCTACGACAACCCGGAGCTGAACAAGCTGGCGGCGAAGGCGTTCCCCTCCGACGACCCGGGGCCCATCTGGGCCGAGGCCGACAAGCTGGTCTCCGCCGACCTCCCGTGGATCCCGCTGTTCGAGAAGCGCAAGGTCGCGATCACCTCCGACCGGGTGCGCAACTGGACCTGGTCGTCGCTGGCGACCCAGGCCGACATCACCAACATCGCCGTCGCCCCGGCACGCTAGGGAGCCCGCCGTCATGGCCCTGTTCTCCGTGGAGAATCTGCGCGTCGCGTTCGGGCGGCGCGGACGGACGACCACCGCGGTCCGCGGCGTGTCGTTCGCCGTGGAGCCCGGCAGGACGCTGGCGCTGGTCGGCGAGTCAGGCTCCGGCAAGAGCGTCTCGCTGCTGGGCGCGACCGGGCTGCTGCCGAGCCGGGCCGACGTGCGGGGAAGCGCCCTGTTCCGCGGCGCGGACCTCACCCGGCTGTCCCCGGCCCGGTTGCGGGCGATCAGAGGCAGGCACATCGGGTTCGTCTTCCAGGACCCGCTGAGCAACCTGCACCCGCTCAAGACCGTCGGCGCCCAGATCGGCGAGGCCGTCACGGCCCACGAGCGGGTGGGGCGGGCGGCGCTGCGCCGGCGCGTGCTCGACCTGCTCGGCGAGGTGGGCATCAAGGACCCGGAACGCCGGATCGACGACCACCCCCACCAGTTCTCCGGGGGCATGCGCCAGCGCGCCATGATCGCCATGGCGATCGCGTTGAACCCGGAGCTGATCATCGCCGACGAGCCGACCACGGCGCTCGACGTCACCGTGCAGGCGTCGATCCTGAGACTGCTGCGGCGGCTCCAGGAGGCGCACGGTACTGCGCTGATCTTCGTCAGCCACGACCTGGCCGTGGTGTCCGACATCGCCGACGACGTCGTCGTCATGCGCGACGGCGAGGTGGTCGAGGCGGCGCCGGCGGCGGAGCTCTACGCCGCCCCCCGGCACGCGTACACGCGCGAGCTGCTCGGCGCGGCCCGGCACGGGCGGACGCTCGTACGGTCACCGGAGCCGCCCGCGCCCGAGCAGTCCGAGCCGCGGGCCGGGAGCGCGCCGCTGCTGCGGGCGAGCGCGCTGCACATGAGCTACCGCAGGCCCGGCCGCAGGGAGTCGTTCACGGCGCTCACCGACGTGTCGTTCGACCTGCGGGAACGCGAGATCGTCGGGATGGTGGGGGAGTCGGGGTCGGGGAAGTCCACGATCGGCAGGATCGTGGCGGGCCTGGCCCGGCCGACCGCGGGATCGGTGTCCTTGCGCGGCGAGGTCTACAACGCGCCCGGTGACGTGCGGCTCCCGAAGAGCCTCCGCCCGGCCATCCAGGTCGTGTTCCAGGACCCCTACGGGAGCCTCAACCCGCGGCGCACCGTCGCCGCAACGCTCGCCGAGCCCTTCGTCGTCAACACCGATCTGCCGGCCGCCGAGATCCGCGCCAGAGTCGAGGCGCTGGTGGCGCGGGTGGAACTGCCCCGGTCCGTGCTGCACCGGCTCCCGGCGCAGCTGTCGGGCGGGCAGCGGCAGCGCGTGGCCATCGCCCGCGCGGTCGCTCTTGAGCCCTCGGTCGTCGTGGCCGACGAGCCGGTCTCCGCGCTCGACATCACCACGCAGACGCAGATCGTCGCCCTCATCCGGCGGCTGCGCGCGGAGCTCGGGACGTCGTTCCTGTTCATCTCCCACGACCTGGGGGTGGTCGCCGACCTGTGCGAGCGGGTCGTCGTGCTCAACCAGGGCCGGGTGGTGGAGGAGGGCCCGGTCCACCGGGTGTTCGACGACCCCCGGGATTCATACACCCGGGAACTGCTCGACTCGATCCCGGGGCGGGTGGCCCGTGTTTAGGGAGACACAGCTTGATGTGCTCACCGCGGAGACGTACGCCGAGGAGGAGGCCGTACGCCGGTTCCCGGTGCTGCGGGCGATCCTCGCCGAGCGCTCCGCCAGGACCGGGCTGATCCTGGTCGGCCTGGTCGTGCTGGCGGCGCTGCTCGCCCCGGTCGCGGCGGCCCTCACCGGGCACGGCCCGGACCAGCAGTTCCGGTCGGAGGCCCTGGCCGAGAACGGGCTGCCGATCGGCCCGAGCGCGCACTTCCTGCTCGGCGCGGACGGAAACGGCCGCGACGTGCTGATCCGGACACTGTACGGCGCGCGAGTCTCCCTGCTGGTGGGGATTCCGGCGACCACCCTCGCCCTCGTCGCCGGCACGGCCGTCGGCCTGGTCGCCGGGTTCTTCCCGGGCAGGACCGACCGGCTGCTGTCCCTGGGCACCGACGTCGCGCTGTCGTTCCCGTTCGTCGTGACCGCGCTCAGCCTGGTCGCGCTCAACCGGGGCGGCGACGGAGAGCCCGTCGTCGATCCGGTGCTGCTCGTCGTGCTGGTGATTTCGCTGTTCGCCTGGACCTACTTCGCCCGGCTCACCCGCGGGCTCGTCGTCGTGCTGCGCAACCGGCCGTTCGTGGAGGCCGCGCTCTCGATCGGCGTGAGCCGCCGGCGCCTGATCGTGCGGGAGATCCTGCCCAACGTGCTTCCGGTGGTCGCGGTCTACTGGGCCGTCCAGCTTCCCGTGAACATCCTCGCCGAGGCGACCCTGTCGTTCCTCGGGGTCGGCGTCCAGGCGCCTACGGCGAGCTGGGGCAGCATGATCGCGGAGGCGCAGCGGTCGTCCCTCTACCAGGTGCAGCCGTGGTTCCTGCTCGGGCCCGGCATCGCCATGTTCGTCACCGTGCTGGGGTTCAACGCGATCGGCTCCGGCATCCGCAACGTCCTCGATCCCCAGGGGTAGCCGGCGATGAGAAGGCACATCGCGGGCCACGCGGCCCGCGCCCTCGCGACCCTGCTGGCCGTGCTGGTCATCACGTTCGCGATGACCCGGGTCGCCTACCGCAACCCCGCCGCGGTGCTCGCGCCCCGCAACGCCACCCAGGAGACCCTGGACGGCATCACCCGGGCGCTGCGCCTGGACGAGCCGTGGTATCTGCAGCTCTGGCACTACCTCTACCGGGGGCCGGACATCCAGGGCGCGCCGATGGGCCTGTTCAACTGGCCGCCCGCCCTCGGGTACTCGTTCCGGCAGCAGCGGCCGGTCACCGAGCTGATCCTGTCGAAGATCCCGGTGACGCTGTCGCTGGCGCTGGGCGCGCTCGTCATCTGGATGACGCTGTCGATCCTCTTCGGCGTGGCGGCGGCCAGGAGGCCGGACTCCTGGGTGGACCGGATCCTGTCCGCGTTGTCATACGCGGGCCTGTCCGTCCCGACGTTCCTGACCGGGATCCTGTCGTCCTACTTCCTGTACTTCACGCTCTCGACGTACGGCATCAGGTGGTTCCCGAGCAGCGGCTACGTCGGCATCACCGAGAATCCCTTCGAATGGGCCAGGCACCTCGCGCTGCCCTGGCTGACGATCGCCGTCGCCGAGATCGGGATCTTCCAGCGCGTCGTGCGGGCGAACATGCTCGACGTGCTCGGCTCCGACTACATCCGTACGGCGCGGGCCAAGGGCGTCACCGAGCGGAAGGTACATTTCGGCCACGCGCTCAGCGCGGCGCTGAACCCGATCATCACGCTCGGCGGGCTGGAACTGGCCGCGCTGATGGGCGGGGCCATCGTGACCGAGCAGATCTTCGGCCTCGACGGAGTCGGACGGCTCGCCGTCGAGGCGGCGGTCGGCGGGGACTTCCCCGTCGTCATCGGCACCACGATCCTCGCCGCCGCCGTCTTCGTGGTCTCGACGTTCGCCGTCGACGTCGTCACCCGCCTGCGCGACCCCGCCGCCCGCTGACCCCGTGAAGGAGAAGACATGACTTTCGACGTACGCGTGCTGAGCGGGGAGGACGAGCTGCTCGGGGCGTCGGCGACGTTCCGCACCGCCCTCCTCGGCCTGCCGCCCGTGCCGGCGGGAACCGACGTCACGCAGTTCTTCGAACCCGGCCGCACCCTCGGCGCCTTCGACGGGACCGAGCTCGTCGGCACCGCGGACTCCTACGCGAGCACGCTGGTCGTGCCGGGCGGCGCGCGGGTCCCGCACGCCGCGGTCACGCACGTGGGCGTGCTGCCCACGCACACCCGCAGGGGCATCGTGACGGCGCTGATGCGCCGCCAGCTCGCGGACGCCGCCGCGAGGGGTGAGATCGCGGCCACGCTGCGGGCCTCCGAGGCGGTCATCTACGAGCGCTTCGGGTACGGCATCGCGGGGTCGGCCGCCCGCCGGGAGGTGTTCCGGAGGCAGGCCGTGCTCCGCGCGACCGTGCCGCCCGGGGGCCGGGTCCGGCTGGCCGACCCCGCGTCCTCCTGGAAGACGCTCGCCCAGATCTACGAGTCCGCCGCGGCCTGGACCGGGGCGATCGGCCGGCCCGCCTCCTGGTGGCGGCAGCAGGAGCTGCGGCAGGCGGCGGACCCCGGCCCCGCCTACGTCGCCGTGCACGGGGAGGACGGAGCGGAGGACGGCTTCGTCCGCTACCACCCCGCCGACACGGCGGAGTGGTTCACCAGCCGGGACCGGGCGATCGTCGTCGACGATCTCGTCGCCGCCACACCGGACGCGTACGCCGGGCTGGTCCGGTGGCTGCTCGGCCTCGACCTCGTCGACCGGATCATCCTGCCGTTCACCGCCCCGGACGACCCGCTGCCGCTGCTGCTGACCGACGAGCGCGCCGTCCGCACGGTCTCCGTGCGCGACGAGACGTGGCTGCGCCTCGTCGACGTGCCCGCCGCACTGGCGCGGCGCGACTATCGGGGCCCCGGCTCGATCGTCCTGGCCGTCACCGACGACCTGCTGCCCGGCAACACCGGGACCTACCTGATCAGCGCCCGCGGGGCCGCCAGGACCGAGGAACGGGCCGATCTCTCCCGTGCCGACTTTGCTGGGGCCGATTCTTCCGGGGCCGATCTCTCCGTGGACGTCGCGACCCTGGCCGCCCTCTACCTGGGCGGTTCCCGCTGGTGGCAGCTCGCCAGGGCCGGACGGGTGACCGTCCACCGCGACGGTGCCCTGGAGACGGCCGAGGAGCTGTTCCACACGGACACATCGCCCTTCTCCGGCACCCTCTTCTGACGGCTGAGCTGCGGATATGACGGGTGTCACGGGTCAAGACACGACGCGCGGCACTTATCGCCACATCGGCCGATCCGTACCGTGAAGGTCATGACGAACACGCCTTCATCGCAGCGTACGGACTGGCGCATCTCCCTCCTCGGCGGCCTCAAGCGCCGCGGGCCGGGGCGGATGCCCGCGGACACCGTCGTCCTCACTCCCGTCGGCGGAGCCGACCTCGACCTGAGCGAGGCCGAGATCGCGCCGGTCACCTCGGTGACGAAGATCTCGATCGCGGGCGGCGTGCGGCTGCGGGTGCCCGCCGACGTCACGGTGGAGGTCGAGGGCTTCAGCCTGTTCGGCGGCCGCCACGTGGAGCCGGGAACGCCGAACCCTTCCGGCCGTGTCATCCGCGTGCGCAACTACGGCGTCTTCGGCGGCGTCGACGTCACCCGCGGCTGAGCCCTGCTTCTGTGGGGCTTCCGGCTGTGGGGCGTCCGGTTGCCGGGCGCGGGCTCAGGCGGGCCCGCCGTCCGCCAGGATGCGTTCCAGGGTGCGCCGGCCCATCCGGCTCATGGCCGGGTTGGTCTCGAGGTAGTACCAGACGAGCCCCATCGCCTGCGCGAAGGCCCATGCCTTGCCCCGCTCCCACTCGAGGTCGTCGCACTCCAGATCGAGGCGGAGCACCCGGCGAGGCCCGGCCTCCAGCAGGTGCCAGGCGCTCACGAGATCGAGTGCGGGATCAGCGGGCCCGAAGCCGCCGACGTCGAGAATCCCGGCCAGCCGGCCCCCGGACACGAGCACGTTGCCGGGGATGAGATCGCCGTGGTTCATCACGTCGGCCGCTTCGCGGGGCAGGGTCCGGAGGTCCTTCCACATCCGGCGCAGCCGGGGAACGTCCAGCAGTCCTTCACTGCGCTCGAAGCAGGTCTCCATCCACGCGTCGTGGGACCGGAGGTCGCCTCCCCTGCCGGTGCCGGCGAACGTACGGCCACGCGTGCCGATCGCGCGCAGGTCGGTGATGAGATCGGCGAGATCGTGGGCGAACGCGACCGACTCGCCCGGGTCCTCGTCGGTCGCCACGGCACCGGGCAGCCACGTCTGCACCGACCACGGAAGCGGATATCCCGCGCCGGGCTCACCGAGCGCGACCGGCTCGGGCGTGGGAAAGCGGGTGCTGCCCGCCAGTTCGCGGGCCGCCTCCGCTTCGGACTCCAGCCAGCGCCGCGTCGCGTCGACCGGCCCGGGCTGCAGGGGGAACCGGGCCGTGAAGTGATCGCCGACGCGGAAGATGGCGTTGACCGTCCCATGGGCGGCGATACCGGTGACGGGCAGGCCCCGCCACTGCGGAAACTGCTCGTCCACCAAGGCGCGCACCGTCTCCCGCGACACCGTCAGCTGACCTGAGTGCATCTTCACACCGCGAGCGTTCCGCGTCCCCGTCTTCTCACGCAACGTGTTTTGCGGCGATGCCGCCGCCTTGATCGAGCCGCAAGTGGAGTACAAGCGGTCCTCAAGCCGCATATCGCACGCTTTTGCCCGCAAACAACGAGATAGCGATTTCGCACTGTCAATGGAGATTGGTGTGAAAAGGGGGCGAAGTGTCCGTTGGTGTGAGAAACGGGGCGCCGGTGACCGCAGGGCGGGGGGATGACCCGAGGGAGCCGGAACACTCGGTCCCGGGCCGCGTCCACGAAGCCATCGAGACGCGGTGCCGGCGTGTTCCGGATCGCGTCGCCGTGGTGGCGGGCACCAGCAGGCTCACCTACGCGGAGCTGGATCGCAGGGCCGACGGCGTCGCCCATGCCCTGGCCGCGCGGGGGATCGGGCGGGGGCATCTGGTCGGGGTTTGCCTGGCGCGCGACGAGTGGCTCGTCCCGGCGCTCGTGGGGGTGTGGAAGGCGGGGGCGGCCTACGTGCCGCTCGACCCCGCCTATCCGGCCGAGCGGCTCACGTTCATGGCGGAGGACTCGGCCGTCGCCGCGGTGCTCACCTCCGCCGGGCTGCGCGGGGCGGTCGTACGGACCGGGGCCGAGACCGTCCTCGTGGACGACGTGGTGCCGGGCGCCGCGGCGCCCCGCGTGGCGGGGGATCCGAGCGACGCGGCGTACGTCATCTACACCTCCGGCTCCACCGGGACGCCCAAAGGCGTGGTCGTGGAGCACCGCAACACCCTGAACCTGCTGCGCTGGGAAGCGTCGGCGTACTCCGCCGAGGAGCTGAGCGGCATGCTGGCCGGCTCCTCGGTCTGCTTCGACGCGTCGATCACCCAGCTCTTCGTGCCGCTGGTCGCCGGCGGGACGGTGATCCTCGCCGACACCCTGCTGTCGCTGCCCACCTTGCCGGCGAGGGATGAAGTGACCACGGTGAACGGGGTGCCCTCCGCGCTGTCGGTGTTGCTGCGCGAGCCGCTGCCGAGCGGGGTGCGCACGGTGCTCTCCGGAGGCGAGCCGCTGACCGGAGCCCTGGTGCGGCGGATCTACGCCAACCCTGGAGTGCGCCGGGTGCTGAACCTGTACGGCCCCACGGAGTGCACCACGGCCTGCGCCGCCTTCGAGGTGGGCCGGGACTACGAGGGCGATCCCCCGCTCGGCGAACCGATGGCCGGCGCGGTGCTCACCGTACGGGACGAGGGAGGGAACCAGGTCCCCGACGGGGAACTCGGTGAGTTGTGGATCGGCGGGCCGGGTGTGGCCCGCGGATACCTCGGACGTGAGTCGTCCGCGTTCCGCACCGGCCCCGACGGCAGCCGCGTCTACCGTACGGGCGACCTGGTGCGCCGGGTGAACGGCGAGTTGCGCTACGCCGGACGGGCCGACGACCAGGTCAAGATCCGCGGCTACCGGGTGGAGCTGGGCGAGGTGGAGGCGGCGCTGGGCCGCCATCCCGCGGTACGCAGGGCCGTCGTGCTGGCCGCGACCGGCGACGACGGGATCGCCTACCTGGCCGGCCACGTGGCGGCGTCCGGAGTGAGCGAGCGGGAGCTGTGGGACTGGCTGCGCGCCCGGCTGCCTGACCACCTGGTGCCGACCCGGATCGGTGTCGCCGAGGAGCTTCCGCTCGCCCCCACGGGCAAGGTGGATCGCGCGGCGCTGCCCAGGCTCGGCGCGGTCCGCCCGGCCGGCGCGGCGCTGGTCGCCCCGCGCACCGACGACGAGCGCCTGGTGGCCGAGGTGATCGCCGAGGTGCTGGGGCTGCCCGAGGTCGGCGTCCAGGACCGCTTCACCGACCTCGGCGGGCACTCCCTAGCCGCGGCCAGGGTCGTCACCGAGCTGTCCCGACGGCTGGGGCACACCGTGCCGCTCGCCGCCTTCCTGACCGACCCGACCGCCGCGGGCATGGCCGCCCGGCTGCGCGAGCCGTCCAGCGGTCAGGACCACCCCGCTCCCGTCCGCCGCGGCGACCCGACGCGGCATCCGCTGACCGACATGCAGCGCGAGTTCTGGACGCTGAGCCGGCTCCATCCCGACAGCCCCGTCACCACGGTGGCGGTCCGGTTCCGCGTACGCGGCCTGACCGGCGCGGCGCCGCTGCGACGGGCACTCGACGCGGTGGTGCGCCGGCACGAGGTGCTGCGCAGCACGGTGGCTCTCGACGAGGACGGCCTGCCGTACGCAGTGGTGCACCCACCGGCCCCCGTACCCCTGACCGAGCACGCCGCAGGGGAGGACCCGGAGAAGGTCGCCCAGGAGGCGGCGGCGCACGTGTTCGACCTGACCGGTGAGGTGCCGCTGCTGAGGGCGAGCCTGTGCCGGCTGGACGAGGGGGAGGCCGAGCTGGTGGTCGTGGCCGACCACATCGCCTTCGACGGCGGCTCGGTCGGGGTGCTGATGAGCGAGCTGACCGCCGAGCTAGCGGGCGAGGCGGTGGCCGGGCCGGAGGTCCAGTTCGGCGACGTCGCCGTGCGTCAGCTCGACCAGCCGGACCTGGCGCGGCTGCGGGAGTTCTGGCGGGCCGAGCTGGACGGCGCGCCGGTGACGGACCGGGCGCCCGCGGACCTGACGGCGGACCGGGTGATCCGGCCGCTCCCCGAGGACTTCCTCATGCGTGTCGCGGGGCTGGCCAGGGACTGCGGCGCCACCCCTTTCGCGGTATACCTCGCCGGTCTGGCCCTGGCCGCGGGGGAGCCGGACACCCTGGTCGGGGTGGTCTCGGCACGCCGGGCCCGGCCGGAGCTGACCGGCGTCATCGGCCCCCTGGTGGACACCGTGCCCGTACGGCTGCGCCCGACCGGCGAGTTGACCTTCCGGGGGCTGGTCAGGGAGGCCGCGGCCGCGACCACCCGGGCGCTGGTCCACCAGGAGATCCCGCCCGCCGACCTGCCCAGGGCCCCCGTGCTGCTGGCCATGCAGCACGCCGAGGTGCCGGTGCGCCTCGGCCCCCTGGAACTGCTCACCGAGCTCGGCTCGGGCGCGGCGGTGCACGAGCTGAGCGTCCTGGTCAACCGGACGGCGGACGGCACCGAGCTGCAGCTGGAGTACGGCACGGCTCGTTTCGACCCGGCCGGGGCGGCGGGATACCTCGACCGGCTGATGTGGCTGCTGCGGTGCGCGCTGACCAACCCGGACCGGCCCTTGTCGGCCTTCGAGCTGGTCACCCCGGACGAACGCGCCGCCCTGCTGGCCGCGGCGGCCGGGCCCGAGCCGGTGGCGTTCCCGGAGACGGTGCCCAGGGCGCTGGCGGCGTACACGGCCGGAACGGCGGTGGCCGGGCCGGACGGCGCCTGCCTCACCTATGCCGAACTGCACGACTGGTCCGCCCGGGCGGCGGCCGGGCTGGTCCGGCACGGGGTGGCGCCCGGAGAGGTGGTCGCGGTCTGCCTGCCGCGCGACCATCTCATGCCCGCGGTGCTGCTGGCGGTCTGGCGGGCCGGCGCGGCCTACCTGCCGCTCGACCCCGAGCATCCGCCCGCCCACCTGCGCGCGCTCGCCGAGGACGCGGGGGTCCGGGTGGTGCTCACCCGGGGCGGCGTGGCCGTTCCCGGCCTGCCCACCCTGGACGCGGACCACCTGGCGGCCGCCCACGACGGCCCGGCCCGGCTGCCCGAGGTGCGGGCCGGCCACCTGGCGTACGTGCTCTACACCTCCGGCTCCACCGGGACGCCCAAGGGCGTCGAGGTCACCCACGGCAGCCTGGCCGCCCTCGTCGGCGGGATGACCGCGGCGCTGCGGCTGGGCCCGGGCGACGTCCAGCCGGCCGTCGCGCCCCTCACGTTCGACGCCTCGGCGTCCGAACTGTGGAGCGTGCTGGCGGCGGGCGGCACCTCCCTCGTGGTGGACCGCGCCACCGCGGTGGACGGGCACGCGCTGGCCGAGGTGATCACGGCCGGCGGGGTCACGGTGCTCGACCTGGTGCCGACGGCGTACCGGATGCTGCTGGCCGCCGGCTGGGCCGGCGACCCGGCGCTGCGGGCCGTCGTCGGCGGGGAGACCCTGGAGCCTGCGCTGGCCGAGCAGATCCTGGCCCGGGTCGGGGAGCTGTGGAACGCCTACGGCCCGACCGAGGCCACCGTCACGTCGACCCTGCACCGGGTCCGCCCTGAGGAGACCGGCCGGGTGCCGATCGGGCTGCCGATGCCGGGGGAGCGAGCGTACGTGGTCGACTCCGAGCTGCGGCTGGTGCCGCCGGGCGCCGTGGGCGAGCTGCTGCTGGGCGGCGCGGGCGTGGCCCGGGGTTACCGGGGCCGGCCCGACCTGACGGCCGCCGCGTTCGTCGCCGACCCGTTCGTCCCCGGCGGCCGGTGTTACCGCACCGGAGACCTGGTGCGCCGGCGGCCGGACGGGGCGCTGGAGTTCCACGGCCGCAGGGATCACCAGGTGAAGGTGCGCGGATACCGGATCGAGCTGGGCGAGATCGAGGCGGTGCTGCACGAGGTGGCCCGGGGGGCGGTGACCGTCGCCGGCGTGGGCGCCCAGACGCACCTGGTCGGCTACGTCGCGCCCGAGACGACAGACCTGGCCGCCGTCGAGCGGCACGTCCGGTCGCGGCTGCCCGGTCACATGGTGCCCAGGCGGTGGGTCGCGCTGCCGACCCTGCCGGTCCTGTCCAACGGCAAGGTGGACCGCGCCGCCCTGCCCGAGCCGCCCGAGTCGCCCGAGGACGGAAGACCGGCGCCCGGCACCGACGCCGAACGCCTGGTGGCCGCGATCTGGAGCGCGGTGCTCGAGCGCACCGCGGTCTGGGCCGACGACGACTTCTTCGCCCTGGGCGGGCACTCGTTCGCCGCGACGCGGGTGGTCGGCCGGATCCGGGAGGCGCTCGGGCTGGCCGTGCCGGTGCGGTCGCTGTTCGAACGGCCGCTGCTGGCCGACTTCGCCGCCGAGCTGGAAGAGCTCCTGCTGGCGGAACTGACGGGGGAAAGCGAGAAATGACCGAAACTCATCAGGACCGGATCGCCGATCTGCTCCGGTCCCGGTTCGCCGCTGCCCAAGCGGCGGTGGAAGCGCCCGGCGTCACCGGCATCCCGGCGACGTCCGCCACGGAGATGCCGCTGTCGCCGGCGCAGGAACGGCTTTGGTTCCTGGCCCAGCTCGAACCGGACACTCCCGCCTACAACGTGCCGCTGGCGTTGCGGCTCACCGGGCCGGTGGACGTGGAGGCGCTCACCGCCGCGGTGGCCGACCTGTCCGAGCGGCACTGGATCCTGCGCGGCGTCGTCGACGGCGCGCGGGTGCGCCCGGTCGGCGGCGTGCGCGTCGCCGTGGCCGACGTGGAGCCCGCGGCGCTCGCGCGGGAGCTGACCGAGCAGGCATGGCGCCCCTTCCGGCTGGACGCGGAACCGCCCATGCGGGCCACGTTGTTCCGGCTCGGCGGCGACGAGCACGTCCTCGCGCTGACCCTGCACCACATCGCCACCGACGCCTGGTCGGAGCGCCTGCTGCTCCGGGACCTGTCGGCCCTGTACGCCGCCCGGCTCGGCCTGGCGCCGCGGCCGCAACCCCCGGCCCTGCAGTACGCCGACGTGGCGGCGTGGGAGGCGGCGTCGGAGGAGGGCGGTAAGCCCGAGGCCGACTTGGACTGGTGGACCGGCCACCTGGACGGGCTGCCGCCGGTGCTGGACCTGCCCGCCGACCGGCCCCGCCCGGCCACCTCCACCTGGGAGGGAGACGCGGTCGCGGTCGAGGTGCCCGAGGCCCTGTCGGCCAAGGTGCGGGCGGTGGCGGGCACCACGCCGTTCATGGTCTTCCTGGCGGGCCTGCAGGCGCTGCTGTCCCGGCTGTCCGGCAGTGACGACATCGCCGTGGGCGTGCCACACGCCGGCCGCCGCCACCCGGACGCCGAATCGGTGGTGGGCTGCTTCGTCAACACCCTGGTGATGCGCGTCGACACCTCCGGAGACCCGACCGGCGCGGAGCTGCTGTCCAGAGCGCGTGCCGCCGCGCTGGACGCGTTCGCCCACGCGCGCACGCCCTTCGAGCGGATCGTGGAGCGACTGCGGCCGGAGCGGAACCTCGCGGTCACCCCGCTGTTCCAGGTCATGCTGAACGTGTACGACGCCGGACCGCCAGTGAGCCTGCCCGGGGTCGAGGTCCGGGAGGAACAGCTGGCGTCACCGGTGGCCAAGTTCGACCTCAACCTCGAACTTTGCGACGACGGCCGCCGGTTCTCCGGTGAGCTGCGCTACCGCACCGACCTGTTCGAGGAGGCCACCGTACGGCGGCTCGCGGACTGGTATCTGGCGGTGCTGGACGGGATGCTCTGCGACCCTGACGCGCCGGTGCGGCTGCCCGCGGGCCCCGGCCTGCGCGGCCCGGCCAGGGACCTGCCGACGGGAACCCCGCTGCACGCGCTGGTCGAGCGGGTGGCCGAGGCCCGCCCGGACGCGACCGCAGTCGGGTCGCTGAGCTACGCCGAGCTGGATCGGCGGGCCAACCAGGTGGCGAACCTGCTGCTGGCTCGCGGCGTGCGGCCGCAGGAGCCGGTCGGGGTGCTGCTGGAACGGCGGCCGGAGCTGGTGGTCTCCATGCTCGGGGTGCTCAAGGCGGGCGCGGCCTACCTGCCGCTGGACCCGGTCTACCCGGCCCGGCGGACGGAGGCGGTGCTGGCCGACGCGGGTGCGCGGTTCGTGCTCACCGAGGCCGAGATCGCCGCCGCCGCGGGCGAGTCCTCCGAGCGTCCGGGCGTGAGCGTTCCGCCGGAACACCTCGCGTACGTCATCTACACCTCCGGCTCGACGGGCGCGCCCAAGGGAGTCGCGGTCGAGCACCGGCAGATCGTCCACTACCTGGGCGCCGTGGCCGAGCGCCTGCCCGAGGGGCTGACGTCCTTCGCGCTCGTGTCCACCGCCGCGGCCGACCTGGGCCTGACGAACGTGCTGTGCGCGCTGACCTCGGGCGCCACCCTGCACCTGATCGACCACGAGGCGGCCACCGACCCGGCGGCGTACGCCGCCTATATGGCCGCGCACCCGGTCGACGCGGTCAAGATGGTGCCCAGCCAGCTGGAGCTGCTGGGCATGGACGCCCTGCCGCGCCGGCTTCTCGTCCTGGCCGGCGAGGCCGTGCCGCACGACCTGCTCGAACGGGTGCGGCAGGCGCGCCCCGACCTGGAGGTCCAGATCCACTACGGGCCCACCGAGACGACGGTCTCGGTGCTGGCCTGCGACGCCGCCGAGGCGTCCCGCGGCGTCGCGGCGCTCGGCCGGCCGCTGCCGAACGTGGAGTGCCGGGTGGTGGACGCCGCCGGGCGGCCCCTGCCGTACGGCGTGCCGGGAGAGCTGTGGATCGGCGGGCCGAGCGTGGCCCGCGGCTACCTGGGCCGGCCCGACCTGACCGCGCAGCGGTTCGCGGACGGCTGGTATCGCACCGGAGACCGGGTGCGGGTGAACCCGGCCGGGCTGGTGGAGTTCCTGGGCCGGGTCGACGACCAGGTGAAGGTGCGCGGGTTCCGGGTGGAGCTCGGCGAGGTCACCGCCGCGATCCGGGCGCTTCCGCAGGTGGCCGAGGCCTTCGTGCAGCCCGTCGGCACGGGGGCGCAGCGGCGCCTGGCCGCCTGGGTGACGCCCGCCACCGTCGACGCGGCGCAGGTGCGTGCCGCGCTGCGGGAACGGCTGCCCGACTACATGGTGCCGGCGGCGATCGGCGTGCTCGACGCGCTGCCGCTCACCCCGAACGGCAAGGTCGACCGCGCGGCCCTGCCGGTGCCCGAGGCCGCGCCCGCGGTGCGCGTGCCGCCGGGCACGCCGCAGGAGCGCCTGCTCGCGGAGATCTGGGCGGAGATCCTGGACCTGCCGCAGGTGTGGGCGGACGACGACTTCTTCGCCCTCGGCGGGCATTCCTTCGCCGCCACCCGCGCCGCCGGCCGGCTGCGCGAACGGCTCGGCGTGCCGGTCCCGGTGCGGCTGCTGTTCGAGCATCCGGTGCTCGCCGACCTGGCCGCCCACCTCCCCCCTACGACGGGGGAGACCGGGACGCGGCGGCACAGGGTGACCGGCCCGGCGCCGCTGTCGGGGGTGCAGGCCCGGCTGTGGTTCCTGGCGCAACTGGAGCCCGGCTCGACCGCGTACAACGTGCCGCTGGCACTGCGGCTGCGCGGAGAGCTCGACGCGGAGGCGCTGCTGGGCGCGGTACGCGACCTGGCCGAGCGGCATCAGGTGCTGCGCAGCGTCATCGACGACTCCGGCGCCGAGCCGGTCCTGGTGATGCGGCCGGTCGCGGAGGTGCCGGTCTCCACGGCCGACGTCGAGGCGTCCGAGGTCGAGGCCGCGGTGGCCGCGCACCTGGCCACCCCGTTCAGGCTGGACCGTGAGCCGCCGATGCGGGCGGTCCTGCTCAGGGCGGGGGAGCGGGAGCACGTGCTCTCCCTCACCTTCCATCACATCGCCACCGATGCCTGGACCCGCGGACTGCTGTTGTCCGAGCTGTCCGCGCTGTACGCCGCCAGGCTCGGCGCGGGCCCGCGGCCGGAGCCGCCGCCGGCGCAGTACGCCGAGGTGGCCCCGCTGCCCGAGCCGGCCGACCTGGACTGGTGGGCCGAGCGGCTGCACGGCCTGCCGCCGGTGCTCGACCTGCCCACGGACAGGCCGCGCCCGGCGGTCGCCGATCCCGGCGGCGCCTCGGTGGAGCTGGAGCTCTCGGCGAAGCTGAGCGAGCGGGTCAGGGCGGTGGCCACCGCCTATCGGGCCACGCCGTTCGTCGTCCTGCTCGCCGGTCTGCAGGCCCTGCTGTCCCGGCTCTCGGCCGCCACCGACATCGCGGTGGGCGTGCCGGTCTCCGGCCGCGACCACCCCGACACCGAGGGAGTGGTGGGCTGCTTCCTCAACACGGTCGTGGTGCGGACCGACACCGGCGGCGACCCGACGGGCCACGAACTGCTGGCCCGGGTCAGGGAGGCGACGCTCGGCGCCCTGGCCCACGCCGGCGCGCCGTTCGACCGGGTGGTGGAGCTGCTGCGGCCGGAGCGGAACCTGGCCGCCACCCCGCTGTTCCAGGTGATGCTCAACTACATCCCCGGGGTCGGCGGCGCGCGGCTGCCCGGCCTGGACGCGACGGAGATCGACCTGGAGGAACGGACGACGAAGTTCGACCTGAACTGGCATGTGGTCGACCACGGGCCGGGCGTGCCGCTGCGCGGCGGGCTCGGCTACCGCACCGACCTGTTCGACGCGGCCACCGCGGCGCGGTTCACCCGGTGGTACCTCGCCCTGCTGGACGGCATGCTCGCCGACCCGGACGCCCCCGTGGGCGCGGTGCCGCTCGAACCGGTGACGGGCCCGATCCTGGCCGGGGAGCCGCTGCCGCCGGCGCAGGACGTCCCGGTGGTTGATCAACCGGTGCGTGACCAACCCGTGCACCGGCTGATCGAGCGCTGGGTGGACGCCACTCCCGACGCGCTCGCCGTGGTCGGCGCGGACCGCGGCCTGACCTACGCCGAACTGGAGACAGCCGCCAACCGGATCGCCCACTGGCTGCTCGCCGCGGGAGTGCGCGCCGACGAGCCGGTCGGCGTCCTGCTCGAGCCGGGAAGCGACCTGGCCTGCGCCCTGTTCGGCATCCAGAAGTCGGGCGGCGGCTACCTCCCCCTGGACCCGGCCTATCCGGCCGCCAGGGTCGCGACCATGCTCGACGCCGCGGGCGCGCGGGCGGTCGTCACCACCGAGGAGTTCGCCCCGCTGGCCGGTGACGGCCGTCGGGTTCTCCTGCTCGACCGGCTGCCCGACCTGCCGTCGGACCGGCCGGAGGTCGACGTGCGGCCCGAGCATCTGCACCACGTCATCTTCACCTCGGGCTCCACCGGCACGCCGAAGGCGGTGGCCGCCGAGCACCGCAGCGTGGCCGGGTATCTGAGCGGCATGCTGCCCCGCATCGGCGCGCCCGGCGCGTCGTACGCGGTGGTCTCCACGCCCGCCGCGGACTTCGGCCTCACCTGCGTGTTCGGCGCCCTGACCACGGGTGGGGCGGTGCACCTGGTGCCGAGGGAGACCGCGATGGACCCCGGCGCGTTCGCCCACTACCTCGGCAGGCACCGGATCGACGTGGTCAAGTGCGTGCCCAGCCACCTGGAACTGCTGGCCTCCGGCGGCGACCTGGCCGCCGTGCTGCCGCGCAGGCTGCTCATCCTCGCGGGCGAGGCGTGTCCCTGGGACCTGGTAGAACGGGCCAGGGCCGCCCGCCCGGGGCTGCGCATCCAGAGCCACTACGGGCACACCGAGTCCACGATGATCTGCATGGTCTGCGAGACCGACGAGGTCCCGACCGAGCGCAGAACCGGCATCGTGCCGCTGGGCCGGCCCCTGCCGGGGGTCTACGGGCACCTGGTCGACGGCGGCATGCGACCGGTGCCGGTCGGGGTGCCCGGCGAACTGGTGGTCGGCGGCCCTGGGGTCACCCGCGGCTACATCGGCAGGCCCGAGCTCACCGCCGAACGGTTCGTGCCGGACCCGCTGACCGGGGAGGGACGCTGCTACCGCAGCGGCGACCTGCTGCGGGTCACCGCCGACGGGCTGGTGGAGTTCCGCGGCCGGGTGGACGACCAGGTAAAGGTGCGCGGCTACCGGGTCGAGCTGGGAGAGGTGACCACCGCGCTCCGCGCCCTGCCCCAGGTCGCCGACGCCGTGGTGCTGCCGGTCGGGGAGGGGAAGGCGAGGCAGCTCGCCGCCTGGGTGACGCCGTCCACCGCGGAGGTCGCGGCGGTCAGGTCCGCGCTGCGCGAGCGGCTGCCCGACTACATGGTCCCGGCGCAGTTCGTGACGCTCGACCGGCTTCCGCTGAACCCGAACGGCAAGATCGACCGGGCGGCCCTGCCTGCGCCGCAGGCGGAGGCCGCCGGGTTCGTGCCGCCCGCCACGCCCGGCGAGGAGCTCGTCGCCCGGGCATGGGCGAAGGTGCTCGACGTGGAGCGCGTCGGGGCGGACGACGACTTCTTCGCCCTCGGCGGGGACTCCTTCGCGGCGGTGCGCGCGGTCAAGGAGATCGGCCGCGGCCTGCGGGTCATCGACCTGTTCACCCGGCCCACGGTCGCCGAGCTGGCCGCGTTCCTGGACCGCCCGTCCCCGGGCCAAGGGGACGGCGGGCTGCTGCACCGCCTGGGCGGCAGCCGCACCAGCGAGTTCACCCTGGTCTGCGTGCCGTACGGCGGCGGGTCGGCGGCGGTGTACCAGCCGCTCGCCCGGGCCCTCGGCGAGCGCGTGGAGGTGCTCGCCGTGGAACTGCCCGGCCATGACCCGGCGCGGCCGGAGGAGCCGCCGGTGCCGCTGGCCGAGCTGGTAGAGGCCCTGGCCGCGGAGGTTAAGGCGACCGCGTCGGGACCGGTGGCGATCTACGGTCACTGCGTGGGCTCCGCGCCCGCGGTGGCCCTGGCCCGCAGGCTGGAGGCGGACGAGGTCCCCGTCCTCGGCGTGATCGCGGCCGCGAGCTTCCCCAGCGCGCGGCTGCCCGGCCTGGCCCGGCGGCTGTTCGGCGGCGACCGCCTGGTCTCCGACCGGCTGTTCCGCGACGCGCTGCGGGCCACCGGCGGGCTGCTCGACGACATGGACGAGGCCGCCAAACAGGCGGCGGTGCGGGCGATGCGCCACGACGCCGACCAGGCGCGGGAATGGTTCGGCCGCGAACTCGCCGGCGGGGGACCGCTGCTGCGCGCCCCCGTCCTGTGCGTCGTCGGAGAGCGGGACCGGGCCACCGAGCTGTACGAGGAGCGGTACGCCGAGTGGGCGGCCTTCGCCCCCAGGGCAGAGTTCGCCGTGCTGCCCCGCGCCGGCCACTACTTCCTGCGGCACCAGGCCGAGCCGCTGGCCGCCCTGATCACCGAGCGCGTCGGGCGCTGGGCGTCCGGGCGGTTGCCCGACCCTGTGAGTCCGCCCGTACGGACCGGCCTGCGCCCGTTCTACACCGTCGCGAGCGGACAGCTGGTGTCGGCCGTGGGCACGGCGCTGAGCTCCTTCGCCCTCGGCGTCTGGGCCTACCAGAACAGCGGCCGGATCATCGACCTGGCGCTGATCGTGATGCTGTCCCAGATCCCGACCGTGCTGCTCACCCCGCTGGGCGGCGCGCTGGCCGACAGGGTGGACCGGCGCCGCATCATGCTGGCCTGCGACGCCGTCTCCGGGATCGCCATGGCGGCGCTGGTCCTGCTGCTGATCACCGGCAACCTGGCGATGTGGAACGTGTGCCTCATCGTCGGCGTCACCTCGGTGGTCATGGCCTTCCAGCAACCCGCCTACCTCGCCGCGGTCGCGCAACTGGTGCCCAAGCCGTACCTCACCCAGGCCAACGCCCTGGCCAACCTGGGCTTCGGGGTGGGCAACGTGGTCGCGCCGCTCGCCGGCGGCGCGCTGATCGGCGTGTTCGGGCTGTCCGCGGTGGTGGCACTCGACGTCGCCACGTTCGCCGTGGGGGTGGTCACCCTGCTGGTGGTCCGGTTCCCCGACAGGCTGTTCCACCGTCAGGAGGAGACGTTCCACGCGGCGCTGACCGGCGGCTGGCGGTTCCTCCTGCGACGCCGGCCGCTGCTCGTGATGGCGGTCTACTTCGCCGTGGTCAACTTCTGCACCGCGCTGATGTGGGTGCTGGTCACTCCGGTCGTGCTGGCCATCGGCTCCCCGGCCGAGCTGGGGACGGTGACCGCGCTCGGCGGCCTCGGCGCGGCCGTGGGCACCGGTGTGGTGCTGGTATGGGGAGGGACCCGGCGCCGGGCCACCGGAATGATCGCCTTCGTGGTCGGGTCCGGCATCGGCGTGGTGCTGATGGGCGTGTGGCCGGCGGTATGGCTGATCGCGGCCGGGCTGTTCCTGCGGCTGGCCTGCATGAGCATCGGCAACGCGCACTGGCTGTCCATCATCCAGGTGAAGGTGGGCCCGGAGCTGCAGGGCCGCGTCCTGGCCGTCAACGTCATGCTGGCCACGGCCATGCAGCCGCTGGGCTTCCTGTCCGCGGGCCCGCTGGCCGACTGGGCCCAGCCGTACGCGTCCGGCCCGGGCCGGGGCGCCGCGCTGGTGCTGCTGGCCAGCGGCGTGTTCCTGGCCGTCTGGGGCCTGCTGGGGCTGCGTTACCGGCCGCTGCGTCACCTGGAGGACCGTGTCCCCGACGCCGCGCCGCCGCCCGAGGCCGCGGCCGACCTGGACGCCGTCCAGGCGGAGCTGCTGAACGCGGTAAGCGAGCGTGCCGAGGGGCGCATGCCGCTCCGAGCCGAAGGCGAGGGGGTGGCATGAGCGAGCGTGGCGAGCGAATCAGTCAGCACAGTGCCTGGCGCATGCCGCTCCGAGCCGAAGGCGAGGGGGTGGCATGAGCGAGCGTGGCGAGCGAATCAGTCAGCACAGTGCCTGGCGCATGCCGCTCCGAGCCGAAGGCGAGGGGGTGGCATGAGCCTGGTGACGGCAGCCGACGTGACCGCGGCCGCGGCCCGGATCGCGCCGTTCGTCCGGCGCACCCCGCTGCTGCGCCTGCCCGGCGAACGACTCTGGGTCAAGCCGGAGAACCGGCAGCCCACCCGCTCGTTCAAGGTGCGCGGCGCGGCCAACGCCGTCGGGCGGCTGGCCGAGCGTGGCGTGCGGCACGTCATCGCCCAGTCCTCCGGCAACCACGCCCAGGCCATCGCGTACGCCGCGGCCGAGCACGGCCTGCGGGCGACGGTGGTGCTGCCGGACACCGCGCCGGAGCTGAAGGTGAACGCGGCCCGCGGGCTGGGCGCGGAGGTGGTGATCGCACCGCCCGCCCTGCGGGAGGTCACCTGTCTGGCCCTGGCCGACCGGCTCGGGGCCACCGTGGTCCGCTCCGACGACTTCGACGTCATCGCCGGGCACGGCAGCGTCGGCGCCGAGATCGCCGCCGACGTGCCCAGCGCCGGCGATCCTGGTGCCGGTCTGCAACGGCGGCCTGCTGGCCGGGGTCGCCGTCGCGGCCAAGGCCGCCGATCCGGCGATCCGGGTGATCGGCGTCGAGCCCGAGCTGGCCGCCGACGGCGCGGCCAGCTTCCGCTCGGGCCGGCGTACGGCGTGGCCGGTACGGCAGACCTACCGCACCTGCGCGGACGGCCTGCGCGCTCCGGTCCTGGGAGCCCTGGCGTGGGAGCACATCCACCGTTACGTGGACGACATGGTGACGGTGAGCGAGGACGCCATCGTGGCGGCCGCCCGCCTCCTGCGGCGGGAACCGGGGGAGCACGTCGAGCCCAGCGGCGCCGCGGCCACCGCCGCCTACCTCACCCACCGGGCGGCGCTGCCGCCCGGGCCCGTGGTGGCCGTCCTCTCCGGCGGCAACGTGGCCGTCCACCCCGACGCGGGCGAAGTGGAGGAGCGCGTGCTCGTCGGAGGCCGGTGACGGGGCGTCCGCCGGCGGCCTGTGAACCCGAGAGGGACACCGTCCGCCGGCGGACGATCGTCGGAGGCGCGTGGGCAGGCCTCGGGTGGAAACGGCCGGCGGACCGGTGTGACGCGAACGCCCACGTCAGGCGCCCGCGGCCACCTGGCCGGGCGTCCACGGAGGCAGGCCGAGCTGCAGCGAGATGCCGCGGAGCAGCGAGTCGTGCATCCGGGCTCTGGTCATGCCGGAAACCTGTGTGGCCACGGCGATCTCGAAGCCGTCGATCTGGGTGAGGATCAGGTCGACGGTCTCCTCCACCGTCGAGTGGACCCGGAAGGCCCCGTTGGCCAGGCCCTCCTCGATCGCGGCGTGCATGGGGGCCCGCCAGCCGTCGTACTGGAGCCCGAAGAGGCGTCTGAGCTCCTTGTCCCGTGCGGACGCGGCGGCGTATTCCATGAACGCGAGGCAGCGGTTCCGGAAGCCGCGCGGGTGGGTGATGTATTCCACCAGGCTGCGGATGCGGTCCCAGGGGTCGCGATGACGGGCCGCTATCTCCTCCAGTCCTTGGATGATCTTTCCGGTGTGGTGCGCGAAGGCGGCCAGCATCAGCCCGTCGCGGGTCTCGTAGTAGTGCTGCAGGGTGCCGATCGACACCCCGGCGTGCTTGGCGACGTCCCGCAGCCGGACCCGCTCGTAGCCCATCTCGGCGACCACTTCGATGACCGAGGCGAGGATGCGCCCTCGCTGACCGTCGGTCCGTACCTCCAGTGCGGCGTCCACCCGTTGCCCTTTCTCGGCTGGTCCTCTGCCTGTCGCCTCCGGACCGCACTATAGCGATCGCCGACGCGCAAAAGGAACCCGAAAAGCCCTATTGACAAGGGCATGAACCCACTCCTCTAATAATGCGGTACTAACGGAGCCGGGGCGCTGACGCAGGTCGGGGCGCTCCGCAGAGCCATGGACTGGAGGCCGCGGTGGGCAAGACGATCATCTGTCCGTGCCATGACGTGACCGTCGAGGACATCCGGGCGATGTACGCCGCGGGCTACACCCACCCCGAGACGCTGAAGCGGGCGACGGCCGTCTTCATGGGCCCCTGCCAGGGCAAGCACTGCGCGGGTCCGGTCATGGAACTGCTGCGGGAGCTGGCGGGCGGTGACGAGGGACGGGTCTCCCGGCGCCCCACGGCCCGGCCACCGCTGCGTCCCGTCCCCCTCGGCGTGCTCGCCGGCGCCGCCGAGACGAGCTCCGTAACCGGAACGACGGGGGGTGCCTGACCATGGCGGTTCCCGGAGCCTGCCGCTCCCCGCTCCGCCGCGCGTACGACGTCGTGATCGTCGGCGCGGGCGTGCAGGGCCTCGCGCTCGCGTACGAGCTGGCCAAGCTCGGCGTCCGGGACGTGGCGGTGCTGGACCGGAGCTATCCCGGAGGCGGCGGCAGCGGACGCAACGGCGAGATGATCCGCTCCGCGTTCGGCTCCCGCGAGTGGACGGGCCTGTTCGACGAGTCGCTGCGCCGCTGGCGCACGCTCTCCGCCGAACTGGACTTCAACGTGCTGTTCTCCGGCAGCGGCTACCTGGTGCTGGCCTCCACGCCCGAGCAGGTCGAGCGGTGCCGGGCCGACGCCGTACGGCAGGCCGCGCTGGGCGTGCGCTCCCAGTTCGTCACGGCCGAGGAGGTGCGCCGGATCGTGCCCGAGGTCAACCCCGGCCTCGCACTCGGCGGCGTCTATCAGGACCACGCCGGGTTCGCCCACCACGACGCCGTCGTATGGGGGTACGCCCGGGCCGCCGCGCGTCTCGGCGTGGAGATCCACACCGGTGTCACCGTGACCGGCGTCGAGGTCGCCGGCGGGGCCGTACGCGGCGTCCGCACCGACCGCGGGGACGTCTCCACGCCGGTCGTGGTGAACGCGGCAGGCGGCGCGGCCGGGACGATCGCCGAGATGGCCGGGGTGCGGCTGCCGACCCGCACCTGCCGCCTGGAGATGATCGTCACCGAGTCGGTGGCGCCGTTCCTGCGTCCCGCGCTCGCCAGCCTGGAACTGCTCGGTTACTGCCACCAGACGGCCAGAGGCGAGTTCGTGGGCGGGACCGAGTTGCCCTACCCCGACGTCAGCGACAGCCTCAACGGCACCTACACGCTGCTCGCCGACATGGCCGCGAAGTTCGTCCGGCTGCTGCCCCGGCTGGCCGGGGTGCGGCTGCTCCGCCACTGGGCGGGGCTGGTCGACCAGGCGGACGACCTGTCCCCGGTGATCGGTCCGGCGCCCGAGGTCAGCGGGTTCTACCTGACCTGCGGCTGGGTCTACGGCTTCATGGGCGCCCCCGCGACCGGCGCGCTGCTCGCCCGGGGGATCCACGAAGGCGTCATGCCGGAGCTGCTCCGTCCCTTCTCGGTCACCCGCCTGCACGAGGGACGGCCCATCCAGGAGGGCGCCCTCGTGGTCGCCGCGGAGGAGGGGAACGCGGCGTGAACCTGCGCATCACCACCCATCCGTCGGCGTCGCCGGGCAGGTCCAGGCGGGTCGCGTTCACGTTCGAGGGCCGCACCCTGCACGGATACGAGGGCGAGCCGGTCGCCACGGCGCTGCACGCCGCCGGGGTGCGGGTGCTCTCCCGCAGCTTCAAGTACCACCGCCCCCGCGGCATCGGGCTGACCTGCGGCACCCCCTCGTGCCCCGGCTGCCAGCTCACCGTCGACGGTCACTACGGCGTGCCGGGATGCGCCACTCCGCTGCGCGGGGGCGAGTCGGTGCGCCGGGAGCGCGCCTGGCCCGGCGTCGACTGGGATCTGCTCGGGGCGATCGACCGGTTCTCCGCGCTCGTCCCCGCGGGTTTCCAGTTCCGGCTGCTGCGCGGCTCACCTCGGCTGGCCCATCTGGCGGAACGCCTCATGGGCGTGATCGCGGGCGGCGGGCGCACGGTGGCGGCCGAGGTCGCCGCGCGGGCGCTCCGGCCCGGGCTGGGGGAGCGGCGGACCCCGCTCGCCGTCGTCGGCGCAGGCGTGGCCGGGCTGGCCGCCGCCCTGGCCGCCGCCGAGAGCGGGCTGGAGGTGGTCCTGGTGGACCAGGGCGACGAGCCGGGCGGCGCGCTCCGGGCGGAGACGCGTCACGTGCGCGGCCTCGACGGCGTGGAGGTCCCCGGATTCCGGCTGGTGGCCGGCCTCGCGGCCCAGGCGCGGAAGCACGCCTCGATCACGGTGCTCACCGCGTCGACCGCACTGGGCTGGTACGAGGGCGGGGTGCTGCCGGTGGACACCCCGGACGGCCTGCTGGTGCTGCGCCCCGACCGCTTGCTGGTCGCGACCGGCGACTACGACGTCCCGATGCCGTTCCCCGGCAACGACATCCCCGGCGTGATGCTGGCCGGTCCGGTCCAGCGCCTGATCAACGTCGACCACGTCCGCCCCGGCGAACGCGCGGTCGTGGTGGCCGCCGAGCCGTACGGCTACGGCCTCGCCGAGCAACTCCACGCCGTCGGCGTCGCGCTCACGGCCGTCGTCGACCCCCGGCCGGAACGGGAGATCCCGGCCGGGGCGTTCCCGGCGGCGCTCGCCGCCGCGCGGGTGCCGTACCTGCCCGGCCACGCCGTGCGGGAGGCCACGGGGCATCGTGGCGTGCGCCGGCTGGTGGTCGCCCCGCTCGCGGGTGGCTCGGTCGTGCGGCTGGCATGCGACACGGTGGTGGTGGCCGCGGGACGGCGACCGGCCGAGGAACTGCTCCTGCAGCGGCTCTACCACGGCGACGTCACGCTCGACGTCATCCGTGACGAGGCGGACGGGGAGTACTCCCTGCCGGGCGGCGTGGCGGTCGCGGGCGGCGCGGCGGGGACGACCGACCCCGCCGCCGCCCTGTCCCACGGCGCCGAGGCGGGCCGCCGCCTGTCCCGATGGCAGCCGGGAAGCGACCTTCCCCTCACCCCTCTCTCGCCCGGCGCGGCCGGGCGGCCGTCTCCTTCAGGAGGAACCAGTGACTGACACCGGCGCGCACGGGATGCTCTCCCGCCGGACTCTGCTCGTTCGCGGTGGCCAAGGGCTCGGCCTCCTCGCGGCCTCCGGCGTGCTCAGCGCCTGCGGCGGCGGCTTCTCCGCCTCGTCGTCGAGCGGTGGCGGTGGCGGCACGACCCTGACCGTCGTGAGCTTCGGCGGCGACTACCAGAAGGCGCAGGCCAAGACCATGTGGGCGCCGTACGCCGCCAAGAACGGGATCACCGTGAAGGAGGACGGCCCCACGGACAACGCCAAGATCAAGGCGCAGGCCGAGTCGGGCAACCCGTCCTGGGACATCGTGGTCGTCGGGAACGACTTCGGCAGCGAGTCGGACGCCCAGTGGCTGGAGCCGATCGACTACTCGGTCGTCGACAAGTCGTCCATCGTCGACGGCTACGCGCAGACGTACCGGGTCGCCGCCGACATCGAGGGCACGGTCCTCGCCTATCGCTCCGACAAGACCGGTGGCGCCGCGCCCACCCCCTGGGCGGACTTCTTCGACCTGAAGAAGTACCCGGGCAAGCGCACCGCCTGGAAGTCGGTGGGCGGCGGCATCTTCGAGATCGCGCTGCTCGCCGACGGCGTCGCCCCGGCCGACCTCTACCCGATCGACGTGGACCGGGCACTGAAGAAGCTGTCCACGATCAAGGACCAGCTCATCTGGTGGGAGACCGGCGCCCAGGCCCAGCAGTACCTCGAGAGCGGGGAGGCGGTCATGGGCATGGTGTGGATCGCCCGCGCCGTTCTCTCGGCGGCGAACGCCCCCATCGCGATCGCCTGGGACTCCTGGCTGTCGCAGGAGGCGTACTGGGTCGTGGTCAAGGGCAGCAGGAACAAGGCCGAGGCGATGAAGCTCATCGCCTTCATGACCTCGGCCGGCCCCACCGCCGAGTTCACGAAGTATCAGCCGTACGGACCGGTCAGCAAGGCGGCGCAGGACAAGGTCGACCCCTCGGCGAAGGAGAACCTCCCGACCACCCACCTCGACACCCAGGTCAAGGTGAACGACGAGTGGTGGGGCAAGAACCGCGACTCCGTCAACGACAGGTTCCAGCAGTGGCTGCTCTCCTGAGCCCGCTGTCCCCGAGCGGCCCGGCGACGGCCGCCGCGCCCGCGGAGAAGGGCGCGGGCTCCCGGCGCGGGACGCGGAACTGGCCGTTCCTGCTGATCGTCCCCGCCCTGCTGGTCCTGCTCGCGGTCTTCGCGTACCCGGTCGCGCAGACGTTCGTCAGCGCGTTCACCACGCCCTCGCCGGGAACCGGCAACTTCGCCTGGTTCTTCGGCTCTTCGGCCAACGTCGCCGTGCTGACCAGGACGTTCTCGACGGCCCTGTGGGCCACCGTGATCTGCCTGTGCCTCGCCTATCCCTACGCGTACCTGATGACGGTGGCCTCCCCCCGGGCCAGGGCGGCGCTGCTGCTGATCGTCATGCTCCCGTTCTGGACCAGCCTCATGGTCCGCACCTTCGCCTGGCTCGTGCTGCTCCAGGACACCGGCGTCGTCAACGGGTTCCTCGGGCTGCTCGGCCTGGGACCGGTGAGCCTGGTCCGCACGCAGGCCGGAGTCCTCATCGGGATGGTCCAGATCCTCATGCCGTTCATGGTGCTGCCGCTGTACTCGGTGATGAGCGGCATCGACCGGCGGCTGCTGACCGCCGCCCAGAGCCTCGGCGCCCGACCGCTGGTCGCGCTGCTGCGCGTCTTCGTGCCGCTGTCCCTGCCGGGAGTCGCCGCCGGGGCGACGATGGTCTTCATCACCTCGCTGGGCTTCTACGTGACGCCGGCCCTGCTCGGCTCGCCCAGTGAGGCGCTGATCTCGCAGTTCATGTACACCCAGGTCAGTGGAATGCTGATGTGGGGCAGGGGCGGCGCGATGGCGGTCGTGCTGTTCGCCGCCACCCTGCTGCTGGTCGGGCTGCTCGGTCTGGCCATGCGGGCCGGCCGCCGGAGCAAGGCGGGCGCCCGATGAGCGCCCGGCTCGCCCGCGCCGCCCTGTGGACCGCGGGCGTCCTGGTCGCCGCCTGGCTGGTGGCGCCCACCCTGGTGGTGATCCCGCTCAGCTTCACCGACAAGGTGTCGCTGACGTTCCCGCCGACCGGCTGGTCGACCAGGTGGTACGCCAACTTCTTCGGCGATCCGGCGTGGACCGTCGCACTGGCCAACTCGCTGCTGGTCGGCGTGCTCGTCGCCGTCGTCGCGACCACTCTCGGCACAGCGGCGGCGTTCGGGCTCAGCCGCTGGACGAACGGAAGGGGAGCGGCCGCCGCGAGCGTGCTGCTGCTCGCCCCGATGATCGTCCCGGGCATCATCCTGGCCATCGGGATCTACGCCGTCTTCCTGAAGCTCGGCCTCGCCGGGACGCTCGTCGGTTTCGTCGCCGCGCACACCGTCCTGGCGATGCCCTTCGTCGTCGTCTCCGTGACGGCCTCCCTGCGCACGTTCGACGTCCGGCTGGAAACCGCGGCCGTGAGCCTGGGCGCCGGGCGGTGGGCGACATTCCGGCAGGTCACCCTGCCGCTGATCATGCCGGGTGTGGTCTCGGGCGCCCTGTTCGCGTTCGTGACCTCGTTCGACGAGGTCGTGGTCTCCCTGTTCATCCAGAGCCCCACCCTCGTCACCCTGCCCGTCCAGATGTATTCGAGCGTCACCCGCGAGACCGATCCCACGCTCGCCGCCGCCGCGACCATGATCCTGGTCCTCACCACGGTCCTGGTCGGCGGAGGGCTCACGCTGGCCGCAAGGAGGAACCGTGCCCGTTGACCGGCCCGAGGGGGCGGCCCTGCCCGCAGGCAAGGGCGCCCGCATCGACCTGAGCGGCATGACCAAGCGCTACGGCGGCTCCGCCGCCGTCGACGACGTCACGCTCACCGTGGAGCCGGGGGAGTTCATGACGTTCCTGGGGCCGTCCGGCTCAGGCAAGACGACGACCCTCAACATGATCGCCGGCTTCACCGACATCACGGCCGGGACCCTCCGGATCGACGACCGGCCGGTGGGCGACGTGCCCGCGCACAAACGGGACATCGGCGTGGTGTTCCAGCACTACGCGCTCTTCCCGCACATGACGGTCGCCCAGAACGTCGCCTTCCCGCTGCGGCAGCGCAAGGTGCCCAGGGCCGAGCGCGACCGCCTCGTCGCCGCCGCCCTGGAAACCGTGCAGCTGCCGGGTCATGCCTCCCGCTACCCCCGAGAGCTGTCCGGGGGGCAGCAGCAGCGGGTCGCGCTCGCTCGGGCCATCGTGTTCAGCCCCCGCGTCCTGCTCATGGACGAGCCGCTCGGCGCGCTCGACCGCAAGCTCCGGGAGTTCCTGCAACTGGAGATCAAACGCATCCACCGGGAGGTCGGGTCCACCTTCGTGTTCGTGACCCACGACCAGGAGGAGGCGCTGATCCTCTCGGACCGCATCGCGGTGTTCAACAACGCCCGCATCGAGCAGGTCGGCACCGCCCGGGAGCTGTACGAGCGGCCGGCCACGCTGTTCGTGGCCCGGTTCCTCGGCGAGTCCACGATCCTGCGCGGCACCGCGACGCCGGACGGGCACCGCTCGCGGCTCGACCTGGACGGCTTCGCCGTGCAGGCTTCCGGCGGGGTGCGCAGCGGACCGGCCGCGCTGGTCGTGCGGCCGGAACGGCTCCGCCTGGAGCCCGACCGGCCCGGCACCGCCGGGACCGGCGCGAACGCGGTTCCGGTCACGGTGGTGGAGGAGATCTACCTCGGGTCGGCCCGCAAGCTGGAGGTGCTGCTGCCCGGCGGCGGGCGCGGCCTCGTACGCGAGCAGGCGGGCACGCCGAGCGACCTGAGGGTGGGCGACCGCGCCCGCCTGTGCTGGCATCCCGACGACTGCGTCCTGCTGCCCGACGACCCCACCACCGAAAGGATCTTCACGTGACCGTCAACGGCGGAGTGTCGTTCTGGTACCGCGAGACGGGGTTGCCCGCGCGACGCCCGCCCCTGGACCGGTCGATCGGGGCGGACGTCTGCATCGTCGGGGCCGGCTACACCGGCCTGTGGACCGCCTACTACCTCAAGAAGGCGCAGCCGGGCCTGGACGTCGTCGTGCTCGAGCGCAAGTTCGCGGGCTACGGCGCCTCCGGTCGCAACGGCGGCTGGCTGACCGGCGCGCTGGCGGGGTCGCCCCGCAGGTTCGCCCGCACCCACGGCGGCGAAGGCGTGCACGCCCTCCAGCGGGCGATGAACGAGACCGTCGACGAGGTCATCGCGGTGGCGCGCACCGAGGGCATCGACGCCGACATCGTCAAGGGCGGCATCCTCAGGGTGGCGCACGCCCCGTCCCACCTGCCGCGCCTGACCGCCCAGGTGCGCGCGGCCCGCGCCTGGGGCGACGCCGACGTGGAGCAACTCGACGCCGAGCAGACCACGGCCAGGATCCGGGTGGACGGCGCCCTCGGCGCGTCGTTCAGCCCCCACTGCGCCAGGGTTCAGCCGGCCAAGCTCGTGCAGGGGCTCGCGAAGGTCGTCGAGGGGCTCGGGGTGCGCATCTACGAGTCCACCCCCGTGACGGAGATCGTGCCGCACGAGGCGCGCACGCCGTACGGCGCCGTGCGGGCGGACTACGTGCTGCGCGCCACGGAGGGGTTCACCGCCGGGCTGGCCGGCGAGCGCCGGACCTGGCTGCCGATGAACTCCTCGCTCATCGTCACCGAGCGGCTGCCCGACCGGGTGTGGGAGCGGATCGGCTGGGAGGGCCGTGAACTGCTCGGCGACATGTCCCACGCCTACATCTACGCCCAGCGGACGGCAGACGACCGCATCGCCATCGGCGGACGCGGGGTGCCCTACCTGTTCGGTTCCCGCACGGACGACGACGGGCGCACGCACGCCACGACGGTGCGCGCCCTGCGTGACGCACTGGTGCGGCTGTTCCCCGCCGTACGGGACGCCGCGGTCGAGCACGCCTGGTGCGGTGTCCTCGGCGTGCCGAGGGACTGGTGCTCGACCGCGACGCTGGACCGCCGGACCGGGCTCGGCTGGGCCGGTGGCTACGTCGGCCACGGCGTCGCCACGACCAACCTCGCCGGGAGGACCCTGCGCGACCTCGTGCTCGGCGCCGACACCGAACTGACCCGGCTGCCCTGGGTCGGCAGGAAGGTGCGCAGGTGGGAGCCGGAACCGCTGCGCTGGATCGGCGTGCGCGGGATGTACGCCGCCTACCGCGCGGCCGACCGGGCCGAGATCGTGGGCGGCCGGACGACGACGTCGCCCATCGCCAGGATCGCCGACGCCGTGGCCCGCCGGCACTGAGCCCGTCGGCACTGAGCGACCCATTCGTACGAACACCCACCGGACCAGCAGGAGATCAATTGACCAGCATCGTCGTACCCGACGCGAGCACGGCCGTCCTCGGCCCGGCCGCGCCCAAGCCGACCTCCGTCGAAGGCGACCAGCGCGAGGCGACCCTCGCGGTGTGGACCTCCGAGGACGGCAGGACCAGCGCCGGTGTGTGGGAGTGCACGCCCGGCAGGTTCACCGCCGTACGGGACGGTTACCACGAGATCTGCCAGATCCTCTCCGGGCGGGTGACCGTCGTCTCCGCCGACGGGACGGAGCAGGAGGCCGGCCCCGGCAGCACCCTGGTCATGCCGGCCGGCTGGCGGGGTGAGTGGCGCGTCCAGGAGACCGTGCGGAAGACGTACGTGACCACGCGTCTGTGACTCTTCCGTTCCCCCTGGTCTCTCCGGCCCTGTCGGCCGAACAAAGCGCAATTTCAGGAGATTTCCACCAGTGTCTGACTTGCCGGTACTGAAGAACTTCGTCGATGGTCGTTACACCGACACGGCCGACGGCGTCACCTCCGAGCTGATCGATCCGTGCGACGGCGAGCCCTACGCCCTCGCGCCCGTGTCCGCGAAGGAGGACGTCGACGTCGCGATGCGCGCGGCGGCCTCCGCGTTCGAGACCTGGCGTGACACGACCCCGGGCGAGCGCGCCCGCGCGCTGCTGCGGCTGGCCGACGCGATCGAGGAGAACGCCGACCGGCTCGTGGACGTGGAGTGCCGCAACACCGGTAAACCGCGTGCAGCGACCGCGTCGGGCGAGGTGCCGCCGATGGCCGACCAGGTCCGCTTCTTCGCCGGCGCCGCCCGGCACCTGTCCGGACTGTCCGCCGGAGAGTACGCGCCGGGCCACACGTCGATGATCCGGCGCGAGCCGATCGGGGTGTGCGCCCAGGTCACGCCGTGGAACTACCCGATGATGATGGCGGTGTGGAAGTTCGCTCCGGCGATCGCCGCAGGCAACACGGTCGTGCTCAAGCCGTCGGACACCACTCCCGCCTCGACCCTGCTGCTGGCCGAGATCGCGGCGGAGTTCCTGCCGCCGGGTGTCTTCAACGTCGTGTGCGGTGACCGCGGCACCGGCAGCGCGCTGGTGGAGCACGAGATCCCGCAGTTCGTCTCCATCACCGGTTCGGTCCGGGCCGGCATGCAGGTGGCCGGCAGCGCCGCGGCCGACCTCAAGCGCGTGCATCTGGAACTCGGCGGCAAGGCGCCTGTCGTCGTCTTCGGCGACGCCGACATCGAGGCCGCCGCCCGGAAGATCGCCGGGGCCGCGTACTACAACGCGGGGCAGGACTGCACGGCCGCCACCAGGGTCCTGGTCGCGGAGAGCGTGCACGACGCGCTCACGGCAGCCTTGGTGGAGCAGGCGCGCGCCCACCGCACCGGCCCGGGCGTCGCCGATCCCGACTTCGGGCCGTTGAACAACGCTGCCCAGCTCGCTCACGTCTCCGGGTTCGTCGAGCGGCTCCCGGCGCACGCCGTGGTCGAGACGGGCGGCGGCCGGGTCGGCGACCGTGGCTTCTACTACGCCCCGACGGTGGTGTCAGGCCTGCGGGAGCAGGACGAGATCGTCCGCAAGGAGATCTTCGGCCCCGTGATCACCGTGCAGCCGTTCACCGACGAGGCCGACGCCCTGAGGATCGCCAACTCCACGGAGTACGGACTGGCGTCCTCCGTCTGGACCAAGGACCACGGCCGCGCGATGCGCATGGCCCGCAATCTCGACTTCGGGTGCGTGTGGGTGAACACGCACATCCCCCTGGTCGCCGAGATGCCGCACGGGGGGTTCAAGCACTCCGGATACGGCAAGGACCTGTCGATGTACGGATTCGAGGACTACACCCGGATCAAGCACGTCATGAGCAACATCGACCTGTGAGGATTTCGAATTCGCGATTGATGTGGAGCGCGATTCGGAATGGCATCGCCGGCTATTCCGCGTCCCTTTGACGCTCCACACGGATTCGCCACCGGTTGCTTTCCTCCCTGGGCCCCGAAATGGCGGAGGGGGACTTCCACGGCCGGTGGGACGCGACGTCCGGCCCGGCGCAGGCGCGTCGAGAACCTTTTTGTCGTGTGTTCACTGTCGAAATAAGTCTCACTACCGTGTCCTCCCGGCAGGGCGCCCGCGCCCTGCGTGAGAAAGGAGGACGCTACCGATGACTGGTTCCGATAACGGGTTGTCCGTGGGCCGGAGGTCCGTGCTGGCCGGTGTGGCGGGGCTGCTGGGAGCGGCGGCGCTGCCCGCGGCCGCCGCGCACGCGGACCCGAAGGAGTTGCCGAACGGCGGCGCGCCGAAGGGGCGATACCCGTCGAACTGGCCCGAGCTCGCGCCCTACGGCCTCGCGGACACGCGGGCGGACCTGTGGCCGCGTGAGGACAACTCCTTCATCCTCCCGCTGGAGCTGCGCCCCCGCGACGAGGAGCTCGGCCGGGTCTGGATGCGGGACACCTACGTCAACTGCTTCGACGTCGGCGGTCGTCCGGTCTACGTCGCCACGGGCACCACCCGGGTGCCCGGGCTCGAAGCGGCCGGCCCGTGGAATGACGGCATCTTCGTGTGGACGGCCCCGTCCCTGCACGGGCCGTGGCGGCTGGCCGACACCTCCGGCATCCGGCCGGACGCCGAGAAGGGCAAGGTGTGGTCGCCCGAGTTCGCCGGCGAGAACCGGCCCGGGCGCACGGTCGTCGCTCCGTGGCAGGAGTACTGGTACGACGACCAGTTCGGCAAGCGCGGCAACGCGTGGGCGCCTGAGGTGCACTACTTCCGCGGCAAGTGGTACATCGTCGCGTGCATGGGCGACCACTCCCAGAAGGTCGGCTCGTTCATGCTCGTGAGCGAGGGCGGGGTGGAGGGCCCGTACCGGCTCGTCCAGGGCAACTACGACAAGCCCTTCGGCGACTCCTTCATCGGCGGGCCCGCCTTCATCAAGCCCGGCGCCTACCACCACATCGACGGCGGCCTCTACAGCGAGGGCGACGAGGCGTGGCTCGTGCTGCACAACAACCTGTACGCGAAGTTCCGGGATGACATGGAGGACATCATCCCGACGACGAACCTGCCGAAGTTCCAGCAGACGCCCTACGCGCCCGAGCCGTATCTCGAAGGCGCGTACGTGTTCAAGTACGGCGGCAAGTACTACCTCATCCACGCCGCGTGGGACCGCTCGTCGGTCAACGCCGACGGCAGTACGCGGTACGCCTACGACACGGCCGCCGCCGGCCGCGTGCAGTACCAGTACGACGCGATCATCGCCGTCGCGGACAAGTTCGAGGGGCCGTACTCCAAGCGGTGGACCCTGGGCGTCGGCGCCGGCCACAACAACATCTTCGTGGACCGCAGCGGCCAGTTGTGGGCCACGTTCTTCCGCAACCCCAACTTCGGTTACTGGGCCGACCCGTCGCGCATCGGGGACGCCGCCGTGCCCGGTGTCGTACGGCTGGAGTGGACCGGGCCCGAGGGCAACCGCCTGTACGTCGCGCGCCGGAACCCGGGACACAGCGAGGACTGACCCACCCCGGCGCGGACTCGCGCAACCGGATGGGGGTCTCGGCCGTACGCCGGCGGCCTGAACCGGGCTCGCTCGGCCCGTCAGGCGCCGGCGTGCGGCATCCGGAGTCCCGCGCTACCGCGTGGGACGTCCTCCACGATCACGCCTTCACGATGTGGCGTCCCCGATCTCGACGGTGAGACCCTCCTCGGCGGCCAGCACGTCACCGCCGAACGCCGGCCGAGCGGCCGCCACGGAGGCGGCCCGGTCGTTGCCCGGCCAGAAGTGGGTGAGCATCAGCCGGCGCGCGCCCGCCCGCCGGGCCCAATGACCGGCCTCGGCGGACGTCATCAGATTGCGGGTGGAGCGGCCGGTCTCGCCGTCGCGGTCGGTGGCCTCGACGATGAACAGGTCGGCGCCGCGGCCGAGTTCGGCCAGTACCGGGGTCGGGCCGGTGTCCCCCGAGTAGGCCAGGACGATCCCGTCGGCCTCCAGGCGGACGCCCGCGTTGGGCACGTAGTGCGGAAGCGACAGTCCCGTCAGCTCGAAGGGCCCCACCCGGTGGCCGCCGGGCAGCGGATGCACCTCGAAGACCGCGTGAAGGTCGACGTCGGGTTCCAGACCGCCGAGTCGGTCGAGCACGCCCGGCGGGCAGTACAACGGCAGCCGCGGTCCACCCGGGTCGCCGTAGAACCGCATCCGGAACAGCGCGTGCAGGTCGATGCAGTGATCGGGGTGCTCGTGCGTGATGGCGACGGCGTCCACCGCACCGTCCGGCCAGTGCGCGAGCAGCCGGGGCAGCGTGGCGTACCCGAGGTCGAGCACCAGACGGTAGCCGTCCCAGTCCACCGCGAAACCACTGCAGGCCCGGCCCGGTTCGGGGAAGGCACCACAACTGCCGAGCACGGTGACCTGTCGCATCCGCACAGGATGTCAGATCGCGTTCCCGGCCGGGATCGTCGCCGTCGTGGTCAGGGCTGCTTCCTTCTGGGAAGATGACCACTTCATGCATGGACCGCTTATGCCGTGAGATGCCGCAGTAGCTCGACAACAAGGACGAACCCCCCATGAGACGATGGACTGCCCTGGCAGTCGCCGTACTGATCACGTCCGCATCCGTCGCCGCGGGCCCCGCCGCCGTCGCGCAGGGAGGTCTCCCCGATCCGGTGGACGCGCTCAAGCGGCAGTTCCGCAAGGAGCGCGGCGTCCGTACGTCGGAGACGGCGCGCGTGTTCTTCGGCGTGAGGTCCAGGAGCGCGTTCCGGATCAGCGGCACGGTGCAGTTCGGCCCTTCGGGCGCGGTGGCGGTCGACCTGACCTGGCGCGACGTACCCGAGCCTGGGACCGGCACGGGCGGGAAGCCGTCCGAGAAGCCGCCTTCCTATCGGGTCATCCGGGTCGGCAAGGACGTGTACTACGACGTCGCGCAGTATCCCGGGCCGGTCCCCGGCGGCAAGAAGTGGATCCGGAGAAACCACGCGGCGGGCATGACCCGTTATCTCGCCCCGGCCGCCAGCCTGCAGCCCGTCAACGTCTACGACCCGTCCATCCTGAAGGCGGTGCTGAAGCGGTCGAGGAGCACGCCGGTCTCCGGCGGTCGCCTCTACCAGGGCACGATGAGTCACAAGGAGATGGGCAGGGTCACGAAGGGCCACTACGTCGACCCGTTCTCGGGACTGTCCGCCAGGAAGAGCAAGGGGAAGATCTCCTGGCGGCTCTGGACCGGCCACGACGGCCTGGTCGCGCGCCTGGTCACCACCGACACCCTGGGGGCGGCGAAGACGTCGGTGTTCGCGCGGACGGACACGCGCTACACCGGCTGGGGATGCCGTCTCGTCATCACCGCCCCGCCCGCCGACGAGGTCATCGAGCAGGACGACCTGGCGGGGTACGTCCCCGAGCCCGAGCCGACTCTCTCGCCGGCCTAGGTCGTCCGCTGGAAGGTGGTTCGGTAGTTCGCGGGGGAGGTGCCGACGTGGCGGTGGAAGGCCGCCCGGAAGGCCGCTGGGCTGCCGAGACCGCTGAGGCGGGCGATCTGTTCGACGGGGGCTGTGGTCGTCTCCAGCAGTTCGCGGGCCCAGTCGATGCGGGCGGCGGTCAGCCAGGCCATCGGCGACGTGCCCGTCTCCTGCTGGAAGCGCCGGATGAACGTCCGGCGGGACATGTGCGCGCGGTGGGCGAGCTCGTCCACGGTCTGACGGCGAGCGAGGTTGCCGAGCATCCAGCTGCGGACCGGCGCGAGGCCCTCACCGCGGGCGTCCGGCCGGAAGCGCTCGATGAACTGCGCCTGGCCGCCGGAGCGCTGGGGCGGGGCGACGAGTGCCCGCGCGCGGGCATTGGCGGCCGCGGCACCGTGATCCCTTCGGATGATGTGCAGGCACAGGTCGACGCCCGCGGTCACTCCCGCCGAGGTGAGGATGTCGCCGTCGTCGACAAAGAGCCGGTTCGGCCGGATGTCGATCCGGGGGTACAGGCGCCGGAGCAGAGCGGTCTGCTGCCAGTGGGTCGTTGCGGGCCGCCCGTCCAGCAGCCCGGCAGCCGCCAGCGCGAAGGCCCCCGTGCAGATCGACACCAGCCGCGCTCCGCGCGCATGCGCCGAGCGGATCGCCTGCAGCACCGCGGCGGGAAGCGGGGCGTCCGGAGCCTGGTAGCCGGGGACGACGACGGTGCCGGCGTCCTGCAGCGCCTCCAGCCCGGCAGGCGTGGATACGGTGAACCCGCCGCTGCGGACCGGTCCCGCCGACGGATCGGCGCAGACGGTGACCTGGTAGTGCGGGTCCGTCCCGAAGGCCTGCGCCGGTATACCGAGGTCGAGCGGGAGGACTCCCGGAAGTGCCAGCACCGCGACGCGGTGTGCCTCTCCTTCCCACATGGCACGATCATAGCGATCAATGGCTCGCGTGCCACTGCCGGGGACGGCGGTCTGATTCGTAGCCTGCGCACATGGATTTCTCGCTCGACCTGCCCACCGGCCCCTTGGCCGAGGCCATCCTCTCCACCGTGCGTACCTCCGAGACCCCGTCGGTGGCCAATCACAGCGTGCGCAGCTTCTTGTTCGCCCAGCTCCTCGCCGCCCACGAGGGATGCCTGGAAGACCCCGCCTACGACCGTGACCTGCTGTTCGCCGCGACCGTCCTGCACGATCTGGGCACCGGCGACCTCGCCAAGGGCGAAGCCCGCTTCGAGGTGGAAGGCGCGGACCTGGCGGCGGACCTGCTGCGGGAGCACCGCGTCGCCGAGGCAGACATCGACCGCGTATGGGAGGCGATCGCCCTGCACGCCTCGCCCGGCATCGCCGAGCGCCGAGGCCTGCTGGCCTACCTCACTCGACAGGGCGTAGCCATCGACTTCGGGTGGAACGCGGAGATCGTCTCCGGGTGGGAGAAGCGGATCCACGCCGCCTATCCCCGCCTCGCCTTGGCCCGTTCGCTCGTCGATGCGATTGTGGAGCGAGCCGCCCGGTCAGCCGCCGCGGCCCCCCGCTACTCGATCGGCGGCGAACTGCTGCGCGAACGCCGGGCCGACGGTGTGACCGGCCTGGAACTCGCCGCCGCCGCCTCCCCCTGGGGAGAGTAACCGCCCTGTCGATACGGGGGGTGAATTTCATGGTCAGGTTGTAGGTGGACAGGGCGGCCGCGTTCGCATTGTGGTGGATCCCGTTCGTCGTCTATCTGGTGGACGCCTGGCCGAATTGGTGGCGTGACGTCCGCGCCGGCTCCACAGCTGATCGCTGTGCCTCTGATCTCCCATAGCGACTGACTGCGAGGTGGACGTCCGCGACGGGACCTTCAGAAGGCTGGGGCGGCGCGCGTCGCGCGCCGCCCGACCGGCCGGCCCGCGGCGGCCTCGCGAACTCGAGACCGCGCTCTTTTGAACGGCGGGAAAGCGGCAGGCTTCCGGCCCGCTGCCCCCAGGTGTCCGTATCACCTACGGCTATTTCTAGGCCATATTGTCGCCTCGGCCGTGACGGAAACCGCCGGATCTCGTCGCACCCGTCGGTCGCGACGAGATCCGGCCACCGCAGTCACAGCGTGACGGTCGACATGACGGCGTCGGGGTCGCCGGCGTGGGAAGCGGCTTCGATCACGGCCGTAGGAGCGGCGGGGACGAACCCGGTGGGCGTCCACCTCTGCAGGGGCCGGGTCGAAGCGCGCACGGTGACCCGGGCCGATGCTCCGGCCGGGAGGTCGACGGTGGCGAAGCCGAGCAGGACCCGGGTGGGGAAGTCGTCGGCGGCCGCGTCGATGCCGGTGGGCCGTCCGTAGAGCTGCACGACGTGGCGGCCCGCGCGGGAGCCGGTGTTGGTCACGGTCACGACGCCGGTGAAGGAGTCGCCGTCGGGAGCGCCGACGGTGAGGTCGGCGAGGGCGAAGCTTGTGTAGGACAGCCCGAAGCCGAGCGGGAATGCCGGTGCGTGGCCGTCCCGGTCCAGCAGTCGCTGGCCGAACCACTTGTCGTAGGTGATGGCGGTGGCGTCGCGGTCGAAGTACGGCAGGTGCTCCTCGGCGGCCGGGATCGAGTACGGCAGCCGTCCTGCGGCGTCGGCGTCGCCGAGCAGCACGTCGGCCAGGGCCCGGCCTCCCTCGCAGCCGGAGTACCAGGAGACCAGCACGGCGGGTACGGCGTCGCGCCACTCCTCGGTGATGACGGCCCCGGCGGTGACGATCACCACGACGGTGCGGGGGTTGGCCGCCGCCACGGCCCGGATGATGTCGGCGTCGACGGCCCGCAGCCGCAGGCTCGCGCGGTCGCCGCCGGCGCTTCCCCCGCTGATGGAGTCTACCGCGCCGGGCTCGGCCAGAAAGGACGCGAACGACAGCCCGGCGGGGTCGTCGCCGGGAGGCGGGAACAACGCCAGCAGCTCGGAGTTGGACAGCACGTCTCCGCCGACCCACTCGCCCTCGTCGGCGGCGGTGTAGCCGGCGACGACGACGGCGACGTCGGCCTGCCCGGCCGCGGCGGCGGCCGCCGCCGGGTCGTCGTCGGCCACATGGGTGATCCGGGCCTGCGGGAGCGCCTCGGTCAGACCCCGCAGCGCGGTGATCACCTCCGGGGCGCGCACGTCGGAGGAGCCGTTGTCGCCGGTGTTGGCCACGTCCGCAAGGCGCCCGATGACCGCCAGTGAGGTGAGGGCGTCCCGATGCAGGGGAAGCAGGGGCGCGTCGCCGACCGGGTCGTTCTTGAGCAGCACCATGCCGCGGGCGGCGACCTCGCGCGCCAGCGCGCGGTGCTCGGGGCCGAAGACCACGTCGAGCGAGGGCTCGGGCTCGGTGAGGGCGGCGTAGTGGCGCAGCTGGGTGCGCAGGACGCGGCGGGCCGCCCGGTCGACGTCGTCCCAGCTCGCCCGGCCCGCCTCCAGGTCGGCGGGCAGGTGCTCGGCGCGCTGCTGGCGGAAGGGCTCCTCCACGTCCAGCCCGGCGCGCAGCGAGGCGGCGGCGTCGCGCAGGCCCCAGATGAAGTCGGAGACGGTGACGCCCTCGAAGCCCCACATCCCGCGGAGCACGCCTTCCATCAGGTGCTCGTTCTGCCCGGCCCACTCGCCGTTGACGGAGTTGTAGGAGGTCATGACCCCCGACACGCCCTCTTCCACGACCCGGCGGAAGTGCGCCAGGTAGACCTCGTGCAGGGCCGCGTCGTCGGCGGTGACGTCGACCGTGAAGCGGGCGTTCTCCATGCTGTTGAGCGCGAAGTGCTTGACGACCGCCATGGCGTTGCGCTGCACCCCCCGGGTCAGCGCCGCGCCGAACTCGCCGAGCAGGATCGGGTCCTCGCCGTACGTCTCCTGCGCCCGCCCCCAGGCGGGGTGGCGGGGCAGGTTGACGCACACGCCGCCGAAGAAGTTGGCGCCCTGGGCGCGCAGCTCGCGCCCGATGGCGGTGCCGACGCGCTCCTCGAGGTCCACGTCCCAGGTGGCGCCGCGGGCCATGGAGACCGGGAACGCGGTCGACTGACCCATCACCACGCCGCGCGGGCCGTCGGAGAACAACAGGCCGGGGATGCCCAGCCGTTCGACGCGGCCCATCGGGATGGGGGTGAGGTTGTAGCCGTTGGTCATCATGTCGGCCATGCCCGGCCAGAACGGCAGGTCTCCGTCCAGCAGCCACAGGCGTTCTTCCCGGGTCAGCTGCGCCAGCAGCTCGTCGACGACCTCGTCCAGGGGCCGCCCGGCACGCACTGCGGTGACGGCGGCGGAGAAGGCGGTCGGAGAAGAGGGCGTCGACATGTGCACACAACTCTCTGAACAGGCGCGACAGTGCTGTCTACCACGCTATCTACCAAACGGTAGATAAACTAGGCTGGTATCGTGATCGAAATCAACCCCCGCCTCGGAGGAGCCAGGACGGCATGACCGCCTCACCGCGACGGCGCCGGCTGCCGCTCGCGGAACGCCGAGAGGAGATCCTCAAGGCGGCCACCGAGCTGATCGCCGCCTCCGGATTCAAGGGCGTCACCCTGGAGGCGTTCGCGGCGGCCTGCGGCATGACCAAGGCGGGATTGCTGCATCACTTCCGTTCCCGGGAGGAACTGCTCATCGCGGTCCTCGAACGCCGGGACACGCTCGACCTCACAAGCGTGGTCGACACGCTGGAACCGGCGCCCGACGCGGCCACCGCCCGCGCGGTCATGTCGGGATTCGTCCGCCGCAACCTCGCGCAGCGCTCACTCGTGCAGCTGTACACCGTGCTGTCGGCCGAGGCGCTGGACCCCGCGCACCCCGCGCACGCCTACTTCCGGACGCGACTCCGCGAGGGCCGCGCCATGCTGGAGCGCTACCTGCTGGCCTGGCATCCCCAGCCCGGTCCGGCGGCCGTGGACCTGCTCGCCTTCCTCGACGGCCTGCAGCTCAACTGGCTGCGCGACGCCGGCATCGACTTCCTCGCCCAGTGGGAGGCCTTCGCCGACCGGTTCTTCGCCGCCTGACCTTCCCGGGGGTCGCCGGCACGTACGCAAGGGTGGCGGTTGTCGGCCCTGTCGGCAGGAACCCGCAGGTCGGAGGCGTTCAACAACCCTCCGGAGTGGCGTAATCCCGCCGTTATCCAGGTATTCCTACCTGGAAGGTAGTCTTTGGCCTCATGGAGTTGGCGGACGCGAGACGGCGCCGGGCGGACAGGGCCCGCCAGGTCGCCGACCTGCTGCGGCGGGAGGTCGTGCACGGCGGTTTCGGCGGTGGTCACCTGCCGCTCGAGTCCGCCCTCGCCCGGGAGTTCGGGACCTCCCGCAACACGATCAGGGACGCCCTGGACCTGCTGCGCGACGAGGGCCTCATCGAGCGGTGCCCGGGAGTCGGCACCACGGTGGCCGCGGAGAAGTACCCGCACGGCCTGCACCGGCTTCTCGGCCTCGCCGAGACCCTCCGGGAGCACGGCGAGGTCACCAACGAGGTCCGGGCGATGGGGCTGATCCCGCCTCCGGCCGCCGTCCGGGGACGGCTCGGCCTGCCACCCGGCGAGTCCGTCGTCTACGTGGAGCGGCTGCGCAGGCTCAACGGGCTGCCGCTCTCGCTCGACCTGACCTACCTCGTACGCGAGGTGGGGGAGCCGCTCTTCGACGCCGACCTCGTGCACAACGACGTGTTCGTGCTGCTGGAACGGGTCGCCGGCCAGCCGCTCGGCGTGGCGGAGCTGACGATCGAGGCCGTGAACGCCGACGCCCACACCGCGGCCGTCCTCGACGCGCCGCGCGGCGCGGCGCTGCTGATGGTCGAGCGCCTCACTCACCTGTCCGACGGCCGCCCGGTCGACCTGGAGTTCGTCAGGTTCCGCGGCGACCGCCTCACCATGCGTGGCCATCTCTGGAGGAACACCGATGACCCTGGTCAATAGCCGCGTCGACGTGCCCGTCACGATCGACGAGTCGCTGTGCATCGAGGGCTGCACGCTGTGCGTGGACGTGTGCCCGCTCGACTCGCTGGCCATCCACGAGGTCAGCGGCAAGGCGTACATGCACGTGGACGAGTGCTGGTACTGCGGCCCCTGCGCCGACCGGTGCCCCGCGGACGCGGTCACGGTGAACATCCCCTATTTGCTCCGATAGAAGGACACCCCCATGCGTAAGCTCTTCGCCGCCGCGGCGCTGCTGGCCGCGGCCGGGTGCTCCGTGTCCGCCGGCGCCGACGACGGCAGGCAGACGGTCGTCGTCGGATACCAGTCGAAGACCATCAACACGGTGACGGCCGGGACGCTGCTGCGCGGCCTCGGCTACCTCGAAAAGCGCCTCGGCGACGGATACCGGGTCGAGTGGCAGGACTACGACACCGGCGCCCCGATCACCGCCAAGATGGTGGCCGGGAAGATCGACATCGGGTCGATGGGCGACTACCCGCTCCTCATCAACGCCTCCCGCACCCAGGGCGTGCCCTCCGCGCGGACCGAGCTCGTCTCGGTGACCGGCTACAACCTGCGTGGCGGGCTGAACTCGGTCGTCGTGCCCCCGTCGTCGGACGTGCGGACGCTGGCCGACCTGAAGGGGAAGAAGGTCTCGGCCAGCTCGGGGTCGGCCGGGCACGGCACGCTGATCCAGGCCCTGGAGCGGGCCGGGCTCGACCCCGCGACGGACGTGGAGGTCGTGAACCAGCAGCCGCCGGTCGGCGCGTCCGCGCTGCAGTCGGGCAACGTGCAGGGATACGCCCAGTTCGTGGCCTGGCCGGGACTGCTCGTCTTCAAGAACCAGGCCCGGCTCGTCTACGACGGGTCGGCGCTCGGCGTGCCGACGTTCCACGGCGTCGTCGTACGGCAGGCGTACGCGAAGGAGCACCCCGACGTGCTCCAGGCGTTCCTCCAGGCGCAGATCGACGCGACGAACTACCTCCACGAGCATCCCGTGGAGGCCGCCGAGGCGGTCGCGAAGGCCACCGGCCTGCCGCCCGAGGTGGTCTACCTCTACAACGGCCGCGACGGCATCGCCTCGTTCGACGTGACCGTGAAGCCGCAACTGCTGGCCGCGCTGCAGCACGACGAGAAGTACCTGAAAATCATCGGCACCGACTTCACCGACGTCGACGTGACGAAGTTCGCGAACGACTCCTACATCAGGAAGGCGTACGGCGCCTCCTACGACGCCGGCGCCGCGAGCACCGTCAACGCGGCGAGGATCACCGGGACCGACGAGGCCTGCGGGACCGCCGTGAGCGACCCGGCGAAGGCGGGCGAGCTCTGGCTCGCGGGGGAGGACCGGCTCCGTCCCGCGGCCACCCCCACCTGCCTGCTGCGCCAGATCGCCGCCGCCACCTCGGGCGGCCGATCCGTACGGGCCGCCTACGTGGCCGACGCGGCCACCGGGACGCACTGGTTCGCGGACAGGTCCGTCTGGGTGCGCGACCCCTCGGCGGACGAGAAGGAGCGGTTCAAGCCCTTCACCACCGGGGATGGCGCGCAGGCGTACGTGAAGGAGCACCCCCGGGCGCGGATCGTCGGCTACGACGAGGCGTTGAAGGCCGCGGCGGGAGGTGCGTCGCGATGAGCACCCCGGCGCTGGACGCCACGGACGCGCTCGCCGCCGGCGCTCCGGCCTCCGAGCCGGTCGCGGCGGGAACGGGCCGGACGAGAACGGCGGCCGGCCTGCGCAGGTGGGCGGTCAGGTTCGGCTCCCTGGCGGCCGTCGTCGCGCTGTGGCAGTGGCTGACGACCGCGGACGTCCGTGCCGGACTGCGCTTCGACCGGCTGCCCTCGCCCGCCGAGGTGGCGGCGGAGTTCGGCCGGCAGCTCGGCACCCGGATCTACTACCTCGACCTGGCCCAGAGCATGATCCGCATCCTCACCGGGTTCGCGCTGGCGGCCGTGGCCGGCATCGCCCTGGGCGTCCTGGTCGCGCGGTCCCGGTGGGCCCGTGACGTGCTGCTGCCGCCCGTCGAGGTCGTCCGGCCGATCCCGGCGATCGCCCTCGTCCCGATCGCGATCCTGGTGTTCCCCACCGACGAGCAGGGCATCGTGTTCATCACGTTCGCCGCGGCGTTCTTCCCGATCATGGTGAGCACGCGGCACGCCGTACGGGCGCTGCCGACGCTGTGGGAGGACGCGGTCCGCACGATGGGTGGCGGGCGCGCGCACGTGCTGTGGAACGTCGTCATCCCGGGCACGCTGCCGGGCGTATTCGGCGGGCTGTCCGTCGGCATGGGCGTCGCCTGGATCTGCGTGATCTCCGCCGAGATGATCTCCGGGGAGTTCGGCGTCGGCTACCGCACCTGGCACGCCTACACGGTGGTCGACTACCCGGCGGTGCTCGTCGGCATGGCGTCGATCGGCGTGCTCGGCTGGGTCGCCTCGGCCTCCGTCGAACTGCTCGGCCGGCGTCTCACCCGCTGGCTGCCCAGTGCTGATGAGGGGGCTTCGCCCCGTGCCGATGAGGGGGCCGGCGAGAGCGCGGAAGGGGACATCCGATGAGCGCCCCGGTCGCGCCCGCCCTGGAGACGGGGCTCGCCATCCGGCTGGAGGGCGTGTCCCTCGGTTACGGGCGGCACGCCGTGTTGGAGGACCTGCGTCTCGACGTCGCCCCCGGCGAGGTCCTGGTGATCGTCGGCCCGTCCGGATCGGGCAAGTCCACCGTCCTGCGGGCGATCGCCGGACTGCTGGCGCCGCGCGCCGGCCGGGTCCTGGCCCAGGGCGTCCCGGTCACCGGGCCCTCACCCGACCGCGCGATGGTCTTCCAGGACGACGCGTTGCTCCCCTGGCGGACGGTCCTGCGCAACGTCGAGCTGCCGCTGCGCATCCGCGGCGTGCCGAGGCGCGAGCGCAGGACGGCCGCCGAGAGCTGGATCGCCCGCGTCGGCCTCGCCGGCTGCGAGGACCGGCTGCCCCGGGAGCTGTCCGGCGGCATGCGGCAGCGGGTGCAGCTCGCCAGGTCCCTGGCGGGCGCGCCGCGCGCCGTGCTCATGGACGAGCCCTTCGGCGCGCTGGACGCGCAGACCCGGGCCGGGATGCAGCGCCTGCTGCTGGACGTGCTCCGCGACACCCTCGCCACGGTCGTCTTCGTCACCCACGACGTGGACGAGGCGCTGCTGCTCGCCGACCGGGTCGTCGTGCTCGGCCGCGGCGGCATCGGACGCGTCCTGCGCGTGCCGGACCCGCGCACCCCCGACATCGACCGCGCCGGGCTGCGCGCCCGCATCATCGAGGAGCTCTGAATGGACATCCCTGCCCCGGCGGACCGCACGCATCTGGAATGCCAGGTCCTGGTGGTCGGCGGCGGCACCGCCGGGACCATGGCCGCGATCACCGCCGCCGAGCGCGGCGCCGACGTGATCCTGCTGGAGAAGGCGCACGTACGGCACAGCGGCGCGCTGGCGATGGGCATGGACGGCGTGAACAACGCGGTCATCCCCGGCAAGGCCACGCCCGAGGACTACGTCGCCGAGATCACCAGGGCCAACGACGGGGTGGTCAACCAGCGCACGATCTACCAGACGGCCACGCGCGGCTACGACATGGTCCGGCGGCTGGAGCGCTACGGCGTGAAGTTCGAGAAGAACGAGCACGGTGAGTACGCGGTGCGCCGGGTCCACCGCTCGGGCAGCTACGTCCTGCCCATGCCGGAGGGCAAGGACGTCAAGAAGGTCCTCTACCGCGTGCTGCGCCGCCGCGACATCCGCGAGAAGGTGCGCATCGAGAACCGGGTGATGCCGGTCCGCGTGCTGACCAGCGAGGGCCGGGCCGTCGGCGTCGCCGGGTTCGACACCCGCTCGGGCGGGTTCGTCACGGTCGCCGCCGGCGCCGTGATCCTCGCCACCGGCGCCTGCGGGCGGCTCGGCCTGCCCGCCAGCGGCTACCTCTACGGCACGTACGAGAACCCGACCAACGCCGGGGACGGCTACGCGATGGCCTACCACGCGGGCGCGGAGCTCAGCGGCATCGAGTGCTTCCAGATCAACCCGCTGATCAAGGACTACAACGGCCCGGCCTGCGCGTACGTCGCCAACCCGTTCGGGGGCTACCAGGTCAACGCCGAGGGGGAGCGGTTCGTCGACTGCGACTACTGGTCGGGCCAGATGATGGCCGAGGTGGCCGGGGAGATCGCGTCGGCCCGCGGGCCGATCTACCTCAAGGTCAGCCACCTGCCGGACGAGACGCTCACCGCGCTCGAGAACATCCTGCACACCACCGAGCGCCCCACCCGGGGCACCTTCCACGCGGGACGCGGGCACGACTACCGCACCCACGACGTCGAGATGCACATCTCCGAGATCGGCCTGTGTGGCGGCCACTCCGCGTCGGGGGTCTGGGTGGACGAGAACGGCGCCACCACGGTCCCCGGCTTGTACGCCGCGGGCGACCTGGCCTGCGTGCCGCACAACTACATGATCGGGGCGTTCGTGTTCGGCGACCTCGCCGGCGCCCACGCCGCCGAGCACCACCGCCCGCCGGACGGCCTGCCGGAGGACCAGATCGCCGACGCGCACGAGCTGATCTACCGCCCGCTGCGCAACCCCGACGGCCCGCCGCAGCAGCAGGTCGAGTACAAGCTGCGGAGGTTCGTCAACGACTACGTCGCCCCGCCGAAGACCGCCAGGAAGCTGGACATCGCGCTGGAGACGTTCGAGCGGATGCGCGACGAGATCGCGGTCATGGGCGCGAGGACCCCGCACGAGCTGATGCGCTGCGCCGAGGTGACGTTCATCAGGGACTGCGCCGAGATGGCCGCCAGGTCCTCGCTGATCCGGACCGAGAGCAGGTGGGGCCTCTACCACGACCGCGCCGACCTGCCCCGCCGGGACGACGACGAGTGGCTCTACCACCTCAACCTGCGCAAGAACGCCGCAGGGGCGATGGAGTTCGTCAAGCGCCCGGTCGAGCCCTACCTCGTGCCCGTCGAGGGCTTCGCCCCCCGCCCGGCCGAGCCGGTCCTGCTCGGCGCGTACGGCACGGCGGTCCCGGCGCGGCGCAGGGCGGGCGGGCGGCTCGCGGTGGAGGCGATCGGGCGCTCGCCCCGCATCCTCGAACTCCTGCGGCTCGCCGACGGCGAGCCCGCGCTGGACCAGATCACTCCCTACCTGGCGGAGGCCGACCCCAAGGTCCGCAGGGCGGCCGTCGCGACGCTGACCGAGACCGCGCCCCGGGGTGTGGAGACCGCGCTGACCCGGGCCCTCGCCGATCCGCACGGCACGGTGCGGCGGGCGGCGGCCACCGGCCTGCGCGAACTCGTCGAGGTGCTGCCCGCGACCGCCGAGTTCGGCGCGTCGCTCCGCGCCGTCGCCGGTTACGCGGGAGCGGGCGGAGCGGAGGCCGCGGCCGATGGGGCGGGGGCCGGGGCCGATGGGGCGGGGGGTGCGGCGGGGGATCCGCTCGTCCGCGCCGCCGTCCTCGACGTCCTGCGGGCGCTGCGCCTCGGTGACGCCGCGTTGTTCGAGGCGGCGCTCGCGGACGCCGACACCCGGGTGCGGATCGAGGCGGTCAGGGGCCTGGTCGCGCTCGACGACGCGGAGCGGGTGGCGCTGGCCGCCGGCGACCGGGACCGCGAGGTACGCGTCTGGGCGGCCAGGGGGCTCGGCGTCATCGGCCTGCCGGGCGGCGTCCCCGCCGTCGCGCGCCTCGCCGCCGACCCCGACCCGCTCGTCCGGGCGGCGGCCCTGGAGGCGTTCGCCGGGCTCGGCCAGGCTCTGCATCAGCAGCCGGGCTTCGCGGAGACGGCCGTACGGGCCCTGGCGGATCCGGCCTGGCAGGCGAGGGTGGGGGCGGCGCGCGGACTGGCCGCCGCCGACCCGGCCCTGGCGGTGGAACCGCTGGTGGCGGCGCTGGCCGACCCGCACCTCGACGTGCGCAAGGCCGCGGTGCTCTCGCTGTCCGGGTGGGCGGCGCGGCCGGAGGTCGCCGCGGCCCTGCACGGCGCTCTCGGCGACTCCGACGCCGACGTCAGGGCCTACGCCCGCAGGGCGCTGGACGCCGAGGCGGCCGAAGGCTCGAGTGCGGTCCCGGCGGGGGCCCGGGCATGAGCTCGCCCGGCCGTCTTCCGCCCGGCGCCGCCTGGTTCTCCGCGGGTGAACCAGGCACGTCCCCGGACCCCTTCCCGGGGGACACACACTGGTACGACCTGCCGGACGACGACGCGGCGCCGGAGGAGGACGAGGGCGGCGTGTCCAGATGGTTCGGCCGACGGCTCAGGCGACGGTGAAACCGCTGAAGAGGACCGTGGCGAGCCCCAGGGCCAGCAGCACGTTGGCCACGGTGGCGGCGGCGAAGACGGCGACCGGACGCCAGCCCGCCTCCCGGAGCGAGGCCACCCGGAACTCCAGGCCGATGCTGACGAAGGCCAGGATGAGGAACCAGGTGCGCAGGTCGTTGGCGACGCCGACGACCGCCTTGCCCTCGGCCGCGCCGACCGTGGTGAGGTACCACGTGGTCACCACCGAGGCCGCCACGAAGCCGAGCACGAACTTCGGGAACCGCCGCCACAGCTCGCCCGCGCCCGGCCGCTCGGCGCCGGGACGGCGCTCGATCCGGAAGGCGAACCAGGCGGTCAGCGCGACCACCACGACGCCGATCAGGGCGTTCTGCGTGACCTTGACGATGGTGGCGACGGCCAGCGCGTTCTCGCCCGCGAGGGTGCCGGCCGCGGTCACCGCCGCCGTCGTGTCGATGTTGCCGCCGATCCAGGCGCCCGCCACCTCCGGGCTCAGCCCCAGGGCCGAGGCCAGCGCCGGGAGGACGAAGATGGACGGCAGGGCGAACGCGATCACCAGGCTCGCGCTGTAGGCGAGCTGCTCACGCCTGGCCTGTACGGCTCCCGCCGCCGCGATCGCGGCGCTGACGCCGCAGATGGACACCGCGGCCGACAGCAGCGCCCGCAGCCTGTCGTCAAGCCCGAGGCGGCCGCCGAGCCACCAGGTGAACAGGAACACCGCGCTGATCAGCACGATGCCCTGGACGACCGCGGGACCGGCCGCCGTGACGATCACCTTCAGGTTGATCGACGCCCCGAGGAGCACGAGGCCGGTCTTGATGAAGAACTCCGTGCGGAAGCCGGCGGCCAGGCGGTCGCGCAGCCGGGCCGCGGTGAGCACCGCGTTGCCCAGCAGGCCGAGGGCGATCGCGTAGACGGGGTACTCGATCGCCTTGGCCAGGCCGGAGCCCGCGAACCACTCGGGCACGCCCTTCTCCAGGGCTCTGGTGCCCGCGGCGAGGACGAGGACGGTGAGGACGCCCAGGGCGGGCCACTGCCACGCCGTGGCCCTCGTCGCTGTGGGCACGGCCGCTTCGCTGCTCATCACGGCACCAGCCCCGTCGGGATCACGCCGGTGATGACCAGCACGAGGAGGACGAGGCCGACGATGGTGGCGGCCCAGTCCTCGTTGATCGCGGCACGGGTGTGCTCGCCGACGGTCGGGGGGTCTTCGTTGCTCACGCCGGACGCCTTTCTCGGGAGTGCGAGTGTTCGGCTCGACTGTGGGATGGGAATACCCATCAAGTCAATAGGGATTGCAGGGAAAGCGCCGGCAGATAGTTGCTATTACCTACCAGGTTTGTGGGATAGTTGGTCCATGGGCCCGGACCCGATCCGCTCATCCGGTGAGCGCGCAGAGACCCCGCTGACGGCCGCCATCATGGCGGGACGGTGGATCCGTACGGCCGCCGTCGACGACGAGAGCGGCAGGCGATGGCGGGCCAATCCCGACCCGTACGGCCGGCCGGCGACGCCCGGAGGACCCGCGTCCCTTCACTCTGGGGCGGCCGGGATCGTGCTGTTCTTCCTGGAGCTCGCCGCCGGGACCGGGCACGACGCCTACCTCGAGGACGCCCGCGCGGGCGCCCGCTACCTCGCGTCGACGTGGCAGCGGCAGTCCGATGTGTCGCTCCACCACGGCCTCGCGGGCGTCGTCCTCGCGCTGACCGAGGCCGGCTGGGCGCTCGGCGAGGAGCGTTTCGAGAGCGCCGCCGTCGCGGTCGCCGACAGGATCGTCAGGAGCGCCCGCGCGTTCGACGACGGCGGCATCGGCTGGTCGGGAGATCCCACGCTGCGCGGTGACGGCGGCGTGGTGCTGGGGCTGCTGCGCGCCGCGGCAGCGCTCGGCGTGCCGGCCTACGAGGAGATGGCCGTCGAGGCGGGACGGCGGATCGCGCGGCTGTCCGCGCCCCGGGAGCGGCCCGCGGCGTGCCCGGCCCTGTCCGCGGAGGCGGCCCCGCCCGGCTTCCTGGCCGGGACGGCCGGGACGGCCTTCCTCCTCGCCCGGCTGTACGGCGCGACGGGCGAGGAGGCGTTCCTCGACGCGGCACGCCGCGGCGCGGGCCTCGTCCGGGCCGCGGGCGTCCTGACCGGCCGGAGCGCGATGGTCACCGACCACCTGGGCTACTGCTCGGGCTCCGCCGGGATCGCGCGCATGTTCTACGAGCTGTATCGGGTGACCGGTGACGGCGATGACCTGGCGTGGGTGAAGCGCCTGGCCGGGGGCGTCAGGGAGTCCGGCGCGCCGTTCCGGCAGACCGCGGGGCTGTGGAACGTCGCCTGCCAGTGCTGCGGCACCGCCGGGCTGATCGAGCTGTACGTGGGACTGTGGGCGGCGACGGGGGAGCAGGAGCACCTGGAGTTCGCCCGCAGGCTCGCCGACCACCTGATCGGCCGGGCGACCGGCTACGACGGCAGGGGATACCGCTGGTATCAGGCGTACCGGCGGCAGCGCCCCGGAGAGGTGTCGGCCGACACCGGCTACCTGACCGGGGCGGCGGGGATAGGGGCGGCCCTGCTGCACCTGGACGCGGCGGGACAGGCGGACCGGCCGCGCCGGGTGATCCTGCTGCCCGACAACCCCTTCCCGCCCATTCCCATGCCGGCCGTCGCCCTGCGGAGGCCGGCCGGCTGACAGCGGCAGGTGAGGAGGCCCATGACTTTCACAGAGGACGGTCTCGGAGCGCGGCGTACGGCCCCGGAGGCGGGAACCACGCCCGGCATCCGCAAGCCGCTGCCGTCCCGCCTGTTCGCCGTGCACGGCACGAACGCGGAGACCCGCTGGGAGGCGCTGCGCGGCGAGGACTACCTGACGCCGGACGACCACTTCTTCGTCCGCAACCACACGGCGACACCGCTGATCGACGCGGCCACCTGGCGGCTCACGCTGTGGGGCGACGCCCTGCGCGGTGCCCCGGTCGCGTTCACCTACCGGGACCTCCTCGGCATGCCGGCCGAGACCGTGACCGCGTTCATCGAGTGCGCCGGCAACGGACGCCGCCTGTACGGCGAGCAGCAGAACCAGGAGGTGACGGGCACCCCCTGGCGGCTGGGCGCGGTGGGGGTGGCGCGCTGGCGGGGCGTGCGCCTCGCGACGCTCCTGGAGAGGGCGGGAATGAGCGGCAGGGCCGTCGCGCTGATGCCGCGCGGGCTCGACGCCGACTACGTCGAGGCGGGGGAGAACCTGGGGAGGGTGCGGCGCCCGCTTCCCGTGGCCAAGGCGCTGGACGACGTGCTGGTGGCCTACGAGATGAACGGGCGCCCGCTGCCGCCCGACCACGGTCATCCGGCGCGCCTGGTGGTGCCGGGCTGGGTGGGCGCCGCCTCGATCAAGTGGCTGGGGGACATCGAGGTGTCGGCGGAGCCGCTGGAGTCGCCGTGGAGCACGCGGCTGTACCGGATGCACGGCCCCGGCCACCCGCCAGGGGGCGGTCCGCCGCTGACCCGGGTGGGAGTGAAGAGCGCCTTCGAACTGCCCTGGCCGGCCCGTCTCGAGGCGGGGCGCGAGCATCTGCTGCGCGGCCGGTCGTGGTCGGGCGGCGGGCGCGTGGTCCGGGTCGAGATCAGCGACGACGAGGGCGTGTCGTGGCGGCCGGCCCGCCTGCGCGACGACCCGCACCCGCGCGGCTGGGTCCGCTGGACCTTCCCCTGGACGCCGCGCGAGGCGGGGAACCTCCGGCTGCTCGCCCGGGCCGCCGACGAGACGGGCGCCGTGCAGCCCGGCCGTGCGGCGTACAACGTCCTCGGCTACGGCTTCGACGCGGTGGTGCGCCACCCCGTCGTCGTGACTTGACCGGCGCCACAGAGGCGCCCCCGCCGCGTGGATTTTCCTGTAAAGCTAGTAGGAAATATTGACTTTTCTCGCCTGTGATCGTACGTTCGGTGGTATGAGCCAGGGCGTTCGTCTGACCCGGCGTTCGAGCGTGGACTACGGCCACGTCGCCAGCGCGCAGTGTCGTTGATAGTGAATTTTCCGTCGTCTTCGTGCCGATGAGGGGCCGGCCGAGAGCGTTGGCCGCCCTCCTCGCGAGCCGTGCGCGACCGCGTCACGTACGGTCCCGCCTCCATCCGAATCCCCGATCCCGCGTGCCGTGCTGCCTGCGGCGGGCGGGATCGACCCTGTGAGCAGCTGCGACCTTCCGGAGGTTTGCCATGACGGAGACTCTGCTCGGCCCCGACCTCGACGCCGACGACTACAAGCGCGCGCTGGACGCCGAGGGCTACAAGCGCGCCCTCGCGGTGCACGCGGCGGGAGTCGTCGTGATCACCGCGCGGAGCGGGGGAGACCCGGTGGGGTTGACCGCGACCTCGTTCTCCTCCGTCAGCCTGGACCCGCCCCTCGTCTCCTTCTACGTGGACCAGTCATCCACCACCTGGCCGTCGCTGCGCGCGGCGGACCACTTCGCCGTCAACGTCCTGGCAAGCGACCAGGCCGATCTCGCCGCCCGGTTCGCCCGCAAGGGCGTCGACCGGTTCGCCGAGCCCACCCGGTGGCGTACGGGACCGCTCGGGGCGCCGCTGCTCGAGGACGTCTCCGCGCATCTGATCTGCCTGCCCTACGAGCGGGTCGGCGTGGGCGACCACGTCCTCGTCGTGGGGCTGGTCACCCAGGCCGAGGTGCGCGGGCCGGGGCGTCCGCTGCTGTACCACCAGGGCCGCTTCGGCCGGTTCATCGCCCACCCGTGATCCCGCTCCCGCTCCCCACGAACCCCGTCCCGATCTGGAGGACCGTCTGTTGACCACTCGTAAGCTCTTCGACGCGGAGGCAGGACACTCCGAGCGGCACGAGGCGGTGGCCTCGTGAGCTCTCTCGTGGTGCTGGTCGGCAATCCGCGCGGCGGTTCCCGGACCCACCTCGCGGCCGTGGCGGCGGCCGAGGCGGTGGGGCGCCGGATCGGGCACGAGGCGCCGCCCGAGGTCGTGGACCTGTCCGCGATCGGGCCGCACCTGTTCACCCCCGGCCCTTCGCCGACCGTGGAGGTGGCGCTCGAACTGGTCGCCGGAGCGCAGGTGCTCGTGGTGGCCAGCCCCACGTACAAGGCCACCTACACCGGCCTGCTCAAGGCGTTCCTCGACCGCCTCCCCGGCGGCGCGCTGACCGGGACGGTGGCGCTGCCGCTGCTGGTCATGGGCTCCCCCCGGCACGCGCTGGCCGTCGAGCTGCACCTGCGTCCCGTGCTGGTCGAGCTGGGCGCGCTCGTGCCCAGCCCCGGCCTGGCGCTGCTCGAGGCCGAGATCCCCGACCTCGACCGGGTCCTCACCGACTGGACGGATCGCGTCGCGGCGCAGGTGGCCGCGGCGCTGGAGAGGAGGGCGACCGCGTAATGACCATCCACGCTCCCGCGTACGCGAGCCCCGCCGACGTCGCCGCCTTCGGCCCGTACGGGCCGGGCAGGACCGACCGGCCGGGACCCCTCTACCCGTTCCGGGGCCGGATCACCGCCGACGGTTCCGGTGGATACCCCGCCGAGCCCGGCCGCTACCACCTGTACGTCTCGTACGTGTGCCCCTGGGCGCAGCGGGCGGCCATCGTGCGCGACCTGGCGGGGCTGAAGGACGTCGTCTCGCTGTCGTACGTCGACGACGAGCGCGACGCGCGCGGCTGGGCGTTCCGGAAGCGGCGCGGTCCCGACCCGGTGAACGGCTTCGCGCTCCTCGCCGAGGTGTACGACGCCACCGAGCCCGGCTATCCCGGCCACATCTCGGTGCCGGTGCTGTGGGACCTGCGGACGAACCGGATCGTGAGCAACAACTACCCCGACATCCCGGTCGACCTCGGCACCCGGTTCTCCGAGTGGGCCGACTCGGGCGTGGACCTCTATCCGGAGGACCTGCGCGACGAGATCGAGGCCCTGGACGAGGAGATCGCCCGCGACCTCGGCCACGGTGTGCACCTGGTGGCCAGGGCCGCCACGCAGGAGGAGTACGAGCGGCGGCGCGGCGAGGTGCTCGCCGCGCTTGACCGCCTCGACGCCCGCCTGGCCGACCGGCGTTACCTGTTCGGGGACCGCCTCACCGAGTCCGACGTGCAGCTCTGGGTGGTCCTCGTCAGGTATGACCTGCTGCACAACCCGCTCGCCGGGATCGGCGAACGGCCGCTGACGGACTATCCCAACCTTTGGTCGTACGCCCGCGACCTCTACCGGCTTCCGGCGTTCCGGGACACGACCGACTTCGCCGCCTTCCGGCTCACCGCCCGGCCCGCCTACGTGGGCGACGGGCCGGTGCGGATCGCCGTCGAGCCCCGGGAGGCCGACTGGGACGAGCCGCACGGGCGCGCGGCGCTGACCGGACAGCGCGGGTGACCACCCGCCGCGCCGCGGCCGGCACCGGCGTGCGCTGGGGGGTCACCCTGCCGCTCGCGGGGCGCGGGCTACACCGGCACAGGGAGATCGTCGAGGCGCTGCCCTCGCTGGGATACGGCGACGTGTGGACCGGTGAGGGCGGCGGCTATGACGGCCTCACCGCGCTGACCGCCGCGCTGGCCTGGTCGCCGGGCCTGAGGGCGGGCACCGGGATCCTGCCCGCCCAGACCCGGGGGCCGGGGGTGCTCGCGCAGACCGCCGCCTCGATGGCCGAGCTGGGCCAGGCCGAGGTGCTGCTCGGCATCGGCTCGTCGGTTCCGGCGCACGTCACGGCGCTCAACGGCCGCCCGCACGGCCGGCCGTACGCGCACGTGCGAGACCTGCTGCGCTTCCTGCGCCGGGCCTTCGACGGGGAACGCGTCGCCGAGACGTACGAGACGTTCTCCATCGACTTCACGCTCCGGCAGCGTCCCCCGGTGCGGCCGAAGGTCATCGTCGGCGCGCTGCGGCCCGGCATGCTGAAACTGGCCTTCACCGAGGGGGACGGTGCGATCACCAATGTGCTGGCCGCCCATGAGGTGCCGAGGATCGTCGAGGCCGCCGGGCCGCGCGCCGAGGGCCAGGAACTCGTCGTCAAGATCTTCGTGACGCCGACCGAGGACGCCGGGCATGCCAGGGCGGCCGGGCGCGCCTTCCTCGGCTGGATACTCAACCAGCCGCCCTACCGCGCGTTCCACGACTGGCTCGGCCGGGGCGAGGCGCTAACCGCCTCGCGGGCGGCCTGGGACGCGGGGGATCGGCGGGCAGCGGCCGAGGCGCTGCCGGACTCGGTGGTGGACGAGCTGTGGGTGCACGGCTCGCCCGAGGAGTGCCGCGCCCACATCGCCCGATATATCCACCCCGGTGTCACGGCCGTCGAACTCCACGTCACCCGGACCCCCGAGTTGTCGGCGGCCCCGCACACCCTGCCGGAAGTGCTGGCCGCCCTGCGGGTCCCGGATGCTCCGGATCCCCTGGAGCCGCGCTGACGCGTCTTGACGAGGCGCGGCCGATCGGGGCGGTTTGCGAATCTTGGACGCATGCAGGCGACACTGACCGTGACTCCCGCGCAGCTTCCGGAGGTGCTGCCGCACGTCGCCGTCGTGCGCCCGGTGTTCCTGTAGGGGTGCGCCGGGCATCGGCTAGTACTCCAGCCGTAGATCGTGATCTTCATGTCTGATTCGCGGCTTGTCGGCGGTAATGGCTGGCCTGGGCTCGGGCCTGGTGGCGGCGGCGCCAGGCGGACCAGCGGAGCCGGCGGGCTGCATCGTGCACGGGCCGGACGATCAGCGTCGTGAACGGTCGCTGGATCTCGTTGCAGGTGAGCGGGATCAGCTCGTCCGGGGCGGGATGGCGGGCGTGTGCGTCGGCGCGGACGACGGCGAGGAAGGCGTGAGCGAGCATGGTCAGGGTGACCCAGCGGGACCAGGAGGTGAAGCGGCGAACCTGGTGCTCGTCCAGTCCGGCCAGGCCCTTTCCGGTCTGGAAGGTTTCCTCCACCCGCCATCTTGACCCGGCGACGCGGACCAGCGTGGTCAGGGGCGCCGGGGCGGGCGACCAACAGCGGTGGTAGGCCAGTTCACCGGTGGTGCGGTTGCGGCGGATCAGGAGCTGGTGGCTGCCGGGCCGGGGTTCGGCCAGGTTGATGACGGCCCAGTCGTAGAAGCGGTGCCCCTTGGCGCCGGCCCCTGCCGATAGCTTCTGCCAGGCCCGCTTGGGCACCTTGGCGGCCAGGGCATCCGCTCGGAACTTCCCGGCCGCGGTGGTGACTTCGTGGGAGCAGGCGACGGCGAGCACGTAGCCGACCCCGCGCTCTTCCAGCGCGGACCGCAGTTTCGGGTTGCCGCCGTAGACCTCGTCCCCCGCCACCCAGTCCGCGCGGTGCCCGGAGTCAAGGAACCGGCCGATCACGCGGGCGGCCAGCTCCGGCTTGGTCGAAGACGGTGTCCTCGTCCAGGCCCGCAGCCCGGCAGCGGTCCGGGTCGCATGTCCACGAGCGCGGAATGTACAGCTCGCGGTCCACTGCCGCGCGTGCGCGGCGACCCGCGTAGACGAGATAGACGGCGACCTGGGAGTTCTCGATCCTGCCGGCGGTGCCGGTGTACTGGCGCTGCACCCCGACGGTGTGCGTGCCCTTCTTCACGTCCCCGGTCTCGTCGACGACCAGGACCGCATCTGGGTCGTGCAGATGCTCCACCACGTACTCCCGTACGTCATCGCGTACCGCATCGGCATCCCACTTGGCCCGGCCCAGCAGGTGCTGCATGCCATCAGGACTCGCCTCCCCGGCCCACTCGGCGATTGTCCAGCAGTTCTTCCGCGGCAGGTCCGCCAGCAGCCCGCGCACGAAGTCCCGCGCCCGAAGTCCCGCGCCCGAAGGCGTCGTTCGACCCGCGCGAACCTCGCCGCTATCCGGACCATCAGACCCTCGAACGCCTCCTGCCACCGGGCAGGGTCTACGCTGTGAGCTGCGGCCACCGCATGATCTTCGTTTGTCCACACAGCTCACGATGATCATCGGTGGCCGCAGCCGTCTTCTCACAGGCCCTGACCAGCCAACATTACGATCTGTGCCTGGAGTAGGCGGCGGTCGAAGGGGCGACGCAGGCGCGCCGTCCCGTATCAGGAGGACATATGCGACGTGGCGAAGTCTGGTGGGCAGATTTCAACGAGCAGCGGGCAGTCGTACTGCTGTCGGGAGAAGAGGCGTCCGGTTTCTTGGCGATGCAGATCGTCGCTCCCGCGGGCACCGATCTCAGCGGCGTGGCCGTTGAGGTGGCAGTAGGTGCCCCCGAAGGACTGCCTCTCGAAGGCGTCCTGAGAGTCGCACTTCCACGTCCCGACCTCATCCCTTGCACTTGGCTGGTCACCCTGGCCAGGGAAGACCTGATCGGGCAGGCGGGCGTCCTGCCGTCCGCGAAGCTCAGCGAGATCGAGGATGCCCTTCGTCTCGGTGGACTCAAGTAGGCAGAGAGGGATGGACGCCGCCGATGGCGCGGCCGGTCTCGTCGAGATGGTCAATGGTGGCCGCGCCATATCAGCGGCGCCCCCACTCACAAGATCACGATCTACGGCTGGAGTACTAGTGGCTTGTCGCCCCGCCGAATGAGGCATCAGCGGGCACTCCACCTGGAGCCTGCGCGCGGGCGGGGTGAGCCGGCAGACCACCACGACGTGGATAGCCTCCACCGACCCCTATTCCATCGCCAAGATGCAGCGCGTCTTGGAGTTATACGATCACCCGCCCGCTGATGGGCGGTGATCTGCCTGGACGAGTTCGGGCCACAACTTGTGGGGCTCTCATGTGCCTCCTGACGCGCGGCTGAGCGAACCGCGCCGCCGCCCGGCACGTCTACCGATCATGAGGATGCTTCCAGCCGCACTGCTTATCGTGCTCGCGACGGCCTGCGGTTCCACCCGAGCGCCGGCCACTGCCGACGAGTTCACGGACCGCGCTCATGAGGTCGCCGAACGCTGGCAGAGCTCGGCGGAGAGAGAGCCCTGGATCGTGGGGTTCGTCCCGCTGCGGAACCTGACCCTGGAGCCCGATTGGAAACACATGCCCCGCTGGGTCGGACGAAGCGTGATCAACAGCGCTTGGAAGCTGGAGACCGAACTCCCGGCCGAGGTGCCCGACCCGGCCGAGCTGCGCTGGGCCGATGAGAGCACGCTAAGCGTCCCGGTGCTCACGGCCACAGCCGCCTACGCCGGGCTCAGCAAGCCCAAGTCCTTCGTCGACGAGAAGTGCCCGGCCAAGGGCTGCCGGCCACTGCGCGTGATCGCAGTGGCGCGGGGCGAGGCCACGATGCCCAGCAGCCGCGGGGACGTGCATGTCCCGACGTGGGACTTCACCGTGAAGGGCGTGCCGGAACCGTTTCGGCGGGTGGCGGTGGACCCGGCCGTGATGGGCGGACCGCCCCGGCCCCTGGACGACGGGATCCAGGAGGTGCACACCTACGAGGTTCGCACGCCGACTGGGCTCCAGTTGAGTTACGTGCACGGCACTTGCGACACGACGTACGGCTCGCGCGTCCACGAGACGCCCGAGGCAGTGGTCGTGGACGTCGACGTCCGGCGCGACGACAACGTGGAGGTTTGCAACGATATGGGGAAGACGGACCGGATCGGCGTCACGCTGCGGGAGCCCTTGGGCCGCCGGGTGGTGCTGGACTCCGGCAGCGGGGTGCCCCTGCTGCCGCAGAGCGACATCCGCCTGGTCGAGTTCCAGAACTATGATCCGCGCCGCTCCTAGCCCGGCGACACGTACGTGCAGGGCTGCGGTGTGTGGCTCTGCGGCCGAGCTATTGGCAGCGTGACTCGCAGTGCTCTGGACGTGCCGGCTTACAAGCGCCGCCCGGCATCACGCTCGGCTGGGCGGTGAGACGGGGCACGGTGCGGATCTCGTCCAACCTGCCGGCGCGGGCGGGGTGTTCTCCGGCAGGGTTTCCCACCGCCGTGAGAGGCCCTGCCGGAGTCCGGAGAGGGTCGTGTGTGCGGCCCTCTCCGGAGTCAACGGGACATCGACCGGCACGACGTGCCGCGATTGGTCACGGGCTGGTGCAGGTGAGCGAGGGGGTCGACGGCGTGCCGGTGGCGAGGAACCCGAAGGTGGCCGAGCCGGACGCCGGAATCGAGCCGTTGAAGGAGGCGTTCTTCACCGTCACGGCGGAACCGCTCGTGCTCAGCGTGCCGTTCCACAGCTGGGTGATCGTCTGGCCGCTGCCGAGCGTCCACTTGACGGTCCAGCCGTTGACCGCCGAGCCGCCCGCCGTGACCGTGACCATTGCCTGGTAGCCGCCGGGCCACGAGTTCATCGTGCGGTACTCGGCCACGCAGGCGCCCGGCGGCGGGGGCGACGGGCTGGTGGACGGCGACTGGGAGGGGCTGGGAGAGGGGGAGGCGCTCGGTGACGGCGACTGGGAGGGGCTGGGAGAGGGGGAGGCGCTCGGTGACGGCGACGACCCGCCCGGCGGCACGTACGGGCACTTGTTGCGGTACATCGAAATGCCGGTGGAGTCCGCCAGCGGGCACAGGAACTGGGTGTACCGGGTGTCGTTGTCCACCCAGATCTTCAGCCATGGGATCAGCACCCGCATCTCGGTCGTGTTGGCCCGCGTCGCGAACAGGTGGTCCACCCCGGTGATCTCCACCCACGCGCTCGGCGTCGTGGCCGGCAGCGTGCTGTAGAGCCCGTTGAGGTACGACTGCGTGACCGTCGTGTCCCGCTGCCCGGAGATGAACATCGTCGGCACCCGGTCGTTGTACAGGTCGTAGTTGCCCACGGGAGAGCCGGGCGCGAGCCCGACCCCGGCCTTGAGGGAGGGCCGCCGGAGCAGCGCGCTGAGGACCCCCGCGCCGCCCGCCGAGTGGCCGACGACCGACAACCGGCCCGGGTCGACCCGGTCGCGTACCGGACTGCGCTGGGTGAGGTAGTCCAGCGCGGCGAGCAGCTGGGTCCCCCGGGCGTCCGCGCTGTCGGTGCGGCTGTTGGTCTCGATGCCGATCACCACGAAGCCGAACGAGGCGAGCCAGGGACCCATCCAGGCCTCTTCGTTGGCGAACAGGGCGGAGTAGCCCGGCACGATCGCGACCCCGCCGAACGTCCCCTGGCTGGTGTCGGTCGGGTAGTAGATGACTCCGCCACCGAAGCCGTTGCCGGCCGGCACGCTGGTCTGGGCGGTCGCGAAGGTCCCCCTGGTGGCCGCGACGCTCGCCACGGTGGGGTTCGGCCCGCGCTGGAAGGGATTGTCCGCAGCCGACGCCGGTTGAGTCGCGATGGCCGCCGAGAGCAGCCCGAGGACGGCCACTGCCGCCGCCATCGCCCGGCCCATCGCACGCCGGAGCGACCGGCTCCGCGAGCCGGGCCCGGACGCGGACGGGTCCGTGGGTGGCCGCCGGGTTCCCGGCGGCGGAACGGCGTGTACGCCCATGCTTGAGCCTCCATGACTGCATCCAGAAAAAGGGGAAACGCGGGGGCATTCAGCGCTGGACGCCGTGCTCCCGGGCAAGGGAGCGCACACCACGAGGGCGTCGCGAACGGCGGGCCTCCGCCCCGCGCACCACCACCGGACAGCGGGAGACCGCCTCGGGGCTCAGTGTGGAAACCTCACCGAAATGTGTCAAGAGCAGGGTGCCGCCGCGAAAATTCCGCGCCGCGTAAATCACCCTCGTAATCGCGGAACCGCCGCGTTCGGTGCGTAGTCATCGGATGAACGTTTCACCCCGTCGTCGCCGCCGGTGAGCCCGGAGAGTTCCCTGATGCGGCAGTTGGGTTGCGTTCGCACCCTCCCGTGCTCACGTCCGGACGTACTGCGTCACTTGACACCGTGCCCTCGCCTCGGCTTTGCTCCGCTCCACCACCACCGGTCGATCTCTCGAAGTGGAGGAAGACGAAGACGAGCTCGATTTGTTAACGCTAACATTCGTCGTCGGCCTCGGCGGTCCCGAAAACGCGCAGGACCTTGCGCGGCGTACCCCTCTCCCTCGCGGTTTTCCTCTCAGGCCGCGAGCCGTCGGAGTCGGCGGCGCATCGGGAAAGATCACTTACCGGGGAAGTCCCGTCAGGCGAAGATCGAATCCACTACGCTCTGCGCGTCTGAAACTGGGAGGATTCGGGATGCCCCTCATCTACGGCGGGTTCGGTCTGGTTCTGCTCGCCTTATGGATCTTCTGCCTGTTCGACGTGATCGTCACGGCGGAGGAGGACTGCCGCAACCTGCCCAAGGGGCTATGGATCATGATCGTCCTGTTCCTCCCCGAGGTCGGGTCGATCCTGTGGCTGGTCGCGGGCCGGCCGCAGACCGTGACGCGGCCCGGCGGGCTGCCGTACAAGGGCAACACCGGGCGCTTCCCGGAGTACGACCGGCCGGGCCGGTTCGTCCCCTCCAACCCCGACGACGATGAGGAGTTCCTCCGCCGCTGCCGGGAGCGGGCCGAGGAGCAGCGCCGCGCCTACCTTGAGCAGCAGCGTCAGGCGGAGAAGAACCAGGACCAGTAGTGGCGGGCTACGGGGCGAGCCCGATCCGGCGCAACGCCAGCCAGGCGAAGCCGAGCAGGGACCGGTTCCAGGGCGGCGCGAGGAGTCCGCGGAGATCTCGGAAGCACGGTCGCGCGCCTCGGTGGGAGGTTGCACCGCGGACTCCGGCACGTGGTCGCCCGGCCTGAAGGCCGGCGCGACGGCAGCGGTGAGCCTGACGTCGTAGAAGCCGGAAGCCGGCTGGCGGGTCAGGTCCGGTCCACGTCCGGGTCGGCCCCAGGGAAGTGGGCGAAGGTGAGGTTGGCGCTCGCCCGGGCCACTACACAGGCGGCGGACGCCGGGATCTCCCGGAGCGCGGCGATGGCCGCCTCGTCCGCCGGGAACCAGGCCAGTTCGAGGTGGCCGGGTCTTCGACGAGCCGCACTAGGAAGGGGGCGGCGAGGCGGCTCACCTGCCACCGTCGTTCGTGCTCACGTGGCCTCCTGCGGGTCTGCTCCGAGGGGTGATGGGTTGCGATGGCGCGTGGCTGCGGTGTGGCGCAGGCGCCGCCGTCGCCGCAGCGGGGTGGTCAGCCTCAGCAGACGCTGGAGAGACTCACCGTCCGCGGCCCAGCGGGCGAGGTGCTGCCGGCCGATGAGGTGGATCCGGAACTCGGCAGCGCTCTCCCTTGCGCCGCGTGTGAAGGAGCCGTTGGTGACGACCACGGCGACGTCGGCGCCATGAGCGGGCCCCGCGGTCCCGTTCACCTGGTAGATGACGTCGACCCTCACCTTGCCGCCGGTCGTGGTGTGCTTGCACTGCACGACGATGCGATGCCCGCGCTCGTCGAGGGCGATGACGTCGGCCGTCCTGTCTCCCCGGCGGCCGACGTGTCTGGCGTTCATGCCGTCGCGCAGCATCAGATCGTGTACGGCGAACTCGAAGGCCTGCGGGTTCATGGCGTCCAAGTCGTGCAGGGTCAACCGAAGGTGCCGTAGCCGGGCGGCGCGCCGTCGGACGGCGGCGACCTGCCACCACAGTGCCGCCGCGATTGCGATTGTGAGACCCGATCCCAGGGCGGCCGCGATATACCAATGGCCGAAAATCACGCCGATGAGGGCGCGTATTCCCTGGACCAGCAATGCGGCGGCGATGACCACGACGAACAGTGCCGCGATCCATTCGCTCAGGTTGCGCGGCATACGGGCTTGGAGCAGGCGTGAGCGCGACTTCCGGTGCGTCATCGGGTGACGTTCTCCGACATCGGCGGCTGCGGCGGAGTCGTTCCGTTGGGGTTCGCCCACGTCACGGCGTGAGGTGGTCCATTTGACGAGTGCCACGGCGCACTGCCGTATTGCCGGACGGTCCTTGCCGACTACCGGCGAGAGCGTCGCCGAGCATTTCGAGCGCCGAGACTGGTGTTCGTTCCGGTATCGGCCCTGCCGTTCGGCAGAGCCGTCAACCGCTGGCAGGGGCCCGCGCGCGGACGTACCCTGAGTGGGCCGGTGGCCCTTACCGGCGCTCCTCGGGCTCACGAATGAGGTGACCCGGCAATGGAACATCGATCAAGCAGCGTGCCGGACCCGAATGAGGTCGCGGAGTTGCGGGCTCGGGCTGATGCCGGCGACCAGGACGCGGCAGGGCGGTTAGGGGAGTTGCTCGCCAGGAGCGGCGATCGGGAAGGCGCGCTGTGGGTGTGGGCTCGAGCCTACGGCGACTCCTCACCCACGACGAAGCGGTTGGCTGAGTTGAAGGCCGAGGACGGTGATCTGGAAGGCGCGGTGTCGGCGTGGCAGGTTTCGGACGCTGTGTGGCAGAACCGGGAAGGTCTTCGTCAGGAGTACCTGGACAGCCTGGACGCCTACGAACGGCTCGAAGACGACGACCCCGAGGATTGGGCGTTCATAGAGGAGGAGCAGTTGACCCGGCTGCTGGCCGAGCGGGGTGATGAGGCGGCGATCGCGAAGCTGCGGGCCCAGGCCGATGCCGGCGACTCCGTCGCGGCGACACTGCTGGCTAGGTGCGAAGAACGCTATCGCCGCAGAAAGAACGCAACGGCGCGGTCCGAAAGCCCCCTTGGGGAGTGACCGGGGAGAGGCTGCGATGAGGGATGGTCCGTCTCCTTCCTGGCGAGGAGCATCAGGGCGAGGGCGGTCATCGCGGCGACGGCGGCGAGCGCGATCCAAAATCCCGGGAGCGGCATCGTTCCCTCCTCTCGGGACGCGACAAGCGGTGGCATGACCGCCGAGACCGCCCCGAGGATCAGACCGCCGGCCAGGCGCCGGTTCGCCACGAGCCCGGCCAGCGCCGTCATGACCACGGCGCCGATGGCCATCCCGACGACTATCCAGTCGGAGAAGGCCCGGCTCGGGTCGTTGAACATGAAGCAGCAGGCGGCGTAGTCGCGGCCGCCGAAGCCGACGACCGGGGTGGCCGTCTCCGGCAGCCATTCCCCGGCCAGGTAGACCAGCGGCAGCACCCCGAGGAGGACACGGGCCCTGCCGCCCCTGCGCCAGGTGAACCGGCCGGTCCGGTGCCAAGCCAGAGAAGAGGCGGCCAGGACGACGAGCATGATCCACCAGCCCAGCTGGAGCGGAAGACTGTCGATGATCAGCGCGTTCGGCGGTGGCTTCCACAGCGCCGGCAGGGCACTGGGCGAGAAGGCAACGACGAGGTGTGCGACTGCGATGCCGGCTCCCGTGGCCGCCGTCCGGGTGAACCACAGCAGGCCGGCCGCGGCAGCCAGGGGGAGAGGCGACAGCGAGGAGGCGAACAGGACGGCGTACCAGTCGTCCCGTAGGAGGGGAGCGGCCACGATCCCCGCGATGAAGACCGCGGCACCCACGAGCAGACCTGTAGAGACGACCAGGTCGACGATGCGGCCCGGACGCAGCGGTGGGGGAGCGGTGGCCGTCGGGGCGGGGCGCGCGTCGCTTCCTTCCGCCCCGCACAGGGGGCAGACGACCCAGTCGGGAACGGTGTCGCCCCCGCAGTATGTGCACAGCAATGACGGGCCTCGGGGAAGTCGGACAGGACGCACCAGGAGTATCACGGCGAAGCGTTCGCACCACGTCCACGACACCTTCGATGAGCTGGTGTATGCGCTGGACGGTGACCTGGCATCGAGTTCGGCGGAGCCACCCACCACCTCACCGCCGGGATGTTCGCGCTGGTCCCGCGCGGCGTCACGCACGCGATGCGCAACCTCGGGCCGGACGGATCCGCCGTGCACGCCCTGCAGCTGTCCGCGCCGGGCGGCTGGGAGCGCTACATCGAGGACGTGTGCGAGGCGGGCGAGGCCGACGGGCTGATGCTCCTCGACGGGCAGCGCGACTGGCAGAAGCTCAACGAGCTGGGCAAGCCGTACGGCATGCGCTACCACCTCGGGCAGGACGGCCCCGCCGAGTGGGGCGACAAGAGCCGGTTCTACCTGCTGCGACAAGAGCAGGCGAGGCCCGGGCGCATCGCAGTGCCGCCCGCGTTCGGCGTCAAGGCGCGCAGTGAGGACACCGATGGCCTGATCTCCCTGCTGGAGGTGACCGTCGCCCAGTCCGTCCGCGCCACACCCACCACGTCGCCGACGAGTGCAGCTACGTGGTCGACGGCGTCCTGGAGATCGACTTCGACGGTGTGACGCACCGGATCGGCAAGGGGCAGTTCGTCCTGCTGCCGCACGGCGTTCCGCACGCGATCCGTTCCCGGCTCCACCCCGCCCCCCGAAGTCATCCAGGTCTCCTCGCCGGGCGGCTGGGAGTGCGTGGTGGAGGCCCTCATCGAGCATCGCGCCGAGGTGAGCCAAGGCGGCCGCTTCAACGCCGCGGCACTCAACCGTTACACCCGCCGCTACCACGTCGTCTACGAGGAGAACGAATGACCCGCGAGGCCGCCGTCCCGGCACGAGGAGCCCGAGGGGTCGCGAGTGCTCACGCAGACCGCAGGACCTCAGCCGGTGCCTGACCAGGCCAGATCTTCTCACCGAGGACGCGTCCTCGTCCTGCAGGCCATCGAAGACGACCGCTACTCACAATCGAGAAGGCTCAATGTGGATGTCACACTAAAGCCCGATCTTCGCTCTTTATTGCCGTCCATAGTGTCATCTGACCGGAGAACGGGGATCGATTCATGCTGACTCGCAGGGATTCGCTGCGCCTGCTCGCGGGCGCCGTCGTGGGAGCCGCCGCACTGCCCGCCCGCTCGGCGATCGCGGCCGACACTCCTCCGCCCTGGACGGTCACCGGCGCGAGTTCGCCGTCGCTACAGCCCTTCGACGACCTGCTGAGAAGCTTCATGGAGGCGCGGAGCATCTCGTACGCTTCGCTCGCCGTGGTGCGGCAGGGCAAGCTGGTGCTCGCGCGGGGATACAACTCCACGTCGGGCCCGGTCCTGGCCCAGCCGACGTCGTTGTTCCGCCTGGCCAGCATGAGCAAGCCGGTCACGGCCACCGCGATCATGAAGCTTGTCCAGGACGGCAGGCTCAGCCTGTCGGCCACGGTGGCGCCGATGCTGGGGCTCAGCACGGCCGCCGACGACCGCCTCGGTAAGGTCACCGTGCTTCACCTGCTGCAACACCTCGGCGGCTGGGATCGCTCCGCATCCAAGTTCGATCCGATGTACCGCGGGGATTTCACTGTCAGCAGCGCACTCCACGTGCCGCTGCCGGTGACGCAGGCGAACATCATGGACTACATGTCGACGCGCAGGCTGGACGTCGACCCCGGCTCGAGGTACGCCTACTCGAACTACGGTTACATGCTGCTCGGCAAGGTCATCGAGAAAGTCACCGGCCTGCCGTACGCGACCTACGTCCAGCAGAACGTGCTCGCTCCGGTGAAGATCACCCGAATGGTGCAGGGCCGCACGGCACAGAGCCTGCGGCGGCCCTCGGAGGTTCCCTACCATTCGCAGTACAGCGATACGACGGTGCTGGACAACTCCGGGGCTCAGGTGCCGATGCCGTACGGGACGTTCAACCTCGAGAACATGGCCGCGCACGGCGCCTGGCTCTCCTCGGCCGTCGACATGGCGAAGTTCACCACGATCTTCGACGCTCCCGGCCTGCTCACCTCGTCGACGATCGCGCAGGCGTTCGCCGCGCCCGACGTCGAGTGGGACGGCTGGTACTACGGCATGGGCTGGTCTGTCCGCCCCATCGGCGGCGGCCTGAGCACCTGGCACGACGGGACGTATCCCGGCACCTCCACGCTCATGGTCCGGCGGTTCGACGGGTTGAGCTGGGTCGTGCTCTTCAACCGGTGGAACGACGCCTTGGGCCAGAGCTTCACCGATGACATCGACTACCCGTTGCACGTGGCGGCCGACAACGTCACCTCCTGGCCGACCACGGACCTGTTCCCGTACTACGGCCTGTGACCCTCGCCTGACGAGAGCCTCCCGCGCCTGCGCCCGGTCCCGCCGGGCGCAGGCGCGGGTCACGGACGGCAGCGGTCGGGGTCGGCGCGCAGGAAGGCGTCCCGGCCCGTCTTCACGGTCTCGTCGCCTCCCGCCCAGGCCAGCACCTGCCCGCCGCCGAGACCCGCCAGGTCCGCCGCCGTGAACGGCACCCTGCCCCGCAGGTTCCGGCCGTTCACGAAGCCGTTGACGGTCGCGACATAGGGGACCCCATCCCGCAACGCGGTGAGGCTGTCGTCGGTGGACCGCCAGCCCTCGGGCGGCGCCTGAAACGCCCGGACGTCCCGCGCCGCCGCGCCGGCGCCGCCGTTGTGCACGCTCCAGGCGACCGTGTCGCCGCCCTCGGTGTCCTCCAGGACCGAGAAGTCCCGGGCGGCGTAGCCGGGGCAGTCGGCGAGCAGCAGCCTGACACCGCCGTCATCGGCGCGTTCGACGGCGAGGACGCCCTTGGGCGCGGGCGTGCTGTCGCACGCCGCGGCGAAGAAGGCCAGGGCGGTCAGGGCGGCGGCCGCGTACCCGGCCCCCGGCCTTCTTCTGCGCGTCATCGTGGTCCTTTCTATCCGACTTCTAGTTTGCCGGGCCCCAGTGCAGCGGCTGCCATTCGGTGTAGCTTCCCCACCACAGGTTGGCCTCCACCTCGAAGGCGTTGGCGGCAGCGGGATCGCCCCAGTCGTGTTGCGAACGCCAGGACTGACCGGCATAGGCCGCGATGAACTCGCTGGCGTTCCTGTAGCGTGCCCACTGCTCGGAGTGCACCGCCTCGTGCTTCTCGATGTTGGGCCCGTACTTGTCCGCCGTCTCGCGGCCCGCCACCCGGGCGATGTCGTCCCGGCGCTGCTTCTCGTCTCGCAGCTGGTTCTGGAACTCCTTCTTCGAGTGCGGATAGAAGTGGACGTCCCCGACCGTCATCGGCTGGTCGCCGCCCGGAGAGCCGCCGTAGCAGACGTACTGCAGGGCCCGCTTTTCACACCCCTCGCTGGCGAAGATCTCGTACGTCAGCGCCAGCGCGTTCGCTCCGTTGAAGTTGTTGTTCCAGTGGAACGGGTGGATGAGCAGGGCCTTGAACAGGTTGACGCCGTTGTCGCGGTGGACCGGCTTGCAGTAGCAGCCGCCCGCCGGAGGCTTGGGCGACGGGCCGGGGGACGGCCGCGGCGTCGGGTGGCTCTTCTTGGGCTTCTTGTGATGCTTGTACGGATCGACCTTGCCGGTCTTGGGGTCGTACCCGACTTTCCCCTGCTCCTCCTTCGAGCAGTACTTCAGGTCGTACTGGCAGGAATTGGGCCGCGACCCGATCTCCTCACCCGTCGGGTCGCTGAACGTGACGGGGTTGTTGTTGCCGTACGAATACCCGTTGAGCGACTGGGCCTGGTCGGTGGACAGCACCGGGTCCACGCTCAGGAACCTGCCGGCGACCGGGTCGTACATGCGGGCCCCCACGTAGGTGAGCCCGGTGGCGGCGTCGGCCGGCTTGCCGAGGAACCCCTTGTCGTCGGGCCAGGCGCCGCCGACCGTGTCCCCGCGCGGCGCGCCGAACGGGGTCGTGAAGCGCTTGCTGATGGCCTGACCGGCCGCGTCGACCGACAGCGAGGAGGTGCCGTGCTGGTCGCCGGCGAGGAAGGAGACCGCGTTCTTCCCGGCCTGCGTGGTGCGCACCGCGATCACCTGCGTGTCCGCGGCGTAGAAGCGGCTGGCCCAGGTCGTGACGGTGCTTCCGGTCTTCTTCGAGTGGATCTCGGTGGCGCCGAGGTAGAGCACGCTCTCCCCGTCGCCCACCGCCCGGCGGATCAGCAGCGCCCCGTCGGCGTCGTACAGGTAGGCCGTCTTCTGCGTGCCCTGGGTCAGGGTCGCGATGCGGCCCTGCGCGTCCCAGGTCAGCACCTGGCCGTTACGCCCGGTCGTGTTGCCGGACTTGTCGTAGGAGTAGGTGGCGGACGCGCCCGTGCAGGAGTCCGTGACGACCGCGGTCAGGGCGTGCCGCTTGGCGGTGTCGCCGTAGCAGTACGCCGAGGTGGTGGCGGTGGAGCCGGTGTACTTCGTCTCCGTCGCCCGCAGGCCCGAAGTGTTGTAGGTGTAGGCGGTTCGGTACGGCGCCGCGCCGCCCAGCGTCTTGCTTGTGCAGTCGTCGGTCGCCGGCGTCCATGCCTCGGTCAGCCGCCGCTGCCCGTCGTAGGCGAAGCACTGGATGTCACTCTGTCCCGCGCCGTCCTGGGTGGGGGTGTCGGCGATCTCGGTGACGTTGCCCGCGTCGTCGTAGCGGTAGGTCAGATCCTGCGGCTTGACCGGCGTGGACTGGGTGGTGACGAAGGACCGCTTCAGCCGGTCGGTCCCCTCCTCGTAGCTGTTGTTGAGGAAGGTCTTCTTGGCCTCCGTGGCTCCCGACAGGCCGAGGGTGAACTGCAGGGGCTTGCCGAGCGCGTTGTAGTCGGCCTTCTGCAGGTAGTCGGTGGTGCCGGTCACCCCGATAACCTGCCCGGTCGGCGTGTAGGTCAGGCTGATCTTCTCCTCGGCCAGGCCGCCGGCCGCGGGCTCGGTGGAGTTCTTCAGCGTGCCGTCGAGGTTGTAGTCGCTGCCGAAGGTGTAGCTGGTCTTCGCCGCCCCGGACAGGACCATCGGGTCGTTCGGGTCGATGTCGATCTCCGTGCTGGTCGCGCGGTACTGGCCGTCGTACGCGAGGATCTTCTTCGTGTACGCCTTGCCCGAGACGCCGCCGTCGTAGCTGGTGGACGAGGCGAGCTGCCCCTTGGCCACGGTGTCGTAGGTCCAGGCGGCCAGCTTGTTCGCGTCGGTCCGCGACCCCGACCACAGCCCGGTCTTGCGGCCGAGCTCGTCGTAGCCGTACAGCAGGACCGTGCCGTTCGCGCCGGTGACCGTGTCGGTCTTGTCGAGCGCGGTGTAGCGGACGGTGCTCGCGCCCTTGTCCGGGTCGCTGATGCCGGTCTGCCGCGCGAACAGGTCGTAGGTGTAGGACCACTTCGCGCCGTCGGGACCGGTGACGGTCAGCTCCTTGCCGTCGGGCCGGTAGGCGAAGGACGTGGAGGTGTACCCGCTGGAGGACAGCGCGCCGTACTGGGTGTCGGCGGGGGAGGGCGAGTTGTACTCGCGCCGCTCGACGGTGCGGTCGAGCGCGTCGGTGATGGTCCGGGTGGCCGTGCCGCCGGTCAGCGCGCTGACGGCCGTGGAGTCACCGGTGTAGGTCGTGGTGGTCGTCCACTTCTCCACGCCGTACGACAGGAACGTGCTGCGGATCTGCCGTCCGGCGCCGTCGAAGACGATGTTCGTCTGCTTGGGCGCCTCGCCGTACTCCTCCCGGGTGTAGGTGGCGTTCGGCGTCTGCTTGGAGTCGAAGATGTCGGCGTAGGTCTCGTAGGCCAGGCCGCGCGAGTCGTAGCGGGTGTCGGTCAGGAGCCGCCCGCCGTTCGGGGTGGGCTTCTGCGTCTGCATCGGCCGCAGCAGCGAGTCGAAGATCTCGTACGACCAGCTGGCCGTGGTGGACGACTTGACGGTCGAGGTGCCGATCGCGGGCGCCTTGCCCCGCTCGTACACGTAGGAGTAGGCGTAGGTGGGGGTCTGCCCGCCGTCCTTGCTGCGGTCCGGCAGCCACACGCCGGTCAGCCTGCCGAGGGCGTCGTAGGTCTGCTCGGTCTTTCCGTTGTTGGGGTCGTAGGTGCGCACCGGAAGGCCGCGCGTCCCGTCGAGGAACGTCGTCGTCTTCTGCTGCTTGGCGTTGGTCTCCACCTTCTTGGTGAGGACCCCGGCACCGGTTGGAGTGTAGGCCGTGGTGGCGGGGTTGCCGCCCGCGTCGGTCACGGTCAGCGGCCTGCCCAGCGTGTCGTAGGTGGTCGACTCGGTGCGCTGCCAGCCGGTCGGCGGGCGGTCGTCGCCCGTGACGGCCGAGGGGTAGCCGGTGGCCCGTCCCGTCCAGGTGGCGTCGCCCTTCACCGGCTTCTGGCTCGCCGACCAGCCGGACGCGGCGGTGTTGTCGTACACGGTGGCCGTGTCGGACAGCACGTCGCCCGAGGTGTCGGAGCCCGCGGGCAGCGACAGGTCGGCCTCCTTGACCGAGCAGGCGCGGCCGACCACGCGGGTGCGGGAGACCAGCGAGTTCAGGCCCTTGGCGTCGTCTCGGGCATACCAGGTGCGGGTGCAGGTCTCGTCGCCGCTCTTGGCGGTGTCGCCCGTGCTGTCCTCGCGGACCGCCATGCCGTACGAGTCGTACGTCGTGGTGGTGGTGACGGTGCGCCAGGTCTTGGGGACGGTCAGGTAGGTGTGTTCCGACGTCTTGCCCATGCGCACGTAGTAGGCCTCGGTGTCGGCGTACGACTTGTGCTGGGTGGCGGTCTTCGCCGACCAGGGGTCGTTGACCGTCACGTCGACCGGGTCGGCCCCGTCGTAGGTGACCTCCTCGCGGGTGAGGCCGGAGTACTGCTCGGAGTCGGTGAGGTCGGGCACGTCGAGACCGGCGACGTCGAGGCCCGGCACGGTGACGGCGCGCCGCCTGTCGGGATCGACCGTCCTCGGGTCGGCGGACTTGAGCAGCCGGTCGCCGTTCATGCCCTGCAGGTAGACCGTGACCGACGTGGTGCGGGTGCCGTCGGCGTCGCCGACGTACGTCGTGACCTTCTGGTAGCCGCGCCACAGCGACCAGGTGCGCTCGTCGGCCGGGGTGAACGGGCTGTCGTTGTAGCGCCAGCCGGGCGTGGCGTACTCGTAGGCGTACTCGACGAGCGGGTTGTGCCCGGCGGGGTCGGCGAGGTTCACCGCGAGCACGCGGTATTTGTTGAACCAGTCGATGGAGGCGTCGGTGGCGCCGTTGATGTGCCAGAACTGCGGATAGCAGGACAGCGCGTTGTCGTCCTCGGCCTTCGGCATCTTCGAGCCGCGCACGCACTCGGGCTCGTTGTAGCTGACCGTGGTGATCGCGCCGGTCTCCGAGGTGACCGTCTCGACGCGCGGCCTGGTGAGCGGCAGGATGTTGCCGCCTCCCGGCTGGGTGCCGCCCGCCACGCGGTTGGGCCGCATGGCGTAGGTGAACGAGACGGGGTCGAGCGTCAGCGGCGTGTCACCGGCCGAGCCCGTCCGCACGATCGACATCAGCGACAGCGTCTGGTCGGCAGAGCTGCCGATGTCGCCGCCGTCCAGGTACTTCTGCGTGAACGCCCACGAGTCGACCGGCTTGTACGCGGTGCCCGACAGGACGCTCGTCTCGATCTTCACCAGGCGCTTGCGGCTGAAGAAGGCCGGGCTCTCGGCGTGGCAGTCGTCCTTGTCGGCGTCCTTCTTGCAGATGGCGTCGAAAGGAACGTCGGGCCAGTTCTCCGCGGTGTCCTTGGTGAGGCTGCCGCAGTCGGAGGCCGTGCAGCGCTCGGCGTAGGAGAAGGCGACCTTGTAGGGCGCGTCCACGGTGAACAGCGTGTCGGACCGCTGCCCGTAGAGGATCTTGTCGAGGTAGCCGCCGCGGACGTAGGAGGTGGTCGCGGTGGCCGACTTGTTCTTCCGGTAGTAGTTGGTCTCCGCCGTGTACCAGTACGTCATGGCGTTGCCGTGGGTGTCCTCGGCGTAGTCGAGGTTCCACCGCCACGCCTGCGTGACGGAACGGTCGGCGAAGGCGTCGCCCTTGTCGTAGCCGGGCTCGCCGGAGTCGTCGCCGTACACCGGGACCGTGAACACCGAGTCGGTCCGCTGGCTGCCCGCGCCGCTCAGCTTGTTCAGGCCGAAGACGTACTTGGTGCCGTCGCCGGTGATGACGGTCCAGTACTCGCCGTCGTCGTCGCCGTTGTCGGCGCCGGTGGAGTGGATGACGGTGGAGGCGTCGTCGTTCTTCAGCCGCCACTTGCCGCTGGTGTCGTCCTTGACGAGCTCGGTGGCCTTGCCGTTGAGGACGAGCGAGGCGTTGTCGTACTTCCAGCACAGGTCGTACTGCTTGTCGTGGCCGTCTTCGCGGCAGGTGCCGAACTGGCGGTCGATGTAGGAGGTGGCGGCGGTGTCGAAGCCCTCGCCGATCGAGGTGCCCTGGTTGTTGGTGGTGGAGGTGCGCCCGTCCACGCTGCCCGAGTCGTACGACAGGTCGAGCGCGGGCGCCGGTCCCGCCGCCGGCTCCACCGGGGCGATCGGGTAGGACCAGGTGAAGGAGCCGGAGTTGCCGCCCGCCTCCCAGGTGGACGACGCGGAGAGCGGGGTGGCCGCGTAGTTGCCGCTGCCGTCCGCCGCCTCGCCTCCCTCACCGGGGGTGTCGGCGGTCACGGCCAGCACGGCCGGGGCGGCGTCGAACGCGACCGGCGCCGAGAGGGTCTGCGCCGCGGCCTCGTTGTCGGTGTCCAGCGGGGTCCGCGTGCGGCACTCCTCCCGCTCCGGGGTGGTCGCGGCGCAGGCGGGCAGCCGCACGAGGCGCAGCCGGCCGCTCCACCCGCCGCCGTACGCGGAGGCGAAGGCGGCGTAGCCGACGCTCAGCGTCGCGGTGCCCGGGGTCTGCGCCGACGCGGTCAGCAGCACCCCGTCCACCCCGGCCGCCTCGGCGGCGGCGCGGTCGAGCACCCGCACGCGGGCCGTCTGCGAAGCGGCGCCCTGCGTGTCCGGGGCCTGCGTGTCCGGGGCCTGCGTGTCCCGGGCTTGCGTGTCCGGGGCTTGCGGGGAGGCGGAGGCGCCGGGTGCCGGGGCGGCGGCTTTCAGGCTCACCGGGAGCCCGCCCACGCTGACGCTCCGATCGCCGCCGATCGGCACGTCGGCCTCGCCGGCTCCCGGCCACCGGGCGGCCTCGCGCTCCTTCGCGGCCCGGTCGGCGGCGGCGTCGTTGCGCGCCCTGGACGCGGCGACCCGCTCCCTGGCCGCCTTCGCGCCGCTCGCGTCCATGGCCCTGACCTTGCTGGACCGTTGTTTCTGCACGGGAGGGGCGCCGGGTGGTCCCTCCGCGGCCGAGGCCGCCGTCACCCCGACGGGTAACGAGATCACCACCGCCAACGCGGCCATCAGGGCAGCACGAATTCCGGGCCGACGCATGACCCAACCTCCTCGAGAGGAAAGAGAGAACCCGCGGATCAACCGGGGGAAGATGCGGGAGGTGCGGGGACCGGTGAGCCGGTCCCCGCACCGCCGTCAGTCGCCGATGACGGCGTCCATCTGGTCGGAATCGGCCATGGCGCCCGCCCACAGCCGCAGATCGGTGATCCTCGCGGGGAGGAAGTGGCCCCAGGAGGTCGCGCTGAAGCCCTTGCCGGCCGCGAAGTCGCCCGACCCGGGCACGGCGGTGAAGGCCATGTCGAGGTCGTTCTGCTCGTGGCCGACGTAGAGCCGCACCACCCGCCCGTTCGCCGCCAGCGCGTCGTACACGCCGGTCAGGCGGACCGGGCTGTCCAGGCTGGCCGGGGTGTCGGAGCTCACCCAGGTCTTCGTGCCGTCCTTGTTGACCCGGCCGAAGCGCCAGAAGCCGACCGGGACGCTGACCTCGTTGCCGTCGTCGTCGAGCTGCGTCTCCTTGCCGGTCAGCTCGAACCACAGGCCCCACGACGAGCCGTCGGCCGTACGCTGCCCGGCCACCTGGCCGACGGTCCCGATCGGCTTCGCGAGAACCTTGTCGCGGTCGAGCTCGACCTTCACGGTCACCGTGAACGAGCCGGTGTCGTCCACGACCGGGCCCGCGGTGGTGGCCGCGTCGTCAACGCCGTCCAGCACCAGGCCCTCGCCGTCCAGCGACGCCCCGCCGGCCAGCGCCAGCGCCCGGCCGTAGCCCGACAGCGAGTCGGGCAGCTGCGCCCCGGCGGCGCCCGCCGGGTCCCAGTCGGCTACCAGCTCCACGTCGTTGCGCCCGGACACGGGGGACTCCGACCGCGCCTCCGTCGCGACTTCCTCCGGGGTCAGGATCCGCTGCCAGGCGGCGACCTCGTCGATCGAGCCGGGGAAGTAGAACTGGAAGACGTTGGCCCACTTGTAGCGGCCGATCTCGAACGGTCCTGTGGCCGACCACATGCCGGGCACGGTGGCGGTGCCCTGCGGCACGCCGTTGACGTAGAAGCTCAGCTTCTGCGTCGCCGGGTCGTAGGTGCCGGCCAGGTGGGTCCAGACGTTCGCCCGGGACGTGCCGTTCTTCGAGCAGACCCCGTAGTAGGCCTTGCCCGTCGCCTCGTCCTTCTCCTTGACGCCGAAGCAGAAGGCGCCGTAGTCCTTCTCGTGCCACAGCAGGAAGGGGCTGTAGCCGCCCGAGCCGTCCTGCGACAGCACGATGCCGTCGTCGCTCACCTTGTCGAGCCGCACCCAGGCGGCGACCGTGTAGGCCGACCGGGTCTCCAGCACGGGCCCGGACGTCGCGGCGTACGCCGAGGTGCCGTTCAGGCCCAGCCCCTTGTCGACCTTCGGGGTGTCCAGCGCCGTGCCGGCGTCGTCGTACCAAACCTCGCCGCGGCGTCCCCGGGTGTCCCGTACGGCGCCGCCGGAGAGCGTGGCGTCGTGGTGTCCGGTGCCCCGGTCGACGGCGACGCCGGAGTCCTCGTCGAAGTGCCACCTGCCGACCGGGCCGGCGCCCGCGGCCACGAGGAAGTCGACGACCGTGGTCGCGCCATACCTGCCGACGTTGTCCTTGGCCCGGACGTACAGGCTGTACGTCCCGGCGGCCGGGGGGGTGATCACTGCCTTGGCCGTGGCGCCCGCGAGGTCGGGCGACCAGGTCGAGCTGGTGGACGCGCGGTACTGGTAGGCGACGTTGTTGGCGTCACCGGACGCCGGGCCGAAGGTGACGGTGGTGCTCTGCCCGGGCCCGCCGGCCGGCGCGCAGCTCGTGGTGGTGCAGGCGGTGTACGGCGCGCCGAGCGTGACCACCGGCGCCTTCGGCGCGGTCGGGTCGACCTTGAAGTAGCACCAGCCGGCGCTCAGGTAGCTGCTGGTCCCCGCCAGCCACTTGGTGTAGTTGCTGTAGTACGACCGCGTCCACGAGTCGTAGCGATAGAGCACGCCCTCGGACAGCGTCGGCGCGTCGGCGGTCACTTTCACGTTGTCGCCCACGTGCCCGGTCGTCGGCCGCTCGATGGTGGAGAAGGCCTGCGTCCAGGTCCCGTCGGCGTTCTTCTTCTGCACGTAGAACGCCCCCCGCAGCATGGCCCCGGACTCGCCGCCCGCCAGGGTCTGCGGGGTGGTCGCCATGGTGGGCGTGGGGTCGGAGACGATCGCGGGCGCCGACTCCTTGGTCTCGCAGACGGTGCCCGAGCCGGTGACCAGGCCGACGCCGGTCGGCACCCCCGGCATACCCACGTAGTCGACGACGAGCACCGCGTCGTTCCTGAACCGCTTCCAGGCGGAGGTGTCGCCCTCGTCGTGCGCCCGCAGCTCCAGCGTGAGCTTGGAGAACTTGCCCGCCGCGAAGTCCTTCACGGTCGGGGTCAGGTTCTCGTTCGTCTCCTCGGGGTTGTCCTTGAACTCGATCGGCGCCGTCGGCTGGTCGGGATCGCACGCCGAGCCGCGGCCCGCCGACACGTACCGGTCCACCATCCAGTCGAGCTCCTTGGGGCGGCCCGACCAGGTGGTGGACGACGTGAAGTTGTTCGTACGGACGAGGTCGACCCACCGGGGGTCGCACTGGAACGCCCAGGGCTCGGTGACGCGGAACGCCGCGCTCAGCACCTGCTTGCCCTTGAGGCTCGCGGGGGAGAACTGGAAGTACAGCCGCTGGGTGTATCCGGGCCCGCAGTAGTAACCGTTCCAGGTGCCGCAGTGGCCGACGCCCTCACCCTGGTTGTTGCTGCCGTTGCCCCAGTTGTACGACTTGTAGCCGTCCGAGCGCAGCAGCGTCCTGTCGGTCTCGCCCCACGTGACGGTGGGGTCGATGTAGACGGGGTAGGCCGACTCGTCCTTCTGCTTCAGCAGGCCGGCGTCGGGGACGAGCGTGAGCGTGTCCTTGCCGACCTCGATCGGCAGCTCGGCGTGCCCCGCCCCGGGGGCGGGACCATCGGCGGCCTGACCCTCGTCCGAAGGGGCGCTCGTCTCCGGCGTCGCCTGCGGTGCCGTCTCAGCTGTCGTCTCGGGGGCCGTCTGCGGGGCCGCTGATTCCCCCGCGGCGGGAGCGCCCTGGGGAGCGCCGCCCTTGGCCGCGGGGGCCGATGCGTCCGGGACCGAGGCGGACGGGGTCGCGGCGGCGTCCGCCGCCGTGACCTGCCCGGCGGCGGGGTTCCCGGTGGAGTCCCACATCGCGGCGGGAGGCGAGGTGAAGACCTCGGTGGCGTTGCCGTCGGTCGCGGACATGCCGCCGTCCGCGGTCTCCTCCACCTTGAGCCCGGACGACCTCACGGCGTACCGGATCCGGGCGAGCGCGGGGTTCTCCGCGGCCTGCGGAGTCTTGACGATCAGGACCTGGCGGAACCCCTCGGTCGTCGCGGTCATCCTGAGGTCCACGTCCGGCAGCACGTTCTGGTACGTGGCGTTCGGGCCGTCGAGCACCGGCGCGGGCAGGGCTCCCGGCCAGCCCAGCGCGAGGGTCCGGCCGTCCCGGGTCATCGTGACGAGGTTTCCGCCGTCACCGCCTCCGGAGAAGGAGATGCCCACGGCGGCGGCGGCCGGCCCCACGCTTCCGTCGGCGCGCCGCCGCAGCGTCGCGTCGGGTGACACCCACGCCCCGTCCGCTCCCTTGACCCGGACGGGGGTGGTCGACTGCTCCAGCCGGAAGGACTCGCCGTCCGGGTTGGCATAGGTGGTGGTGAACTCGGTCCGGGCCTCGGTCACCTCGACCGGTTCCCGGGTCTCGGCAGCGCGCTTCAGCGCCTGCTGCCAGCCGCTGAGCCGGCCCGCGTCGGACCCCGTCCGACTTTCCTGTGCCGCCATCGCGGCCGGGGGTGCCCCGGTTCCCACCAGTACACCCGCCACGACCACGGCAGTGAGCGCACGCCAACTCCGCAGTCCGGGAAACCTAAACATGGGTTATCTCCCGTACGAAATCCGCAAGATCGCACACATTAAACGTTTACCGTCACCCCCTGTCAATGAATTCTTTTCGCCCATAAAGGATTCGAGTCATGTTGCTGACATAAAGAGAAAATAAGTGATATTGGGTCGGTAAGTCAGACAAATTGACACTGCGGTGCACAGGGCGTACGTCGGCATGCCAGACCTCCGCCGCCCATGTCATGCCGCGGAGATCGAGCGGTCACGGGGGGTGATGGTGTGCGCCGGCCTGGCCGGGACCGCGTGTCCGATTCCCGGGCCGGCGCCGGCCTGTGTCTCAGCGGTCGTGTTCGCGGTGCAGCGCCGCCAGCTCGGTGCGGTTGGCCACGCCGAGCTTCGCGTACACGTGCGCCAGGTGGGTCTTGACCGTGCTGCGGCTCATGAACAGCCGACCGCCGATCTCGGGGTTGGACAGGCCCGCCACGGCCAGCCGTACGACCTCCTGCTCTGCGGGGGTGAGGCTGGCCCAGCCGGTGGCGGGACGGCGGCGTCCGCCGTGCGCGCGGTGGGTGAAGGCGATGGCCTCCTCCAGCTCCATCCGGTGGCCTTCCGGAGCGGCCGGGACGCTGGGCCGGTGCGGCCGGGGGTAGCCGAGCTCCTCCCTGGCCCGATCGCACGCGCCCATGATCCGGGCGCCGGTGGTGGCGTCGGCCAGCGCTGCCAGGGCCTCGAGACTGTCCACGCAGGCCAGGCGGAGGCCGTTGGCGGCGCGCAGGCGCAGGGCCTCCAGATGCAGAGCGACGGCCCGCGCCTCGTCGAGGAACGCCTGCTGCTCAAGAGCGTCGGCGATCAGGCGCGGCATCCCCAGGGTCCGGGCGGCATCGAGGCCGGCCGTGCAGGCGCGGGCCGCGCCCTCCGGGTCGCCGGCCTGTCGCAGCGCCGCCGCCAGGGCGATGCGGGTCTCCGGGGTCAGCAGCTCGTCCGGCTGCTCGCCGCCGCGCCAGGCCGTCTCACTCCTGAACCATTCGGCCGCCCGCACCGCTTCGCCCCTGCTCAGGCAGAGCTGCCCGATCGTCAACGCGAGCCTCGGCACGAAGGGAACCGAGGGCGCCTGGTCCACCAGCCGGATGACCGGGTCGAGGGCGAGCTCGGCGGCCTTGTCGTCGCCCTGCAGGTGGCACACGCGGGCGAGGACGGCGCGCGCCGTACCGGCACGGTGGTAGTCGGCGAGAGGGGTGGCGACCTCGACCGCCTGCTCCGCCAGCGTTCTGGCCCGGGGCAGCTCGCCCAGATAGGCGCTGCCGAGGGCCATCAGGCCGAGGGCCAGCGCCGCCACACCGCGGTCGCCTCGCCGCAGCAGGCCGCGGACCGGCGTCTCCAACTCCGCCAGCGCCTGGCGATGCTCCTCCCTCATGTGGTGGACCAGGCCGACGAGGACGCGCGCGGCGTCGGCCACGAAGGCGTCGCCGGCCGCGACGGCCTCCTCGCCGACGGCGGCGGCCCTGACCCGCGCCTCGTCCGGAGAGGTGAGCAGCATGCCGATGGCGCTGAGCGACCCCGCCAGGCAGGCGGTCCGCAGATCGCCGTGGTCGAGCGCCATGACACGGGCGGCGTGGGCCGCGTCGAACTCCAGCCCGGCCGGGTGCGTGGTGTCGGCGACGAGCGCGAGGCCGGTGAGGACCCGGGCTTGCAGCGCGCTGTGCTCGCCGGCGCCCCGCTCGGCCGCCAGCCGGAGCAGTCCCAGGCCCTCGCCGAGCCGGCCATCCAGGTGCCACAGCCAGGCCAGCTCGGCCGCCATGTGGCGAGCCCGGCCCGGACGGTCGCCGGCGAGGCCCCATTCGAGCGCCGCGCGCAGGTTGGGGTACTCCTCGCGCATCCTGGCCCGCCAGGCGTCCTTGTCGCTGTCCAGCAGCGGGGCGGCCTCCCGGACCAGGGCCAGGCAGACGGCCAGGTGCCGGTCGCGCACGGCGTCCAGCTCGCCCGCCTCGCCGAGCCGCTCCCACGCGTACCGCCTGACCGAGGACAGCATCCGGTAGCGGGTGACGCCCTCGCGGGTCTCGGCCAGCAGCAGCGACTTGTCGATCAATCGGCGCAGCCCCGTGAGCAGCTCCACACGGTCATGGCCGTCCAGCACGCCCTGGGCGGCGGCGAGGGTGAAGCCCGGCTCGAACACGCCCAGCCGGCGGAACAGCACCTGGTCGCGCTCCTGAAGCAGGTCGTGGCTCCAGGCCATGGACGCGGCCAGCGTGCGGTGCCGCGGCGGAGCCCCCTGGTGGCCGGTGACCAGGATCGAGAACCGGTCGTCCAGCTCGGCGTCGATCTCCTGAGGCGTCAGCGTGCCGGTCCAGGCGGCGGCCAGCTCCAGCGCGAGAGGGATGCCGTCCAGCCGGGCACAGATGCCGCGCACCGCGGTCAGGGCCTCCTCGGTACGCGGCACGTCGCGGCCACGGTCGAGGAAAAGGGCGACTCCGTCGTTCGCGTCCAGGGGTGGGACCCGCCAGACCAGCTCGCCGGGCAGGCCGAGCGGTTCCCGGCTGGTGGCCAGGACGGTGACCTGCGGACAGTGGCGCAGAAGGCTCGCCACCACGTCGGCGACGCCGCCCAGCAGGTGCTCGCAGTTGTCCAGCACCAGGAGCAGCTCGCGCTCGCGCAGCTGCCTGGACAGGGCGGCGGTCCCGTCCGAGTCGCCGGTCAGGAGCACGCGCAGGACCGTCGCGACGAGGCGCGGCACCGCCGCCGGGTCGGTCTCCTGCGCGAGATCCACCCACCACACGCCGTCGCGCGGCGGACGCACCGGCCGCCTGGCGAGCCGGGCCGCCAGGCGGGTCTTGCCGCAGCCTCCCGCGCCGGCCAGGGTGACCAGCCGGGCCTCGCCCAGGGCGGCCCCGATCATGTGCAACTCGGCCCGGCGGCCGACGAACGAGGTCAGCTCCAGCGGCGGAGCGCCGTTGTCGGCCAGGTCTGAATCTGGCATATCAGCCATCTGGCCGATGTTAGCCACTCCCGCCCCGAGAAGACTTGCCTCATGACAACGAACCGCACCGTAATCGGCAACATCACCCTCTCCCTCGACGGCCGGATCCACGGCCCCGGCGGCGAGTACGACATGGGCTGGATCGTCCCCCACGCCGTCAGCGACGTGGCCCGCGACCACATGGTCGAGGTGACCGCCGGGGCCACCACCGCGCTGTTGGGCCGCAAGAACTACCAGGGCTTCGGCGGCTTCTGGCCCGCGGTGGCCGAGGACGAGTCGGCCGACCCCCGCGACCGGGCCTTCGCCCAGTGGCTGAACACCGTCGAGAAGGTCGTCTTCTCCACCACGCTCACCGAGGCCCCTTGGCAGAACTCCCGCATCGTCGCCGCCGGCCCCGCCGAGGTCGTCAAGGAGCTGCGACAGCAGGACGGCGGCGACATCGTCGTACTGGCCAGCACCAGCGTCATCCAGGCCCTGCTGCGGGCCGGAGAGCTCGACCGCCTGAGCGTCACGCTCGCGCCCGAACTGGTCGGCGACGGGCCCCGCCTGTTCGCCGACGGTCTTCCCGCCACCAGTTGGCGGCCTGTCTCCATCACGCAGGCCGCGAGCGGGGCACTGTGCCTGCTGTACGACAAGGTCCGCGACAGCGACTGAGCCGGTCGGCTCATCGGCGTCGTCAGGAGGTGGGCCGCTCGCGGTACAGCACGAGGTGCTCGTGGTACAGCACGCCGTCGCGTACGTCACCGGTGGCGGTGAAGCCGGTGTCGTCGACGTAGTCGATGTGGCTGCCCGTGACGCGGTAGCGGCCGGTGTAGGCACCGGCCCGCCCGCCCCGCGCCTCGTCGTAGCGGCCGTCCGCACGCAACTCCTGGCGGATGTGACCGTCCGCGGTGACCCACATGCCGACGACGTCGATGTCCGGGCCGTCCGCCGAATTCGTGGTCATGGTGAAACCTCTCGCCGGTGGTGAGGATGTCCTGCGCCACCGAGTCTGGGCCTCGCCCCACGCGCCGGCCAGGACGCCTTCCGCCTGGGTGTGACACACCCAGGCACACGGTCGCGGCGCCGCTTAGCCTGGCTCCATGGCAGACAACGACCTGGGGGAGTTCCTCCGCGGCCGCAGGTCGGGCCTCCGGCCCGAAGAGGCCGGCATGGCGAGCTACGGCACCCGCCGTGTCCCCGGACTGCGCCGTGAGGAAGTCGCGGTGCTCGCCGGTATCAACGCCGACTACTACACCCGGCTGGAACAAGGCCGGGAGCGCCACCCCTCCGCCCAGGTGCTCGACGCGCTCAGCCGCGCGCTGCGCCTCGACGGCGACGCCCGGGCCCATCTGCACCGGCTCGCGGGCACGGTGCCCGACGACCCCGCCGCCCGCGTACCCGATCAGGTCGGCGCCGGGCTGCGGCAACTGATGGACGGCTTCCCTCACACGCCGGCTTTCGTGCTCAACCGGACCCTCGACATCCTCGCCGCCAACGCCCTGGCCGACGCTCTCTACTCGCCGTTCGACCCGGCGGACAACCTCGCGCGCATGGCGTTCGCCGACCCCGCCGGACGCACCTTCTACCAGGACTGGAACAGGGCGGCACAGGCCACCGTGGCGAATCTGCGCGAGGCTGCCGGCCACGAGCCGGACAACCCGCGCCTGCGCGCGCTCGTGGCCACCCTGACCAGGACCAGCGCGGACTTCGCCCGCCTGTGGAACAGCCACGCCGTGCGCGGCAAGACCCAGGAGGCCAAGCGGTTCCTGCACCCCGAGGTCGGCCCCCTCACCCTCGCCTACCAGGCATTCGACGTGAGACAGACCCCTGGCCAGCAACTCGTCGTCTACCACGCCGAGCCCGGCAGCAGCAGCGCGGAAGCCCTGCACCTGCTCGGCTCCATCCACGCCACGCGCACCCGGACGCGTACGCCGGCAGGCCGGGCCTCCGCCGTCGACGTCGTGCCGCGGAGGCCGAGCGCTCACGGCGAGTGACAGAAGACCGGGCCGGCGGTCGTTCAACCCGGCGCCGCAGGAGCGAGTGCGGCTGCCTGCCCTCGGCCTGCCGGCCCGGGTCGTCCGGTTGCGTGAATTCGTGGTACGTTCTTGATCGTAAGGTGCGGCGCTCGTTCACGAGCGTGTCGGGACATCCGGCCGGCACGACAGCCTCAGGAAAGGCTGTCTGGATCTCTCAGCGGAGAGTTCGCCCTGCCATGTCCTCAACCTTGTCTCCCCGCGCGTGGGCCGCGATGGGCTCCCGCATAACCATCGGCCGCCGCCTGGGCCTGAGCCCGTTCCACGTTCGCGGCCGGTCGTGCCGGTCGTGCCGTCCAGCGGCGTTCCGCCCCGCCTGCTCCTCACCCTGGCCATCACCGCGGCGTGCGCGATGAGCATCCCGCTGGTCGCGCGCCGGGGAGCGCTTGCGCACTGAGCCTTCCACGCTTCCGCCGGAAGGCATCCGCATTCACATCCGTACCGATCACCGGAGTATTTCCATGATTCTCGTCACCGGAGGCCGCGGCGCGGTCGCCACCCACCTGCTGACCCTGCTGCTTCAGGCCGGTCGCCCCGTACGCGTGGCCTCCAGCGACCCCGGACAGCTCCAGGTCCCCGACGGCGTCACGGCCGTCACCTGCAACCTCCGCGATCCCGCCACCTTCCCGGCGGCTCTCGCCGGTGTCACCGAGGTCTTCCTGTACGCCGAGGCCTCGCACATCGCCGACTTCGTCGACGCCGCCGTCACGGCCGGGGTCAGGCACGTCGTCCTGCTGTCCTCCGCCAGCGTGCTGGATCCCGGCGCGGCCGATAACCCGCTGGCCAAGTCCCATCTCGACGTCGAGACCGCACTGCTCGCCGCACCGCTCACCACCACGATCCTGCGCCCCGGCTCCTTCGCCGGCAACGCGGGCGCCTGGGCCTGGCCCATCAAGGCCGGGCGCCCGGTGAGCCTGCCCTACCCGGGCTCCCACACCGACCCCATCCACGAACGGGACCTCGCCGAAGTGGCCTTCACCGTGCTCACCGACCCGCGCCACCAGGGCCGGTGCCTCCACCTGACCGGCCCGGAGAGCCTCACGTTCAGCGAACAGATCGAGCAACTCGCCGAGATCATCGGCCGGCCGGTCACCGTCGACCACGTCACTCCCGAGGAATGGAGACAGGAGATGGCCGATTACATCCCCGGTCCTTACGCGGACGCCCTGCTCGACTACTGGGAGGCCAACGACGGCCGCCCCGTGCCCCTGACCGGCACCGTCGAACAGGTCACCGGCCACGCTCCCCGCACCTTCGCCACGTGGGCCCGCGACCACGTCGCGGACTTCGTCGGCTAGCACCTCCGCAGCGGGCCGCCGGGGCGTGGGTCACCCGCCCCCGCTCCGGCGCGGCCGCGCGGCTCCGAGCGGCGCCGTCACCACCCAGTCGGCCTTCACCGCGAGATAGAGCACGTCTCGCTCCCCACGAGCATCGGTGGTGGCGCGTCCATGCCATTCATGCCACACTCACTGTTATAGAACTCTCAGCGGAGTTATAGAACGATCGGAGCATGGCATGCGAGACGTGTTGCCGTGGCGTGAACAGGTCCCGCTGGACGGGACGATGGGCGAGCCCCGGGCGCGGGGCCGATTCGGCGAGTACGGCGGACGGTACGCGCCGGAGTCCCTGGTGGAGGCGTGCCGCGAGGTGGAGGAGGCGTTCCGGGAGGCCTGGGTGGATCCGGGGTTCCGCGGCGCCCTGGCACGGCTGCTCGCCGTGCACGCCGGGCGGCCGACCCCGCTCACACCGGCCCGCCGGCTGTCGGAGGCGCTGGGCGTGCAGCTGTACCTCAAGCGCGAGGATCTCACCCACACCGGATCCCACAAGATCAACAACGTGCTGGGCCAGGCCCTGCTGGCCGCCAGAATGGGACGGCGCAGGCTGATCGCCGAGACGGGAGCGGGCCAGCACGGGGTGGCGACCGCGACCGCCGCCGCGCTGCTCGGGCTGGAGGCCACGGTGTTCATGGGCGAGCGCGACGTCGAGCGGCAGGCGCTGAACGTCTTCCGGATGCGCATGCTGGGCGCCGAGGTGGTTCCGGTGACCACGGGCAGCCGTACCCTCAAGGACGCGACCAGTGAGGCCATGCGGCACTGGGTTGGCGCGACCGGCGACTCCCACTACTGCCTCGGCTCGGTCGTCGGGCCGGATCCGTACCCGTGGATGGTCAGGGAGTTCCAGCGGGTCATCGGCGACGAGGCGCGCGGGCAGTGCGCCGCCGAGCTGCGGACCGGCGTCCCGGACTATGCGGTCGCATGCGTCGGCGGCGGCTCCAACGCGGCCGGTACGTTCGCCGGATTCGCCGACACCCCGGCGCGCCTGGTCGGTGTCGAGGCGGAGGGCGGCGCCGGAGCGACCCGCGGCCGGCTCGGCGTCATGCACGGCTGCCGCTCGCTGTTCCTGCAGGACGACGACGGGCAGATCACCCAGGCGCACTCCATCGCCGCCGGGCTCGACTACCCGGGAGTCGGTCCGGAGCACGCCCACCTGCGCGACCTGGGCCGGGCCCGCTACGTCACGGTGACCGACGACGAGGCGGTCGGCGCGGCGGTACGGCTGGCGCGCACCGAAGGCATCGTCCCGGCGCTCGAATCGGCGCACGCCCTCGCCTGGGTGATCCGCGCGGCGGGCGGCGGCGACCTGCCCGCAGGATCGACGGTGCTGATGACGTTGTCCGGCCGGGGCGACAAGGACGTCTCAACCATGAAGGAGCTGCTGTGACGAACCCCACCCTGGCCGTGGGCGCGGTGGAACGCCACCTGCGTGCCCGCCGGGACAGCGGCCGAGGCCTGCTCATGCCGTACGTCACCGGGGGGATCACGCCCGGCTGGACGGAGTACCTGCGGGCGTTCGCCGCCGGCGGGGCGGACGCGATCGAGGTCGGCCTGCCCTTCTCCGACCCCACGCTGGACGGCGTCACCATCCAGCAGGCCGGCGACGCGGCACTGGCCCGGGGAGCGAGCACCCGCCGCATCCTCGCCGACCTGTCCGGTATGCCGGACCTGGGCGTGCCGCTGGTCGTCAGCACCTACTACAACCTGGTGCTGCACGACGGCCCCGAGGCGTTCTGCGCCGCGCTGCGCCGTGCCGGTGTCGGCGGCCTGATCGTGCCCGACCTGCCGGTGCACGAGGCGGACGAGCTGACGACCGTGGCCGCCGCCGCCGGGATCGAGCTGGTCCTGCTGGCGTCGCCGGCGACGCCGGAGCCGCGGCTGGCGGAGATCTCGTGCCGCAGCCGCGGATTCGTCTACGCGGTGTCGTTGATGGGCACCACCGGTGAGCGAGCCGCCCTCGCCGCTTCGGCGGCGGAGCTCACCGAGCGGATCAGGAGCGTCACCGACCGGCCGGTCTTGCTAGGATTTGGCATTTCCACCCCCGGCCAGGCACGTGAAGCCTGCCGGCACGCCGACGGCGTGGTGGTCGGCGCCGCGGTCATGCGGCGGGTGCTCGACGGGGCTGGGCCGGACGACCTGCGGGCCTTCCTCGCGACCCTGCGGCAAGCCCTCGACCAGGAGTGTGACCGAGCACGATGACCCCCGACGCCGGGCACGAGGCGAGATACCGCGCCATTGCCGCCGACCTCGCCGCGAAGATCCGGTCGGGACACTACGCCCCCGGCGAGGCCCTTCCGCCGCAACGGGAGCTGAGCGCCTCCTACGGGGTGACTCTCATGACGCTGCGCCAGGCGCTGCGGGAGCTCAGCGACGAGAGGCTGATCGTGCAGCAGCCCGGCAGGGGTACGTTCGTCGCCCCACCCCACCTGGCGTACCAGCTCGACTCGCTCCGCAGCCTGGTCGACGACCTGCGTAAACAGGGCCACGACGTGCGCACCGCGGTGGCCGGGCGGGCGGTGCGCCGGGCCCCCGCCCGGATCGCCGCGGAGCTGCGGCTGCGTCCCGGCGACACCGCCCTGCGGCTGGAGCGGGTCCGCGAGTTCGCGGGACGTCCCGCCGTACACCAGGTGTCCTGGATCCGCCGGCCGGTGGCCGACCGGATCCGCGACCGCGACTTCACCGCCGTCTCCCTCTACACGGCCCTCGCCGACGCGGGAGTGGCGGTCGCCCGGGCGTCCGAGGTGGTCCGGCCCGGTTTGCTCGACCCCGCCGCCGCCCGCCACCTCCACGAGCCGCAGGGCAGCCCGGTGCTCGTCAGCACCCGGATCACCTACACGCTCGACGCCACGCCCGTGGTGTCCGACCATGCCACCATCCTCGGCAGCATGATGGAGATCCGAACCGAACGCGCCGCCACCGGTCTCTCTCTCACCTGGGGCGCCATCAGCTGAGAACCTGCGTACGCGTGTGACCGGTGATTACTCCGCCCCCACGCTGACCCCGAGACCCTCCGCTCCATCCTCGGCCGTGCGACCGTCCCACCGCCCTCGCTCATCGTCGCGGCGGCTGTGTGAGACGATGATCGCCCCCGGGCGGTGGCACCGGGGAGCACGGTGACGGGACGCCGACGGAGGGGCTTCACGGTATGGCTGTCATCCATCGCACCACGCTGACGCCCAGCAAACTGGAGCTGCTCACCACGTGGCTTCCTGTACAGCCCTGGTACGAAGGCGAGGGGCGGCCGGAGCTGGCGAAGGCCGGGGGCTTCCGGCTCGACGACCCGCAGGGCGAGGTCGGGATCGAGTTCATGGTGGTCACCGACGTGTCCGGGGAAGGACCGGTCTCCTATCAGGTGCCGTTCAGCTACCGAGGGGCGCCGCTGGAGGGGGCCGATCACGCTCTCATCGGGACGACGGAGCACGGCGTCCTGGGACGGCGGTGGATCTACGACGGGACCCACGATCCGGTCCTCGTCGCACAACTCCACGCCCTGTTCCAGGGCGAGGCCGAGGCGCAGGATCAGAACGTGAGCGACACCCCCGACCCCTCGGTCATCAGAAGCTTCACGGGGGCCGCCGTGCCGGGCCCCATCCGGCTGACGGCCGTGGCCGACGCGCCGCACGCCACCGACATCGTCGTGGACGCCGCCACGGTGGACGACGCCGGGGACGGCGGCCGGGGCGGACGGCTGACCATGCGTGTGACCCGTGTCCTGCGGCCCGGCGAAGCCGACGTCGCCGACGCCCTGGGTCACGTAACGGCCGGTTGGCGGCTGCCGGACGGGGCCGAGGTCCGCGGCGTGTTCGCCGTCATCACGGACACGCCCCGCTGATCGTGACCTCCGATGAGCCGCCCCGCCGGGGAGGCCGTCGAGGCGGACCCGCCGCCATCCGGCCCGGGACTCGACCGGCTCGTCCGCACGCAGGGCCAGGACCGACCGCAGGGCGAGGTTCTCGGGCGTGAACGTCGTCATGAGCGCGGTCCGCCCCCAGGTCAGGCGCAGCGGGCCGCGCCGACCCGGTGCCTTTCCACGTGGTAGCCGTCCAATAGCCCGTCGGGAGCCCATCCCCGCACGGTGGCGGCGGGCCGGCCCTCATACCCGAGGGCGCCGGTGCCGTCGACGCCCGCCACCGGGTGGAGGCCGGGTCCGATGGGGCACGACCAGCACTTGGCCGTCTCCATCGTGGAGGGCCCTTCCGGACCCTCGGCCCGCTAGCGGCGGGGCCGCCGCAGGACCCGGACCTGCCGGGGGGCCAGGGTGGTGTCCGGCGCCAGGGAGGGGCCGTGGAGGGGGTCGCCGGGGATCGCGGAAAGGTCGACGTGCCGGTCGGTACGGTTGATCAGGAACCAGTAGTCGTCCGTTCCGTCGGTGCGGACGGCGACGTCCACGAGCCCGCGGGCTTCGGAGGGCAGCTCCGAGGAGACCTCGGCGACGTCCAGCAGGTGAGGGAGGACGACCCCGAGACCCTCCGGGCCGAGGCGGGTGGAGACGTACGACGCCGAACCCGCTCCCGTACGGCGCGTCGTGACGGCGGGGCGGCCCGCGTGGTCGCCGGACTTGTACGTCGCCAGCACCTCGGTCGCCGGGTCGGCGAGGTCGATCCGGTCCGTCCACAGAGTGCCTGACACGCCGAGGTCAAGGTCGACGGCGTCGCCGTGCAGCAGAGGGCCGAACTCCTCGATGCGGATGCCGAGCAGGTCGCGCAGGGCCCCGGGGTAGCCGCCGAGCCACACGTGGTCGTCCTCGTCCACGATGCCGGAGAAGTAGGTGGTGACGAGATGCCCGCCGGAGGCCACGTAGTCCTCCAGCCTGCGGGCGAGCGAGCCGGGGACGACGTGCAGGATCGGCGCCACGAGCAGCCGGTAGCCGCTGAGGTCGTCGTCCACGTCGACGACGTCCACCCGGACGCCCGCGTCGAGGAGTGCGGTGTACCAGTCGAGGGCCTCCTGCCGGTAGCGCAGCAGCGAGGTGGGGTGGGAGTCGAGCTCGCTGGCCCACCAGGAGTCCCAGTCGAAGACGATCGCCACGGGGGCGCGCAGCCGCCGGGTGCCCGCGATCGGCGTGAGGGCGGCCAGCGTGGCGCCCAGGTCGGCGACCGACCGGAACACGTCGCTGTCGGTGCCCGCGTGGGGGACCATCGCCGAGTGGTACTTCTCGGCGCCGCCCGCCGACTGCCGCCACTGGAAGAAGCAGACCGCGTCGGCGCCGTACGCGACGTGGGTGAGGGAGTCGTGAGCCAGGCCGCCGGCCTTCTTGGCCAGATTGACCGGCTGCCAGTTGACCGCGCTGGTGGAGTGCTCCATCAGATACCAGGGCCGGCCGCCGGCGAGTGAGCCGGTGAGGTTCGCCGAGAATGACAGCTCGTCCTGGGCCTGGGGGCCGGTCAGCAGGTAGTGGTCGTTGGAGACGAAGTCGAGCTCGGCGGCCCAGTCGGCGTAGTCCATGCCCTTGGTCTCGCCCATGACCATGAAGTTCGTGGTCACGGGGATGTCCGGCGTCAGCTCGCGCAGGACGTCCCGTTCCGCGCGCAGGTAGTCCTTCAGCGCGTCGGAGGAGAACCGCTTGAAGTCCAGTTGCTGGGTGGGGTTGGGGTAGGAGGCCGCAAGGCGCGGCGGCAGGATCTGCGACCAGTCGCTGTAGCGCTGGGACCAGAACGAGGTCGCCCAGGCGCGGTTCAGCTCGTCCAGCGTGCCGTACCGACCTCGCAGCCACTCACGGAAGGCGGTCGCGGCGTCGTCGGAGAAGTCGTAGACGTTGTGGCAGCCCAGTTCGTTGGAGATGTGCCAGGCGGCGAGGGCGGGGTGGGCGCCGTACCGCTCGGCGAGGGCCCGGGTCAGCCGCAGCGCGTGCTCGCGGAAGACCGGCGAGGTCGGCCGCCAGTGCTGCCGCGCTCCCGGCCACACCGTGTGGCCGTGCTGGTCCACGGGGAGGATCTCCGGGTGCTTGGCGGTCAGCCACGGCGGCGGCGAGGCCGTCGCCGTGGCCAGGTCGACCGCGATGCCGTGGGCGTGCAGCAGGTCCATCGCCTCGTCGAGCCAGTCGAAGTCCCAGACGTCTTCGCCCGGCTGGATCCGCGCCCACGAGAAGATCGCCAAGGAGACGATGTTCACCCCGGCCGCCCGCATCGCGCGCATGTCCTCGTCCCAGACCTCCCGGGGCCACTGCTCGGGGTTGTAGTCGGCCCCGAACCCCAGGCGGGCCCGTCCTGGGTCGGACGGCCAGCGCACCCAACGGTGTCGGTCAGCGTTCACAACGACTCCTTCAAGTGATGGTTACGTGGTCTTCCACTGCTGGTTGGCGCCGCCGTTGCAGTCGTAGATCGTCACCTGGGTCCCGTTGGCCTGAGAGGAGCCGGGGACGTCCAGGCACCGGTTGGAGGGCACGCCGCGCAGCACGGAGGCGCCCCCCAGAGCCGGAGCCCCAGGCGTACCTGATCCGGTCGACGCCGCTGCTGTTGGGGGTGCTCAGCGTGAGGTTGACGCCGCTGCCCTGCAGCGTCTGCAGCGTGTAGGGGTCGGCTGTCGGTGGCCGGGACGGCGCCGCCGACCGGCGGCGCCGCGGAAGTACGTATGCGGTGAGATCGGCGTGGTGGAATCGGCCTGGTGGAATCGGCATGCGTGCCGGGAACGCGTGGGCCGGGTCTGTCTCGGCGCCGGGCCCGTCCTGCCGCCGCGCTCCCCGCGGAACGGCGGCAGCGATGGCCCCGGTGACTACGGTGACTGCTACTTGACGGTGAAGCCCTGCTCCTCGCCGTACTTGAGGGAGGCGTCCTGCCAGGCCTTCAGGCCGTCCTGCAGGGTGGTGGAGGAGGTGTACGCCTTGCCGACCGTGTCGTTGAAGATGCTGTTGGCGTAGACCTGGAAGGGCAGGTAGGACCAGCCGGTGACGACCTGGGAGGCGGATTCGGCGAGCACCTGGTTGACCTTCTGGCCGCCGAAGTAGGGGAACTCCTTGTCCTGGAACTTCGGGTCCTGCAGCTGGGCGGTGGTGGCGGGGAAGGCGCCGCCGTCGACCCGGGTCTGCACCCCCTCGTCGACGTTGGCGTACTTGACGAAGGCGTAGGCGAGGTTCTTGTTGGCGCTGGCCTCGGGGATCGCGAGCGAGCTGCCGCCGTTCTCGGCGGTGGACCTGCCGCCGGCCTCCCACTGCGGCATGGGCGCGACCTGCCACTTGCCCTTTCCGGCCTTGACCCCGGACTCGAGGTTGGCGGGCATCCAGGCGCCGATGACCAGGGTGGCGATGGTGCCGTCGCCCAGGCCCTTGTACCAGGCGTCGCTCCAGCTGGAGGCCGGCGCGAGCAGCTTGCCGTCGATCAGCTTCTGCCAGGTGGCGGTGAACTTCTGCGTGCCCGGCTCGGCGAAGTTGATCCCGACCGTGGTGCCGTCCACGGTGTACGGCTTGCCGCCCGCCTGCCAGATCATGCTGGTGGTGAAGCCCGCGTCGCCGGTGTCGTTGGTGATGTACGCCTTCGGGTTCGCCTTGTGCAGCTTCTCGGCGTCGGCCGCGAACTCCTCCCAGGTGGCAGGCACCTTGAGGTCGTACTTGTCGAAGACCTCCTTGTTGTAGAACAGCGCCATCGGGCCGGAGTCCATGGGCAGGCCGTAGATGCCGTTGCCCATGTGGACGGAGTTCCACGGGCCGGGGGTGAAGGTGCCGTCCAGCTTGCCCGCGCCCAGGGCGCTGAGGTCGGCGACCGACTTGGCGAGGGCGAACTGCGGCAGGGCGTAGTACTCCACCTGGGCGACGTCCGGCACCCCGGACCCGGCCTTGATCGCGTTCTGCAGGGCCGTGTACTGGTCGTTGCCGGTGCCGGCATTGACGAGGTTGACCTTGACCTTCGGATACTTGGCCTGGAAGTCCGCGACGACCTGCTTGAGCGTCGGTTCCCACGCCCAGACGGTGATGGAGCCGCCGGTGTCGAGCGCCTTCTGGATGTCGGCGTCGGAGACGGCCGCGGACGCCGCGGGGGCGGCGGCCGCGTCGGCGCCCGGGGAGGAGCCGTCGTCGCCGGAGCCGCAGGCGCCGACGGTGAGCGACACGGTCAGGGCCGCGCCCAGCAGGAGTGCGCGACGGCGGGTTATCGCCATGGGTGTGCCTTTCTGGGTTATCGGGGGAGACAGACGTCGGTGGGGGCGGCCATGCCGTGCCGGTCACGCCGTGCCGGTCACGCCGTGCCGGTCACGCCGTGCCAGTCATTCCGTGGCCGGTCATGCCGTACCGGCTGTTCCTTGGCCGGTCATTCCTTGACGCTTCCGGCGGCCAGGCCCGACTGCCAGTAGCGCTGCAGCAGCAGGAACGCCGCGATCAGCGGGACGATGGTGAGCAGTGATCCGGTGATCACGAGGTTGAAGATCGCCTCGCCGCCCGCCGTGAGGGCCTGCTGGTTCCATTCCTTGAGGCCGACGGTGAGCGGATACCAGTCGGGGTCCTTCAGCATGATCAGCGGCAGGAAGTAGTTGTTCCAGGTCGCGACCACGTTGAACAGCAGCACCGTGACCAGGCCGGGCGCCAGCAGCGGCAGGCTGATGCGGAAGAAGGTGCGGAACTCGCCCGAGCCGTCCACCCGCGCCGACTCGAGGATCTCCTTCGGCACGGCGTCGGTGGCGAAGGTCCACATCAGATAGAGGCCGAACGGCGAGACCAGCGACGGGATGATGATCGCCCACGGGGTGTCGGTCAGGCCCATCTTGGCGAACATCAGGAACGTGGGGACGGCAAGCGCGGTGCCGGGCACCGCCACCGCCCCGATGACGACGGCGAACAGCGCCTTCTTGCCAGGGAAGTCGAACTTCGCCAGCCCGTAGCCCGCGAGCGTCGCCAGCAGGGTCGCGCCGCCCGCCCCGACGACCACGTACAGCAGGGTGTTGAGCAGCCAGCGGACGAAGATCCCGTCGTTGTAGGTGAAGGTCGTGCCGATGTTGCCGAACAGGGCGAAGTCGCCGTCGAACCACAGGCCGAACGAGCCCAGCAGGCCCTCCTGGGTCTTGGTGGCGTTGATCACCAGCCACACCAGGGGGAGCAGCGTGTAGACGAGCATGAGCGCGGTCAGCACGGTCAGCGTCGCGCTGCGGCGGTCCTGTGGGGACCGGCGCCGCCGGATGACCAGCGGACCCCGGGGCGAGGCGGTCTTGGGCGCAGACGCCCGGTCGGCGGTGGGAGTGGAGGTCGCCATGGGTCAGACCGCCTTCCGCATGCCGCGCAGCTGGACGAGGTAGGCGACGATCATCGTGATGATCCCCATGACGATGGCGACCGTCGCCGAGTAGTTGAACTGCTGGCCCGCGAAGGACAGCGAGTAGGCGTAGTAGTTCGGCGTGAAGTAGGTGGTGACCGAGTTCGGCGCGATCGTCTTGAGGATGCTCGGTTCGTTGAACAGCTGGAAGCTGCCGATGATCGAGAAGATCGTGGCGATCAGCAGCGCGCCGCGCAGGGCGGGCAGCTTGATCGCCCAGATGATCCGGAGCTGGCCGGCCCCGTCGAGCGCGGCGGCCTCGTACAGCGAGGGGTTCACCACCTTCAGCGCCGAGTAGAGGATCAGCATGTTGTAACCCACGAACTCCCAGGTCACGATGTTGCCGATGGAGGCGAGAACCAGGTCGGGCGACAGCGGATCGGGCAGCGAGATCCCGAAGGCCTCGTTGATGTTGCCGATCAGGCCGAACCTGGTGCCGTACATGAAGCCCCACATCAGCGTGGCGACGACCGCGGGCACCGCGTACGGCAGGAACACCGAGATCCGGAAGAACGCCGACCCATACAGCCTGCCGCTGTCGATCGCGAGCGCGACCAGCAGCGCGAGGAACAACATGATCGGCACCTGGACGACCAGGAAGAGCGCCACCCGCCCGAACGCCGACCAGAACTGCGGGTCCTGCAGGACCTTGAGGTAGTTGTCGGCGCCGACGAAGGCCGTCCCGCCGATCAGCCGGGTGCGGAACAGGCTCAGGTAGACCGAGTACGCGATCGGGGCCAGGAAGACCAGCGCGAACACCGCCATGAACGGCCCGACGAACTGCCAGCCGACCCATGACCGGCGTCTGCCGGCCAAGACGCGCCGAGCATTCGAATACCCTTCCGAGACCACCGGCTCGCTCCTCTCCGCGGCGTGGTTACCGGCCGTGACTCTCCTGTTTACGTGAACATCACGAGCATGTTTACGTGAACATCATGAGCATGTTTACGTGAACATCATGAGCGAACGAGCACGGCTCTGTATGTTGCGGAGGGTGATCTCTCGAGTCGCCGAGGTTATGTTTACGTAAACTTCTGCTGCGGTATGGTGGCACCCGTCCTACGAGAGGTCAAGGGTTCCCCACGTCACAGCCGGTCGGATCGCGGCGTACGATCCTCGGCGACGGGGCGAGCAGGCGGGAGCGACACAGCGATGGATCCGGACGGCCCGGCCCGGCAGGCCCCGGCGCCGATCGGCGGCGCGCAGCGGGGAGGCTCGGGCATCCCGGGCGGGCGCCGCAAGCAGCGGGTCTCCATGGCCGACGTGGCCAGGCTCGCCGGCGTCTCGTCGCAGACGGTCTCCAGGGTCGCCAACGGCCATCCCGGCGTCGTCGGCGCGACCCGGGAGCAGGTGCTCGCGGCGATGCGGGAGCTGGGCTACCGCCCCAACAGTGCCGCCCGGGCGCTGCGGTACGGCCAGTTCAACACGATCGGCGTGATCCTCTTCGGGCTGGCCTCGACCGGCAACAGCCGCACCGTGGAGGCGATCGCCACCCACGCCGCGGCCGAGGGCTACGCGATCACGCTGATCCCCATCGGTATCCCCACCCAGGACAACGTGCTGGGCGCCTTCACCCGGATGGGCGAACTGGCCGTCGACGCCGTGATCGTCATCATCGAGATCCACCTTCTCGACGCCGGCACGGTGACGCTTCCTCCCGGCGTCCACGTCGTCGTCGTGGACTCCGACGCCGGAGACCGCTACAGCGTCGTCGACACCGACCAGGCCGAAGGCGCCCGGCTCGCCGTACGCCACCTCCTCGACCTGGGCCACGAGACGGTCTGGCACGTCACCGGCCCCGAGACGTCCTTCGCCAGCCAGCGCCGCGCGCAGGCGTGGCGCCTGGCCCTGGAGGAGGCCGGTCGGCCTGTGCCCCCGCCGCTGCACGGCGACTGGTCGGCCGAGTCGGGCTACGCCGCCGGGCTGGCGCTGGCCGGCGAACCCGGCTGCACGGCGGTGTTCGCCTCCAACGACCAGATGGCCCTCGGCCTGCTGCGCGCCTTCCACGAGCGGGGGCGCGCGGTGCCCGCCGACATCAGCGTGGTCGGCTTCGACGACATCCCCGACGCCTCCTGCTTCGTCCCTCCGCTGACGACCGTCCACCAGGACTTCGCCGAGGTCGGGCGGCGCTGCGTCCAGGGGGTCCTGCGGCAGATCCGCGAGGGCGGGGCGTCCCAGCCCGGCACCGAGCTCGTCCCCACCCGCCTGGTCGTCCGCGAGAGCACGGCGCCGCCGCGCACCCGGCCGTGAGGCGGCCACGTGCCGGTCGGCAAGCGGCCGGCACGGGCGTCATGTGGCCCTCCCGGCGGTCAGCGACGGCATGGCGGGAATCACGGCGGCGAGCCATCCGGCAGGGTCCGCGGTGAAGCGCGGTGCCGCCTGCGCCTCCCACCACGACCGTACGGCGAGGATCGTCTCCGCCTTCCCCGTCCGGCCGTCCCGGTAGGCGACCTCGCGTTGCCCGCTCTCCCGGACGACGACGCGGCCCCGCTTCGCACCGGCCTCGTAGTCGTTCCAGTTGATGCCGTGAACGGCCCACAGCATCTCCTGCATCTGCCCCGTGGACCTGCCGTGGAGCTCCCGGTGGGAGAACTTCGCCTGCGCGGCCATGGTGATGCTGTTGCGCACGCAGTCGTTCTGCCGCCACAGGAAGTAGTTCGCGACTTCGAAAGGGTCGGCGAGGGTGAACGCGCGGGCGTCGAACATGGCGCGCCGGCCGTCGGCGGGCCCGGTGCCGTATGCCTCGTTGAACGCGACCGTCGCGATGCTCGCGGCCACGCTGACGACCTTTTGAGTCACGCCGCCGAACCACGGCTGCGAGGACGGGGTGGCGAAGTCGGTCATGAGGACGCTGCACTCGTCGGACTGGACGTACGCGAACACGCTGCCGGTGATCTCCTCGCACAACGCCCTGCCGACCTCGTTCATGGCGTCCATGACCGCGCGGTCGAAGGGCCGGTGGGCGTCGCGGAGGAAGGTGTGGAACGCCCGCCCGTCCACGCGGAGGATCGTGTACGCCCGGCGCGGCAGCACACTCCTGGTGGCGCGCTCGTACGCCTTCATACGGTCGCCGAGCGCGGTCTTGTCGCTCATGCCGGTCGCTCCTTGGCCTCCGCCGCTTGCCGGTCTCAGGGGTGGGTGATGAGGATCTCACGCCACGGGGGAGGGGCCGCCACCGCGTCACTCCCCAGGCGCCTCGGGCCACTGCCCCAAGGACGGCGCCACCCATGCCGTCACCGGCGGCAGCTACGTCCTGCGGCAGGCCCGTGAAGCCGGCGGCGACGTGATCCGCATGCCGGGCACGCCGCTTCAGCGCGCACCTCCGGGGCCGTGCGTCAGGAGGCGGGGTGTGAGGCAGGGCCGGCCTCGCCGTCATCGGTGACCTGGAGCCTGCCCAGGAGCATCAGCAGGAGCTCGTCCACGATCTGGCCGCGGGTGGCGTCGACCCAGCCGACGGCCCAGTCGTGCATGAGCCCGTTGATCGCTCCGATGAACGCGGCGGCCGTGACGCGGAAGTCGCGCGGGGGAAGCTCGCCGCGGTCGGCTGCGTCGTCCAGTTGATCGCACAGGAAGTCGATCCAGCGGGCGCGGCGATCCAGGCGCTGGCGGTCCAGCCGGGGGCTCACGCCGATGATCTCCACGAACGCGATACGGGTGTGGCGGGGGTCGGCGGTGGCTCCGGCGGCGTACGCGCGGAACAGCCGGGCGCAGCGGTCGATGGGCTCCAGGTGCCGCACCTGGGGGAGGACGTCGAGGACGGCCTGCTGGGCGACGTCGTTGACGTACAGGTGCAACTCGGCCAGCAGGTCCTCCAGGGTGTGGAACTCCTCGTAGAACTGGCGGCTGGACAGGCCCGCGGCCCGGCACACGTCCGTGATCCTGGTGGCGCGGTAGCCGGGTCCGGCGCCGAACAGGTCCAGTCCCGCGTCAAGGAAGCGCCTGCGGCGCTCGGCCTGCCGTTCTTCCGCCGTTCTTCCGCCGTACCGGCCCGCCGCCGGGGTGATCCTGCCCGCCACCGTGTCCTCCGCTCCCGTGATGCATGAATTTTGGGCCTTGTAGGCGGGCGTCACACGTGCCTACCATCCAGTAACAAGTCTGAATATCAAAATGTTCAGACTTGCACGGGTCCACGCGCCGAGGCGTGCGGACCCCTCGGCCGGCCATGCTCGATCTCCGTCCACCTCCCACCCCCCGGAGGAAGAACATGCACGCTTCGGCCCTCGCACGCCGGCGCAGATCCCTGCTCGCCGCCGTGGCGGTCGCCGGCGCCGTCGTCTGCGGCGTTCCCGCCGGTCCCGCGCGCGCCGCCGACGGACTGCGCGAGGTGATGTTCGTCGGCAACAACTGGGACGGCACCGCTGACGTCATCGAGTCGAGCGGGAGCTTCGCCAGGATCGGCCGGATCAACGTCATCCCCGACAAGGCCCGGCGGCTGGCCGAGATCTACCTCAACCCCGTCAAGCTGGCCTTTTTCCTGGGCATTCGGCAGGGGCCCGGCGAGGGCCACGACCAGTTCGTCGACGACATGTACGCCACCCCGGACGGCACGGCCATGGTCGTCTCACGCCCGAGCTTCGCCGACGTGGTGTCGATCGACCTGGCCTCCGGCGCCATCAGATGGCGGTTCCCGGTCTCCGGCTTCCGCGCCGACCACATGGCCGTGTCACCCGACGGCACCAAGGTCGCGGTGTCGGCCTCCACCTCCAACACCGTCCACGTTCTGGACATCACCACCGGCAGGCAGCTCGGCTCGTTCGGCACGGGCGACAAGCCGCACGAGAACATCTTCACCGGCGGCGGGAGGTACATCTGGAACATGTCGATCGGCGAGGTCAACAACGACTTCGACAGCCCGTCGCAGGACTGGCTGAAGGGCGACCGCCACATCACGATCGCGGACGCCTCGACGTACAAGGTCGTCAGGACCATCGACATGCGGGACCGGCTGGACGCCTTCGGCCGCACGGACCTGTCGGACGCGGTGCGGCCCGCCGTCTTCACGCCCGACGAGTCGAAGCTGTACTTCCAGGTCTCGTTCTTCAACGGCTTCGCCGAGTACGACACGGCCACGGACAAGATCACGCGAATCAAGACCCTGCCGAAGAACCCCGCCACCAGCGAGGACCGCACCACCTGGGTCAACGACTCCCGGCACCACGGGCTGTCGATCAACCCCGCCGGCGACAAGCTCTGCGTCGCCGCGACGATGGACGACTACGCCACCGTCGTCGACCGGGCCACGCTGCAGGAGGGCCCGCTGGTGAGCGCGTCCAAGCCCTACTGGGCCACCGTCAGCGGCGACGGACGGGCCTGCGTCATCTCCGAGAGCGGCGCCGACCGGGTCACCGCCATCGACTTCGCGACCGGGCAGAAGATCACCTCGGTGCCGGTCGGCGACCACCCGCAGCGCGTCCGCATCGCCCGCATCCCGGCCGGCTGGATCCCTCCGGCCGCCGGCTGAACCCCCGCGAGTGCCGGGACGGGCCGCCCCGTCCCGGCACCACCGGGCGCGCTCGCCAGGCCCCCGGATCCGTGCCCGCCCGTCAGCCGGACGGCGACCACGAGGGCCACGACGAGCGTGACCGCGACCACGAGCGCGACCACCGAGGTCCGGCCGCCCGCGAGCAACGCGGCGGCCAGTGCGAAGGGGACCCCGGCCAGGACCACGGTGACCACGGCGGGCGGGTGCAGCGGCCGCAGATGGTTGGCGTAGAGCCCTCCTGCAGCGATCCAGCAGAGGCCACCTCCGGTGACGACGAGGAGGCCCCAGCCGACGCACCGGCCGGGCGTGCCGGTCATCGGCGACGCGCCCGTGGTCAGCCGGGCCACCACGGCCAGCACGCCTGCCGCGGCGGCCGCGAGCAGGGGAACCGACAGCACGAGAGCCGCCACGCTCCGCATGAGCAAGCCGAGAACCAAGACGTAAGGCACACACGGCCAGCAGTGATCCGACCATCCACGCGCCCGCGATCTGCGTCACCCGCAACGTCACGAGCGACGGCGGCCTGGGCGCGCCGACCGGCGCCGGCTCCACATCCATGGTCATATGACGACGATGCGGTCCTGGTCACGAGCTGTCCAGTGCGGGGGCGTTCCTGCTGGTTCGGCCGACGGCCGTTCGGGTGACCTGCGGGAGCGTGCCTGTCTCAGGAGAGGCGGGCACGCTCCCGACTCGCGGGTACGCGGGGACTCAGGCGTCCTCGTCCAGTTGGATGGCGGCGGCGGGGCAGACGGCGGCGGCCTCGCGGACCGCGGTGTGCTGGTCCTCGGCGGGCTCGGGCTCCAGCAGGACGACGATGCCGTCCTCGTCGCGCTGGTCGAACACCTCGGGTGCGATGAGCACGCACTGGCCGGCACCGCAGCACTTCGCCTCGTCGACGATGACCTTCATGTCCATGTCCTCCTTGCCATCGAGTCTTCGTGGTCAGGGGTCACCAGCGGACCGGGACCTCGCGCAGGCCGCCGACGGCCAGCCCCTCCACGCGTTCCAGCTCCTCCACCGGCACGGCCAGCTCCAGCGTCGGGAGCCTGCGCAGCAGCACCTCCAGGACGACCTGCAGCTCGGTGCGGGCCAGCGCCTGCCCCAGGCAGGAGTGGGCGCCGGAGCCGAAGGCCAGGTGGGGGTTCGGGCTGCGGGTCAGGTCCATCTCGGCGGCGTGCTCGAAGGCGGACTCGTCGCGGTTGGCGGCGGCCATGCTGCACACCACGGTCGTGCCGCGGGGCAGGACCGTGCCGCTGACCTCGGTCTCCGCGTTCAGGTAGCGGGGCAGGCCGAAGCCGGAGTTGGCGTCGAAGCGCAGCGACTCCTCCACCGTGGTGCGGATCAGCGACGGGTCGGCCAGCAGCCGCTCCCACCGAGAGCGGTCGGCCAGCAGCATGGAGACCATCTTGCCGATCATGTTGGCGGTGGTCTCGTGCCCGGCGACCAGCAACGCCATGCCGGTGACCAGGATCTGGATGTCGGACAGCCCGCCGTCTTCCGGACCGCCGGCCGTGATCAGCTCGCTCAGCAGGTCGTCGCCGGGCTCGGCGCGCTTGGCGGCGACGAGGTCGGACATGTACTGGAAGAACTCGCCCTGGGCGGCCTCGATCTCGTCCTTGCCGTAGCGGGTGAGGTTGAGCAGCGTGTCGGACCAGTAGGAGAACCGGTCCCGGTCGGCGGCGGGCACGCCGAGCATGTCGCAGATCACGTAGACCGGCAGCGGGAAGCCGAGGCTCGCCCTGAGGTCGCCAGGGGCGCCGCGCTTGACCATGTCGTCGATGAGATCCTCGGCGATCCGGATCATGGCGGGCCGCATGGCGTTCATGCGCTTGGCGGTGAACCACTTGCCGACCAGACGCCGCCAGTGCTGATGCTCCTCGCCGCTGTCGGGGATGATCGTCGCCATCTCGCTGCTGAACACCCCGCCGCCGTCCGCCGACAGCCGGGCCGCGTCGGGCGCGTTGAGCTGGCGGGTGAAGCGCGGGTCGGCCAGCACCTGCTTGACGTCCTCGTAGCGGGTCAGCAGCGTCGCCCGGTCGCCGCTGGGCAGCGTGACGTGGGCCACCGGGCATCGGGCACGCAACTCGGCCCACTCCGCGGGCGGGTCCAGCGCCGCGTCGTTGGGGATGGGGTAGCTCAGGACCTGGTCGTTGACACTCATTCGGCATCTCCTCTTATGGATGGTCGGTCGCCGTGGACTCCCGGATCGAAGGACGGCGGATCGGAAGGACGGCGCCCATCACGTATGCCCGGGCAAGCGTGAAGGCCGGTCGTGCCGGTGCCCGTCTGCATGCAAACTCCCGGGCGTCTTCGGGGCGGGGGTCTCAGGGGCGGGGGTCTCAGGGGCGGGCGGCGACCGTGCTCACGGCGTGCGCCCACGCGGCGCCGGCCGCGACCATTGCCCGCCAGGCGCGCAGGGTCTTCGGCGGCATGCCGACGGAGAGCACCCCGGCCAGCCGCTCGTCCGTCCGGTAGGCGAGCAGGAAACGCCGCTGCGCGATGTCGCCGTCCACGACGACCGCTTCGTCGTGGCCACGCAGGTGCCCGTACGCCTGGATCTTCATGTCGTACTGGTCCGACCAGAAGTACGGGACCGGGGCGAACGGCCGCCGGGCCTCGGGGGAGAGCAGGTTGCGGGCGACGGCCATGCCCTGCTCGGCGGCGTTGGTGCGGTGCTCGACCCGCATCGCCGTGCCGAACAGCGGGTTGTGCCAGCGGGCCACGTCCCCGGCTCCGTACACGCCGGGGGCGGCGGCGCTGAACTCGTCGCACACCAGCCCGTCGGCCAGGGGAAGCCCGGTGCCCTCCAGCCAGCCGGTGTTGGGCACGGAACCGATGGCCACCAGCACGTCGTCGGCCGGCAGGACCGTCCCGCCGCCCAGCCGCACCCCGCTGGCCGCGCCGCCCACGCCGACGACCTCGCGGACGGCGGCGTCGGTGCGCAGGTCGACCCCGTGGTCACGGTGGACCTGGGCCAGGAACCGGCCGGCCTGCTCGCCGACGGCCTGCGCCATCGGGACCGGGCCCGCCTCCAGCATCGTCACCGCCACCCCCAGGCCGCGGGCGACGGCGGCGACCTCGGCGCCCACGAACCCGGCGCCGACGATCACCAGCCGACGTCCCGGACGCAGCCGGGCCTTCAGCTCGAGCGCGTCTTGCAGGGTGCGCAGCGTGTGGATCCCCGCCACCCCCTCGCTGCCCGGCAGGCGGCGGGAGCGTACGCCGGTCGCGACGACCAGCGCGTCGTACGGCACGCGGGCGCCGTCGGCCAGCTCCACCGTCCGCCCGGCCACGTCAAGCCCGGTCGCGGCCACTCCCAGACGCAGGTCGAGGCCCAGCGCCTCGATGTCGTCGTCCCGCCGCAGCGGCAGCCGGCCGGGCTCCCATTCCCCGGTCAGGATCTGCTTCGACAGCGGCGGGCGGTCGTACGGCGGATGCGGCTCGTCGCCGACGAGCGTCACGACGCCCCGATAGCCGGCCCTGCGCAGCGCCTCGGCGGTGATCAGCCCGCCCGCCGAGGCGCCGACGATCACGACCCGGTTCACGACTGCCCCAGCGTGTTCATCGCGTTCCCTCCGATAGCTGTGAGGCCGGCGACGGTGGCGCCGGTCAGGGCTCGGGGGGACGCCCGCACCGGTTCAACCGGACAACATTGTCCGGAACACCGTAGCCCGCCTGACAGTGATATGTCGAGTAAAGACGAAGTGCATGTCGAAAAATCGGACATTGATGTCCGGTTGCTATCCTGACCGCATGGCTGTAGCGCGCCGGACGAACAGGGGACCCAGCGCCGCGGCGGGAAACCGGGCGGCGCTGATCGCCGCGGCCCGGGATGTGTTCGCCGCCGCCGGTTACGACGCGCCGCTCAGCGCGGTCGCCCGCGCCGCCGGAGTCGGTCAGGGCAGCCTCTACCGGCACTTCCCCGACCGCACCAGCCTCGCCCTGGCCGTGTTCGAGGACGGCGTCGCCGAGCTGGAGGCGCTGGCCGCCGAGCCCTGTGCGACGCTCGACGACCTGCTGGCCCTGATCACGGAGCAGACCATCGCCTCGACCGCGTTCATCGAGATGGTCAGCGCATACGCCGACGACCTGCGGATCATCGCCGTACGCGACCGCGTGGCCAAGGTGCTCGACGGCAAGCTCGCCGAGGCCAGGCGCGCCGGGCACGTCCGCGCGGACCTCACCACCGAGGACCTGATTTTGGCCGTCGGCATGTTCGCCGCGGTCCTCACCATGAGACCCGCGCCGGCCCGGCGCGTCGCCGCCGCACGGGCCTGGGCCCTGCTGCGCAAGGGCATGGACGCCTGACCGGGCGGTCCGGCGACAACCGAGCGAACCGCGCTCGGCCGTGCGGCGCGCGTAAGCGCACCTCCTCGGGGACACGACAACGGGGGAGGCGCATGGAGGACGGGTGGACGAGATCTTCAACTGGCTCTGGGGCCTGTCGGGGGCGGTGCTCTACGCGGTCGTGGCCGCGCTGGTCTTCGCCGAGGACGCCCTGTTCGTGGGGTTCGTCGTGCCGGGGGAGACGGCCGCCGTGCTGGGCGGCGTGCTCGCCAGCCAGGGCAGGCTGTCGGTGTACTGGCTGGGGCTCGTGGTGACGCTGGCCGCCATCGCCGGCGACAGCGTGGGTTACCTCATCGGCCGCCGCCTCGGCCCCAGTGTCCTGGACGTACGGGTTCTGCGCCGCCGTCGCGACCGTGTGGAGAGGGCACAGGCGCTGATTCGCCGGTGGGGCGCCCAGGCGGTGCTCTTCGCTCGGTTCGCCGCGTTCCTCCGCGCCATGATGCCGACCCTGGCCGGGGTCTCGCGCATGAACTACCGGCGGTTCTTGCTGTTCAACGTGCTGGGCGGGGTGCTCTGGGGCGTCGGTTACACCCTCCTGGGCTTCTTCGCCGGGGCGGCGTACGAGCGGGTGCAGTCGGCCGTCGGCGGTGTGGTCGCGGCCGTTCTCGCCGCGGTCGTGGTGACCGCCCTGATCGTGTGGCGCGTCCGACGGCACCGCAGAGGCTCCTGCGAGCGCGGGAACTCCGGCCACTGAGCTTCCCGGACAGGGGACCTGCGAGCGGCGGTGCGGCTTTCTGTCGGTCCCGTCTGACAGGCTGGGTCGCCAGTCAAGATCGTATGAAAGGGGACCGTGTGGCCAGCTGGCGTGAAGTGGCCGAATCGGCACCGGAGTTCGCCGCCCGGGTCCGGGAGTCGTTCGAGTCGCACAAGCACAAGACCATCGCGACGCTGCGTAAGGACGGTTCGCCGCGGGTCAGTGGCATCGAGGCGTACGTCGTCGGCGACGAACTGTGGTTCGGATCGATGCCTGGTGCTCTGAAGGCCCGTGACCTGCAGCGTGATCCACGCTTCGCCCTGCACGGCCCTCCGGTTCTCCTCGGCGCCGGCGAGACCCCCGGCTCGTCGGGGGGTGACACGAAGCTGTCCGGCTATGCGGTCGAGGTCACCGATCGAGACCGGCTCGCGCCGATGCTGGCCGCGCGCGGCTTCGATCCCGATGCTTTCAGCGGGTCCCATTTCTTCACAGCGGACATCCGCGAGGTCGTGTTGACGCAGATCGAGGGATCCGTCATGGTCATGGACCTCTGGCGCCCCGGGCAGGGAGTCCGCCGCCTCGAGCGCTCTTAAGGCGCACCACAATGTGACCATTCAGTCCATGTCCTTGGGGAGCATCGCGCTGAGACGAACGACGGTGGTGCTGGCCATACTGGCGCTGTGCACGAGCGCCGGCGCGAGCTCGCACACGACCGGAATGCCTCGTGCGGGCTCTCCTGCGCCGACTGAGACGGTCGCCGAGCCCGCCGCCGTCTCGCCCGGCGCCTGTCTTGCGGTCCCCAGACAGGCCGACCAACTGCGGCCGGTCACAGTACGGGGGTCCAGGTGGCGGCTGGTCTCGCTCGACGAATCCGGGGGCTACCTCGACAACGGCACCATCACACCAGACGGCACGCTGTGGGCACTCCATGGCACGCCCGACGCCATGGGCGACCACCTGGTGGCCCGCCGCTGGGACGGCCGGACATGGACGCGACTGCCGCAGGTGCCGAGCGCCCCTGGCGCGGACCAGGCCCTGGCGGCCGCCTCCCGTGACGTGGCCTGGATCGTGACCCATCCGAGGGGCGAGGAAGACACCTACGGCCCCAGGACACTGTCCGCCTGGAACGGCACGGCCTGGCAGACGGCGCCGCTCCACCTGCGCCCCGGTCTCGACAACCTGCACAGCTCAGCGCAAGGGCCGTGGGTGGTGGTCGGAGATCAGTCGATGCGGTGGAACGGTACGCGGTGGCAGCCGGCCCGGCTGCCCGCGCCCGCCTACTCCGTGGGCGGCACCGATGACGAGCCCTGGGTGGTGGGCGAGATGCGGCTCGGCGGCACGGACGGCGCGCGGATGCGCGTGGCACGGTGGACCGGAAGCGCCTGGCAGGACGTTCCGATGCCGGACCTGAAGCTGCCTTCGGATGCCAAGCCGGAGCACGGGAACGTCGGCACCCGCTATGTGGAGGCGGCGGTGCGGACCGGTCCTGCGGAGTTCTGGGTGCTCGGAAGCTTCGCCTGGGTGGAGCATGACCTCGAGGACGGTGAGGACGTCTTCCCGAGGCGACCCTTGGCCATGCGCAACGTCTCCGGCGTGTGGACGTGCTTCTGGGGACCGACAGCGGAGCCCGGCTCAGGCGACGCGATGCCCGAGTTCGGCGACACGGTGCCCGACGGGAGCGGAGGCCTATGGACCGCTACGGGCAGGTATGACATCGAGCGCGGCACTCTGTGGCACCTGTCCGGCGGACGGTGGACGCTGGAATTCCTCCCCGTGCCGGATGGCGGCCACGCGGTGGTGTATGACCTGGTGTCGCGGGACGGCACGATCTACGCGCTCGGCTCGATAGTCAAGGACGCCGGAACCGCCGCAGGCCGAGCGGCGCTGTGGCGCCTCAGCCGGTGATTCACCAGCCGGTGATCAGCCTGCCGGCCGCCCTGATGCGGATGAGCACTGCCCAGTAGGCCGGGTGGTAGGCGCTCGCCATGCCGCCAGGCCTATGGACAGGTGCACGGCGTGCGGGCCCGTCCGCGTGGACGGGCCCGCACGTGCCGCGACCGGTGCTCGGTCGCAGGTGCCGCAGGCTCCTATCGCCGTCGGGATCAGGCCTGAGCGGTCCCACCGCCGAGCCGCTCTCATGCCGGACGGAGCGGGCGGGGGTCAGTCCTTGTTCGACTGCCGCCAGTCCCGTACGGCGTCGCGGATCTTGTCGAACACGGCCACCGGCGGACCGAGCAGCATGTTCGCGGTCGCGGACTCCCCGGCGCCGGGATGGGGCCTGGTGGGCGAGATCGCCTCGGCCGCCCGGACCGCGCCGGCCATGCGGCGCAACCGCTCCGGGGACGTCTCCTGGCGCAGCCGGGGGAACTCCTCTCGCTCCTCGTGCGTGGCGTGGTCGACGACCGCCTTCTCCAGGGCGGCCAGCCGGGTGTCGAACTCGGGGTGGTCGACGCCGAGGTCGTACAGGTCGGACAGGGCGTGCTTCGCCTCGTCCTCCTCGTGCAGCCGGGCCTCGACGACCTCCTCTCCCGCCTTCGACCGCGCCGCCGGGTGCACGACCTGCTCCTCCGCGCTCTCGTGCACCGCCAGCAGCCGTACGAGCTCGTTGAACAGCTCGCGCTTGCGCTCGCCCCGCGCGGCGGCGACCTCCGCGAACATGGTCTTGATCTGGTTGTGCTGCGCCAGCAGCAGGTCGATGACGTCCTGTTCTGTAGCAGTGGTCACTTTCGTCACCTTTCGAGTCGGAGACTCCGACCCGCCTGCCCGAACCCGGCTCGCCTACACCCGCACCTCGACCGGATGTCTTCCGTGAGCCGGAGGGCGCCGTGATGCGTCATAGAGAGCATGAGGATTTCGCGTATCACGTTGCTGCCCGTGGCGGCCCTGTCCGTGCTGGCCGTCACCGCTCCCGCCGAGGCGGCCACGGCACACGGAAAACTGCTCGTGGAGTTGCGGGAGGAGGGCGGGTTCGCCGGGCTGCACAACCGGGTGGCCGTCTACACGGACGGCTGCGCCGTGCTGAGCCGCCGCACCGGACCCACCGTCCGCAAATGCCTGACCGCGGCGGAGTGGCGCGGCCTGCGCGGCTCGCTGAAACACCTGCGGCTCGGGCGCTCCGAGTCCCAGCCTCCGGGGGCCGACTTCATCGCCTACCGGTTGGCCTACAAGGGGCATCGGGCCATCCGCTACACCCTGCCCCCCACCTGGCAACCGGTGGTGAGCAGGCTGGAGAAGGTCCTGGTCAAATACTGGACGCCCAGCTGACCGCCTCTGCTCAGCTGCGCAGGTAGGAGGCGCCGTTCAGGTCGACGATCGTGCCGCTGGCCCACTCGGCGTCCGGTGACGCCAGATACAGGACTGCGGCCGCGATCTCCTCGGGCCTCGCCACTCTCCCGAACGGGCTCTGGGCGCGGATCTCGTCGCCCCGCGGCGCCTTGAGATGCTCGTCGGTCATGTCGGTCTCGACGAAGCCGGGCGCCACGGTCGCCACGGCGATGCCGAGGGGCGCCAGGGCGATGGCGAGCGACTGGCCCAGCGCGTTCAGGCCCGCTTTGCTGGCCCCGTAGGCGGGACTGTCCGGCTCCCCGCGGAAGGCGCCGCGCGAGGAGACGTTGACGATCCTGCCGCCCGGCGCCATGTGCCGTACGGCGTTCCAGGTGACGTTGGCCGGTCCGACGAGATTGACGGCCAGCGTCTCGCGCCACACCTCCTGCCACTCCTCGTACGAGGTCTCCATGATCGGGTGGTGCAGGAAGACCCCCGCGTTGTTGACCAGGACGTCGATGCCGCCGAGGGCGGCCGCCGCCTCCTCGACCATCCGCCGCGCGTCGGCGGGATCGGCGACGTCGGCCTGGACGACGGCGTGGCCCTCTCCCGGCAGTTCGGCACGGACCCGTTCGGCCAGTTCGGGGGAGCCGCGGTGATGGATCGCGACGCGGTCGCCGGCGGCGGCGAAGGCCACCGCGATCGCCCGCCCGATTCCACGCGACGCGCCGGTAACGAGGACTGCTCGCTCACTCACAGGGGGAGACTAGCGTCCCTTCTGTCCCGATCATCACAGTGGCTGCCGTTGGAGCCTTCGCGTCGACCGGGAGGGAGGGCTGTGAGATCCGGACGACTGAGACTGCGTCCCCACTAGCCACTGGGGGTGCTGGCCCTGATCGTCCTCACGGTGATCGGTGTCAGCCTGGACCTCGGTGCGCGCGGCCGGGTCCAGGAGCATGCGTTCGGTGAGACGCAGCGCGTCGGCATCGCCTGGGTCTCGTCGATGCGGCCCGGCCGGATTCCCCAGCCCTACCCGGTCGATCACCCTGCACGCCGCAGGTGGCCCGCTGCGGGCGGCGTCACGACCCCGGCGGCAGCGGCCTGGGCCTCGCCATCTGCCGCGAGACCGCCAAGGCACTGTGACCGGCGTCCGGCCGCTCGCCCTCCTACGCGACGGTGCGTACGGCGACCTCCAGCCGGGAGGCGAGCCCGGCCACGCTCGTGCCGTACGTCTCGACCACGGTGACGCCCTCGGGGCCGATGTGGAAGACGGCCAGGTCGGTGTAGATGCGGCTCACGCAGGCCAGCCCGGTGAGCGGGTAGGTGCACTCGGGGACGAGCTTGGGTGTGCCGTCCTTGGTGAACAGGGTCATCATGACGAACACCTGCTTGGCGCCGGTGGCCAGGTCCATGGCACCGCCGACCGCGGGGATGGCGTCGGGAGCGCCGGTGTGCCAGTTGGCCAGGTCGCCGCGTTCGGACACCTGGAAGGCGCCGAGCACGCACACGTCGAGGTGGCCGCCGCGCATCATCGCGAACGAGTCGGCGTGGTGGAAGTAGGACGCCCCCGGCAGCTCGGTGACGGGGATCTTGCCGGCGTTGGTCAGATCGGGGTCGATCTCGTCACCGCGCGCGGCGGGGCCCATGCCGAGCATGCCGTTCTCGGTGTGCAGGACCACCCCGGAGCCGGCCGGGAGGTGGTCGGCGACCGTCGTCGGCTGGCCGATGCCGAGGTTCACGAAGGACCCCGGCGGGATGTCGCGGGCGACGAGGGCGGCGAGTTCGTCGCGGCCGAGCGGGCCGCGGCCGAGGTGTTCGACGGTCTTCACAGTGGTTTTCGCAGTGGTTTTCACGACGTCGCCTCCGTCGCGCTCAGGTCCAGGATCCGGTCGACGTAGATGCAGGGGGTGACCACGGCCTCGGGGTCCAGCTCGCCGGTCTCGACCACGTGGTGCGCCTGTGCGATCGTCAGCGTCGCGGCGGTCGCCATGACGGGCCCGAAGTTGCGCGCGGTCTTGCGGTAGACGAGGTTGCCCATCCGGTCGCCGACATGGGCGGCGATGAGGGCGACGTCCCCCCTGATCGGATACTCGAGCACGTAGTCGCGACCGTCGATGGTACGCGTCTCCTTGCCCTCGGCCAGCGGCGTGCCGACCCCGGTCGGGCAGTAGAAGGCGCCGATGCCGGCCCCGGCCGCGCGCATGCGCTCGGCGAGGGTGCCCTGCGGGACGACCTCCAGCTCGATCTTCCCGGCCCGGTACAGGCCGTCGAAGACCCACGAGTCGCTCTGGCGCGGGAACGAGCAGATCATCTTGCGCACCCGCCCAGCGGCCAACAGCGCCGCCAGGCCGGTGTCGCCGTTGCCCGCGTTGTTGCTGACCACCGTCAGGTCCGTGGCGCCCTGCCGGATCAGCGCGTCGATGAGCCGTACGGGCATGCCGGCCATGCCGAAGCCGCCGATCAGCACGGTGGAGCCGTCCGCGATGCCCGCGACCGCCTCGGCGGGGTCGGTGAACACCGTGGTCATGACGCGCTCACATTCTCGAGCACGACGGCCAGGCCCTGGCCGACGCCGATGCAGATCGCGGCCACGCCCCACCGCTCGCGCCGTTCGCGCAGCACGTGGGCGAGCGTGCCGAGCACGCGCCCGCCGGAGGCGCCCAGGGGGTGGCCGATGGCGATGGCGCCGCCCCTGGTGTTAACGATCGCGGGGTCGATCTTCCAGGCGTCCAGGCACACCAGCGACTGCACGGCGAAGGCCTCGTTCAGTTCGACGGCGCCGACGTCGTCCCAGCCGATGCCGGCCCGGCGCAGCGCCTGGTTGGCCGCCTCGACCGGCGCGTACCCGAACATCTGCGGTTCGAGCGCCGCGGCGCCGCGACCCGCGACGCGGGCGATCGGGTCGGCGCCGATCCGGTCCGCGGCGGCCCGCGAGCCGAGCACGACCGCCGAGGCGCCGTCGTTCAGCGGGGACGCGTTGCCGGCCGTGATGGCGCCGTCGGGGCGGAAGGCCGGCTTGAGCCCGGCGAGGATCTCCGGCGTCGTGCCGGGCCTGATGCCCTCGTCCCGCGCCAGGTCGGCGCCCTCGACCGGAACGACCAGGTCGTCGTAGAAGCCGGCGTTCCAGGCCGCGTCGGCCAGCACGTGCGACCGCGCGGCGAAGGCGTCCTGCCGCTCGCGCGAGACGCCGAACCTCTCGCCGAGCTGCTCGTTGGCCTCGCCGAGGGAGACCGTCCACTCCTTGGGCATGCGCGGGTTCACCAGCCGCCACCCGAGGGTCGTGGAGACCGCGGTCACGTCCCCGGCGGGAAAGGCCCGGGAGGGCTTGGGCAGCACCCAGGGGGCTCGCGTCATCGACTCCACGCCACCGGTGACGACGACGTCCGCGTCGCCGCTCTCGATGGTCCGCGAGCCGATCATGGCGGCGTCCAGGCTCGACCCGCACAGCCGGTTCACCGTGGTGGCCGGCACGGTCACCGGCAGCCCGGCCAGCAGCACGGCCATCCGGCCCACGTTGCGGTTGTCCTCGCCCGCGCCGTTGGCGTTGCCCCACACCACATCGCCGATCTCCGCCGGATCCAGCCCGGGGAGCTTGGCCAGCACGCCGCGTAACGCGGTGGCCGCCAGGTCGTCCGGGCGGACACCCGCGAATGCGCCGTTGAACCTGCCGAACGGCGTACGCGCCGCGGCATAGAGGAAGGCCGAGCCCATGACGTTCCCTTCTTGTTCGCTATGCGAACGCCGGTTCATTTTGCGAACGCCACGAGCATAGTCCATGCCGTCGCCCTGCGGCCGGAGCGTCCACGGGCGCACGGGCGAGGGCTCCGGGCAGTACCCGCCGGCGAGGACCGACGCCACAACGATCTCCAAGCGGTTCACAAGGGCGACCCGCCACGCTGGCGCGGTCGATGTGGTGACGACCCTTGAGAGGACGATCGTGAGGACAGCAAACGTGACCAGGAAGTTCGCCGTGGGCGCGGCCGTCGCCCTGACCGCGCTGATCGCGCAGCCGTCGGCCGCCCAATCCGCCGCGGCCGCTAGGACGTACAGCAGCCCGTGCCAGGGGATCCGCAACTGCCTGGGAGCGATGCAGGACGGCGAGGGATGGATGGTCGAGACCCCTGTCAAGAACTGGAAGCGGGTGGTCTACCAGTTCAAGCACCTGAAGAAGAGCGAGAAGAGGGTGTGCGCCCACGAGTACCCGCGCCTGACCATGTGGATCAATGATCCGAACAGCAAGCGCCACAAGACGGTCGTCATCAAGGCGTCGGGCAAGCTTCCCCGCCGCGCCTGCTCCTACTAGGGGGATGACCTCGCCCCGCCTAGTCTGGGGCGATGTCGGTCGACGGTACGGCGGCATATGCCGATCTCACGGAGTTGCCTCCGCTGGTCAGGCGCGCGGTCGAGATGGCCCGGCAGGCGGGCTTCGCCCCTTCCTGCCGGCCCGAGCAGGGGCGGCTGCTGTACGCCATGGCGGCCGGCGCCGAGGTGATCGGGGAGACCGGCACCGGGTGCGGCGTTGGCCTGGCATGGCTGGCCTCGGGCGCCCGGCCCGGGACCCGGCTGGTCAGCGTCGAACGGGACGCACATCGGGCGTTCCTGGCCGCCCAGGTCTTCCTCGACCATCCGCCGGTCTCGGTGATCTGCGGTGACTGGCGGGAGATCCATCGGGACGGGCCGTACGACCTGCTCGTGCTCGACGGCGGCGGCCAAGGCAAGAGCGGCGAGCAGCCGGCTGACCCGCACCGGCTGCTCAGGCCGGGAGGCACGCTGGTCATCGACGATTTGACCCCGGCTCGGCACTGGCCGCCGCGGTTCGACGGCGCTGTCGACCAGGCGCGGATGCACTGGCTCGGCCATCCGGGGCTGGACGCCGCCGAACTCCGCCTCGCGCCGGATCTGGCCGCGCTCGTGGCCACTCGCCGTTCCCCGAGACGCCCGGCGCGGCGGATCGCTGAACCGAATCGCGCAGCGCGACCCCTTGAGCCGGGGCTCAGGGCTTCGTGGCGGTGACGGGCTCGGCGGGGACGTCGTGACCGGCCGTACGGCCCGCCGGGCGTGCGGGGAGCGCCATGGTCACGGCGGCGGCGACGAGGGCGGCGGCGCAGCCGATCAGCATCCCGGCGCGGAAGCCGCCCTCCGACGGCAGGATGTGCCCGCCCAGCCGGACGGTCATCTGCGACAGGACGACGCCGACCACCGCGGCCGAGACCGTGGTGCCGATGGAGCGCATCAGCGTGTTGAAGCTGTTGGCGGCGGCGGTCTCGGAGCGGGGGACCGCGCCCATGATCAGAGCGGGCATCGCCCCGTAGGCGAGGCCGACGCCGATGTTGCAGACGCAGGTGACGATCAGCAGGCCCCAGGTGGAACCCAGCAGGACCGTCGAGGAGCCGTATCCGAGCGCCATGACCAGGCTGCCGGCGATCAGGGTGACCTTGGGGCCGCGGGCGGCCGACAGGCGGGCGCCCAGCGGCGAGACGGCCATCATCATCAGGCCGGAAGGAGCCATCCACAGGCCGGCCGCCAGCATCGACTGGCCCAGGCCGTAGCCGGTGGCCGCGGGGAGCTGCAGGATCTGCATCACGATCAGCGCCTGGGCGTACATCGAGAAACCGACCACGATCGAGGCCAGGTTGGTCAGCAGCACCTGCCGCCGCGCGGTGACGCGCAGGTCGACCAGCGGGTCCTTGACGCGCAGCTCCCACCAGCCCCACAGCAGCAGTACGACCAGTGCGGCGGCGAGCAGGCCGAGCGTGGTGCCGCTCGCCCAGCCCCAGTCGGCGCCCTTGGAGACGCCCAGCAGCAGGCACACCAGCCCGGCGCCCAGGCCGAGCACCCCGGCGACGTCGATCCGGCCCGAAGCCCGAGTGGGCGTGGCGGGGACCAGCAGCCAGATCAGCACCGCGACCAGCACGCTCAGCACGGCCGAGCCCCAGAACAGCACCCGCCAGCTCGCGTACTCGGCCACGGCCGCCGCGATCGGCAGTCCGAGCGCGCCGCCGATCCCCATGGACGAGCTCAGCAGCGCGATGGAGGGGCCGAGCCGCTCCGGCGGCAGCAGGTCGCGCAGGGCGCTGATGCCCAGGGGGATCATGCCCATGCCCATGCCCTGCAGGCCCCTTCCGATGATCATCGGGGTCAGGGAGCCCGCCATCGCGCAGACGGCGCAGCCCGCGATCAGCGGCACCGAGCAGACCAGCATCATGCGGCGCTTGCCGTACAGGTCGCCGAGCCGGCCGGTGACCGGAGTGGTGACCGCTCCCGCGAGCAGCGTGACGGTGATCACCCATGAGGCGTTCGACGCGGTGGTGTGCAGCAGGTTCGGCAGTTCGCCGATCAGCGGCACCACCAGGGTCTGCATGAGCGACGCGACGATGCCGGCCACCGCCGTCACGCTGACGATGCCCCCGGGGCGAGCGGTGGACGTGGAGGCTCCCACGTGGGTCTCCCTCGAATCGATGGTCAAAACGATGTGCACCCTACACATCGTGTGTTACGCGCACAATTCATGTAGGGTGCACATATCTGTATGAGAAGGAACCGGCATGGACAAGCCCACGCATCTCATCGAGTTCGAGACCATGCTGCTCGGGCGGCACCGCCACCTCGACCGCAGCGCCTACCTGCTGCTCAGTCGCATCCACATGACGGGCCCCATGTCCATCGGCCAGCTCAGCGACGCCTTCGGACTGGACGTTTCCACTCTCAACCGGCACACCTCGGCCCTGCTGCATGCCGGGCTGGTGGAACGCATCCCGGACCCCGACGGTGGCATCGCCCGCAAGTTCCGGCTGACCGAGGAGGGCGAGCGGTGGCTCGGTGAGGAGCGCGAGAAGAACATCCTCGGCCTGGAGAAGGTGCTCGCCGACTGGACGGCCGAGGACGTCGCGGCCTTCGCCGCCTACCTCAGACGCTTCAACACCGACATCGAAAGCCTCGCCGGACGGCCCTGGCCCCGCCCCTAGAGGCGATACCCGGGCAGCGGACTCGCAGGCACCGGTCTCACTCGGCGGGAAAGCCGGTCAGTTCCTCGACCGCCGTGTCCAATGACCTGTCGACGCCGTCGCCGACCATCTTCCGGTACGCCGGGTCGCCCGCCGCCGCGAGACGCCGGATGCCGTCGGCGGAGGCGCTGACCCGCTGGCGGACGGTCTCGATGAACCGCCCGGCCGGGCCGTCCCAGCCGTAGGCGTCGAGGAACAGCCGCAGTCTCCGGGGCCGCTCGGCGAACGCGGTGAACCCCTCCGCCGTTACGACATGGCGGGCGTGGAGCGGCACCCAGGAGAAGGCGGTGAAGGCGAGGTCCCACTCCGGCGTGACAGGACCGGCGAAGTCCCAGTCGAAGAAACCGATGAGGCGCCCGTCGGCCCACGCCGCGTTGTACGGCGCCGCGTCGTTGTGGCCGACGACCAGGCCGGGCCGCCAGGTCCCTCCCTCACGCCAGACCGCGTCCGGCGGAGGGACGAAACTCGCCACCGCGGTGTGGAAGTCGCGCAGCCAGCCGGCCACCTGACGGAGCGCGTCGTCACTGTGCACCCACGCGGGCCACGGCCGCGCGGTCCCGACCACCTCTCCCGGCAGGTACGAGAGGACCTCCCGCCCCTGGTCGTCGAACCCTCGTGCACGCGGAGCCCGGTCGAAGCCGGCGTCCTCCAGATGCCGGAGCAGCGCGTGCACGGCAGGCGTCCAGGGGCCGGGGACACGGCGGACCGTGTCGCCGACCCTGACCGCCCCATTCGTGTTCCCGCCCGGGAGGCGTCGCTCTTCGATCATGCGTCCCATGATGGTCTCCTGACCGCCCCGCCGGCCCCGACGACTATCGGGAAAGAGTGCGTTCGTGCGCCGGCAGGGTCACGTAGGCGATGGGGCCGCCCGATATGGACGGGAGGGGCTTGCCGAGAAGGAGCTCGGCGATTCGAAGGTCGTCAGTGGTTCCGCTCCCGACCACGTTGACGGGAGCGTCGAGGTCCCTGATGTAGCCGGCCAGTCGCGCGTCGAAACGGTGACGCGTCACACCCTCGTCGGTCACTCTGCTGTCCCAGCCGCTCAGGCCTGTCAGTACGGCGACGACGAACCCGCCGAGCGTGACGGGGAGGACACCGGCCTCCGCGATTCTCGCCGGATTCCCCACCCACCACCCACGCAGCGCTTCCAGCAGTTCCGCAGGTGCCAGATCGGCGTGGAAGCCGATGAAGGGCCGGTCCTCGTCCGGGACCGGCTTCGCGACGTCGACTCGCAACACCGCCATTCTGGTGGTGCCCGGTGTGATGGGCATGAGGTGGTGTGGCGCGACAGCGGAGCGAGTCGCGATTCGCCGCGCCACGTCCGAGGGGACGACCGGCTTTCCGCCGTGCCGGGCGATCGCCGGAAGCAGACCGGCGGCCGCGACTTTCCGCAGGGCGGCCAGCGGGATGCCGAAGCGGATCGCGGCCTGCCTCAGGGTGATGAGGGTCATGAGCTCGTTCTCAGCGTGCAGCGTTCGGACCGTCGAGCCGCGCCGTGAACATGGGCGCCGGGACACCCTATCGATCAAGCAGGGTGGCGAGGAAGTCCTGTGTCTTGGCGTCGACGGAGTAGACAGCCGTGCCGATCATGCCGCGGGTGAGCAGCACCTTGTAGGTGTTGCGGATCAGCCGGTCGGCCTGTTCGTCCGTGACGGACTTCTTCAGCAGCGCGGGGTCCTTGCTGGCGGCGCGTACCGTGATCAGACGGCCGTCCCGACAGACGAGGTCGGGGCCGAACACCACGCCGTTCCAGTCGTATTCGAAGCCCTGGGCGGTGTACACGCAGCCGACCTGCTCGAAGCCGCCCGGCATGGTGGCCCACAGCGCGCTGGGAGGGGCGTCACCGACGGCGCGGTCGCCTTTGACGTTCCACGGCTTGAACCAGCCGTCGATCCGCACGTCGGAGACGAGGCGGTCGCCGTCGGGGTCGCTCCATCGCCAGCAGTAACCGGCCGTCATCCGTGCCGAGTATCCGTCGTTCAGCTTCGCGCGCAGCAGCCCCTCCAGCTCGTACGGCGAGTCGGCGAGGGTTACCTCGAAGTGGGGGTCGCCGGTCCACGGCTCGGGATCCTCGCCGTTCAGGCCGAGCAGTCGCAGCACCCATTCCTCGTACGCGCGGCTGCCGCCGCAGCGGAACTGGGCGTCGAGATCCACCTGCTGGACGGCCAGACCGCGGGCCTGTGCGTGCGCCCTGATGTCGGCGACGGTCCCGGTCTCGCCCGGTCGCACCACCTGGTGTTCGTCCAGGAGGAAGACGGGGACGCGGGCGGCGCTCATCAGCTCGTCGAGCTGGGAACGCCCCGTCCGTTCGGCGGCCTTGGTGAAGCGGTTGGCCGAGGTCTCGCGGATCCGGTGGGCCTCGTCGCAGATCAGCACGTCGAGGTTGTTCGGCTTGGCGGTCATGAAGTTGTTGAAGTACTTGAACAGCGCCTTCGTGCGCGTGGATCCCTTGGCCACGTGGCGGCGCATGGTCTCGGTGAAGGACCGCGATCCGGTGGCGTGGTGTGCCGGATAGCCGCGCTCTGCGAGCTCGCCGAGCAGCGACAGTGCGATGACGCTCTTGCCCGAGCCGGGACCGCCGGTGACGATGACGACTTCCTTGGAGTCGGACGCCCTGGCCTTCTCCACCGCGTGCAGCACGATCTCGTACGCCAGGCGCTGCTGGTCAAGCAGGACGAACTGGTCCCGATGCCTGATCTCGGCCGCGGCCACCTTCAGCAGTTGCTTGGACGGCCGGATCGCCGACGCCAGCAGCCTGTCGGCGGCGCGCGCACCGTGTTCGGGCGCGAACTGCGTGCGAAGGTAGTCGATGAACTGACCACGACGGCTCTGGCTGAACAGACGGGTCCGCTCGTCCTCCACCCGGTCGTAGAGGTCGTGGATGTCCAGGTCGTTTGCGTTGTGCAGGTAGGCGACGCCGCGGACGGCGTGACGGCGGTCCTCCAGGGCGGCGACGAAGTCGGCGAGGTAGTCGCAGTAGCCGTGCACCTGCACGACTGGGTGAAGTTTGGGGTGGTTGCCCATGCCGGGGACGAGAACGAGGTCGGCGTCGTCCTCGTACAGCTCGGCGTGGCTCCACTGCTTGAGCTCCACGACGACGTACGCGTCGTCGCCACTGTGCCGGTCCACGCCGGCGAGGATCACGTCGGCCCGCTTGCTGGTGAGCGGTAACTGGTATTCCAGCAGCATCTCAACGCCGCCGAGCCCGGCCTCGACGAGATCACGGGCGAGCACGGGCAGACTGCGATCCCAGGACCTTCGCTCGCTCTTGCCGGGGTTGACGCCCTGAGTGATGCGAAGCTGTTCGGCGATCACATCGCTCAGCACCCTCTCCGGCACGGACGCGAGCTGAAGCAGACCTTCCGCGGAATGCCGGACAACGGCCACGGACCTACCCCCAGGCAGCACGAAAGACTCGTGCGGTATGGGGGCATGTCCGTTCCCGGGCGAGAGAACGGAAGCCCGTCGGGCCGCATCACCAGTACGTCCGGAAGATTACAACGATCCACCGACATGATCCCGGCAGAGCGTGCGTCTCACGCGGTTCGGATTCGGTGCGGTCAGCCGCCGGGGTACTTGTCGTGGTCGAGACGGCCGCCGGTGAACTGGGTGGTGAAGTCGTCGGCGAGCTCGACGATGGTGTCCCTGCCCTCCAGCCGGGACACCCAGTGCCGGGGGAGGGCCGCGTCGCCGTGCACCGTGCCGAGGAGGTTGCCGCAGAGGGAGCCGGTGGAGTCGCTGTCACCGGAGTGGTTCACCGCCAGCAGCAGCGCCCGCTCGATGTCGTCGCGGCTCACCAGCGCGCAGTAGACCGCGATGGCGATCGCCTCCTCGGCGACCCACCCGCCGCCGAGCGTCTCCACCGTCTCGGGCGACGGCTCCGCCGTGCCGGCCAGGGCGACCGCCGCCTCGATCGCGGCTGTGGTCTCCTCGTGCGCGGGCCGTTCGGCGAGCAGGCCGAGAGTGTCGTGTACGGCCTTCGCGAGCGGCGCACCCTGGGCCAGGAAACAGACCAGCGCGGCGAAGGCCCCGGCCGCCAGATAGCCGGTGGGGTGTCCGTGCGTGATCTGGGCGCACTGGGCCGCGAGCGTGAAGGCGGCCCGCGGGTCGCGGGTGGCCAGCCCGAACGGGGCGGAGCGCATGACGGTGCCGCAGCCCTTGGAACCGGGGTTGACCGGCCCGGGCAGGCCGGGAGCGGCGAGCGGGCCGAGGTCGGCGCGCAGGCCGGACAGACAGGCGTTGCCGGGTGCGCGACGGGAGTAGAGCCAGGTCTGCTCGCGCAGCCGGCCGGTGCGGACGAGGTCGTCCGCGGGCGGCGGCACGCGGTGCTCCTGTGTGTCGAGCCAGCGCAGGTAGGCGTGACGGACCACCTGCACCTCACCGCCGCCGATGCCTCTCTCATCGACGCGTACGCCGGCGCGGATCAGTCCCTCGACGGTGAACAGCGTCATCTGGGTGTCGTCGGTGATCAGGCCGGTCTTGCCGCGCCAGTCGGGCGCGAGGTCGGTCAGGCCCGCCTTGCCGTGGTTATGGCGGATGGCGGCGATCGAGTCGAACTCCACGGGCGCGCCGAGGGCGTCCCCTACGGCCCCGCCGAGCAGGCAGCCGCGTACCCGTGCCCCGAACGGAATGTCGCCCGTATCGGCATTGCTCACGATGATCTCCTTTCTGCGTCGAATGAACCGTAGCGGTCTTGTCGTGGGGCCGACGATCGGATAGAAACGGCTCACCTCGAGTAGGAAACTTTCCGACCTACTCGGGCCGGACGCGGGGTGAGCGTGAGCGGGAACTACTTGGCCGGGCCGCAGGGCCTGCTCTGGTCGATCAACGCCCGCGCCGTGCTCGACGTGATCGACCGCGAGGGGCCGCTGGGCCGGCCGGAGATCACCAGGGCCACCGGCCTGTCCAAGACCACCGTCGCCCAGACGCTGCGCGAGCTCGTCGCGCGCGGGGTCGTCGAGGAGGCGGGCGCCGACACCACCCGTCGCGGGCCCGCCGCGACCCTCTACCGGGTCGCTCCCCGCTGCGCGCTCGCGCTCGGCGTCGACATCGGCCACCTGCGCATCCGCGCCGTCCTCGTCGACGCGGTGGGGGAGACGCTCGCCCAGGCGGAGACCAGAGCGCCGCGCCGCAGGCTGGCCGACACGGCGGCGGCGGTGACCGCGCTCGCCGCCGAGTGCGCCGCACGGGCCGGGACCGAGCCGGGCGCCATCGGCCAGGCCGTCGTCGGAGTCCCTGCGGTCGTGGCGCGCGACGGCCGCACCGTCAGGCGGGCCTACGGGCTGCCGCAGGGCGGCCGCGGCCTGGCCGACGTGATCGAGCGCGACCTGCCGGTGCCCCTTCTGCTGGAGAACGACGTCAACCTCGCCGCCGTCGCCGAGCAGCGGTTCGGGGCGTGCGCCGACGTCGCCGACTTCGTCCTGCTCGGCGCCGGGGTCGGCCTCGGCGCCGGGATCGTGCTCGGCGGCCGTCTGCACCGGGGTTTCGCCGGGGGAGCGGGCGAGGTCGGATTCCTGCCCCATCCCGCGACCGAGCTCGGCACGGAGGTGCTCGGCGCCCGCCGCATCGCCGAACAGGCGAGGCAGGCCGGCATCGAGGGCAGGCCGTCCCCGCGCGAGATCTTCGAAAGCGCCAGGGGCGGCGACGAGAGGGCGCTCGCGGTCGTCGACGCGACCGCCCGCAGGATCGCCCACGTCGCGGCCTCCATCGCGCTCGTGATCGAGCCGGAGCTGTTCGTGCTCGGCGGCGCGTTCGGCGCCAGCGCCGACCTGCTGCTCACCCGCATCCGCCGTCACCTGGCCAGGGACGCCGCGCCGCTCCCGATCAGGATCATCGCGAGCGGAGTCTCCGGGGACGCGGTGCTGCGCGGCGCGGCCTGGCTCGCCCGCCATCGCGCACGGGAACGCGCCTTCGCCGCCGTCATCGGCGGGCGGCCGCACGACATGACGACCGGGGAACCGTACGACGCGGACCTCACCGGGGCAGCGAAAGGGGAGACCACGTGAACCTCGCGCAACGGCTCGGCGCCGGGCCGGACGATCGGCTGCTGATCGTGAACGCCGACGACTACGGCATGTGCCGGGCGGCCAACACCGGCATCACCGCACTGCTGGCCGCCCGCGCCATAAGCTCGGCGACCGTCATGACGCCGTGCCCGTGGGCCCCCGACGCGGTCCGTACGGCTGTCGCGGGCGGCTACGACGTGGGCGTCCACCTGACGTTCACCAGCGAGTGGGAGGGATACCGGTGGGGACCGGTGACCCGCGACCGCGCGGTGTCCTCGCTCGTGGACGACTCCGGCTACTTCCCGGCCGACTGCCGCACGGTGGAGGAGCGGGCCGACCCCGAGGAGGTCCGCGCGGAGATCGACGCGCAGATCGGCAGGGCCGTCGCCCTCGGCCTCGACCCGTCCCACGCCGACAACCACATGGGCAGCCTGTACGGCCTGGCCACCGGCAGGGACTTCCTCGACGTCGTCTTCAAGGCGTGCGCGGAGCACGGCCTGCCGTTCCGCCTGCCCCGGACCCTCGACGGCATGGGCCTGCCGGAGGAGCTGGAGCCGTTCGCGCAGGCGAGAGCCGAGGCCGCGGACGCGGCGGGCGTGGTGATCCTCGACCGGCTGTGGACGCTGCCCTTCGAACTGGCCGAGGGGGAGACGTACGAGAGCGTCAGAAACGACATGATCGGGCTGATCCGGGCACTGCGCCCCGGCGTCACCGAGATCTACATCCACCCGTTCGACGAGACCAGCGAGCTCCGGCAGATCATGCCGCATCACGCCAAACGCGGCATGGAGCTGCGGCTGTTCACCGATCCGGAGGTCCGCCGCGCCATCGCCGAGGAGGGCGTCCGCCTCATCGGCTGGTCCGACCTGCGTGACGTGCAGAGGGCCCGATGAAAGACCGTGCGGAGGGCCCGACGGCGGGCGGCGCGCAGGGTCCGATGAAGCGCGGCCGGGTGCTGGCGTACGGCGCGGGCAACCTGTCGGTCAACCTGATCTCGCAGGCGTTCGCGACGTTCGCCACCTTCTACTACATCGACCACCTCGGGGTGGCGCCGAACCTGATCGGCGTCGCGATGGTCGTGCACGGCATCGTGAACGCCCTGCTCAACCCGCTCGTCGGGCATGTCTCCGACCGCACCCGCACCCGCTGGGGCAGGCGGGTGCCGTACATCGCGATCGGGATGGCGCCGCTGGCCGCGGCGTTCACGATGATTTGGATTCCGCTGGTGGACGGCGGCACGGCCGGATTCTGGTACTTCCTGATCGTGGTCCTCATCTACGACGTGCTGTACGTCGTCGTGGTGCTGAACTACGTGGCGCTGTTCCCGGAGATGTTCACCACCATCGCCGAGCGGGCCGTCGCCGTGTCGTGGCGGCAGATGTTCGGCATCGTCGGCATGATCGTCGGGGTCGCCGCCGCGCCGTTGCTGTACGGCACCATCGGCTGGGCCGCGATGGGCGTGTCCTTCGGCATCGTGTCGCTGGCCTTCTTCGCGCTCTCGCTGCGCGGGTCGGTCGAGCGGGTCCGGGCCGGGCGGGAAAGCTTCGGGTTCGCGACCGCGGTCCGCTACACCCTGGCCAACCGCGCGTTCGTCACATACGTCACGGGCAGCTTCCTGCTTCAGTTGACCTTCGCCGTGCTGCAGGCGGGCATCCCGTTCTTCACCAAGTACGCCCTGGGGGAGCCGGAGTCGGCCAACTCCGTCATCCTGGGCGCGGTGTTCGTCACCGCGATCCCGATGGTCTACGTGTGGAGCCGCGTCACCACCCGGATCGGGCCGCGCCGCGCGACCCTCGCCGCGATCGTCGTGTACGGCCTGGCCCTCACGCCGTTCCTGCTCATCGACGGCCTCGTCCTCGCGGCGGCCGCCGGGGCCGCGGTGGGATTCGGGATCGCGGGCATGCTGGTGCTGCTGGAGATCCTGCTCGCCGAGGTGATCGACGACGACGAGCGCAGGACCGGCGCCCGCCGCGAGGGGATGTACTTCGGGATGAACGGGTTCATCGTCCGCTGGTCGGTGTCGCTGCAGGCCGTGATCATCTCGGTGGTGCTCACCCTGTCCGGCTACGACGAGAAGGCGGCGGTGCAGCCGGAGTCCGTCGCGGCGGGCGTCCGGCTGATGCTGGGCGTGGTCCCGCCGGCCGTGCTCGCGCTGGCCTTCTGCTGCTTCCTGCTCTACCCGCTGCGGACCGGCGCGCGCAGCGGCAGCGGCGAGAGCACGCCCGTGACCGCCGGGGGATGACCGCTGCTTCGGGGGTGCGCCTCGGGCTCGGTGCCTCCGCATCCGCCGGACCGTGTTCCTGCGCGACCCCGGCCCTGCTCCCTTGCGCATCCGTCTCGCCCGTATTAACGCTAACTGTGCCTTTTGGAACTGTGATGACCTGACCAGCACAGGAGCTTATGGATGACTGACGCTCGCATGCGCGCCTTCGGAGACCGCGTCGGCGGCCTGGCGTACGGCGGGGACTACAACCCCGAGCAGTGGGACCGGGCCGTGTGGCGGGAGGACGTCCGGCTCATGCGCGAGGCGGGCGTGAACCTCGTGTCGCTCGGCGTCTTCGCGTGGGCCTCGCTCGAACCGGAGCCCGGGAAGTACGAGTTCGGCTGGCTCGATGAGGTCATGGACCTGCTCCACGAGAACGGCATCGCGGTCAACCTGGCCACTCCCACCGCCGCGCCGCCCGCCTGGCTGACCCACCGGCACCCCGAGGTCCTCCCGGTCATGGCCGACGGCGAGCGGTTCGGCTTCGGCAATCGCCTGCACTACGACCCCTCGTCCCCGATCTACCGCGAGCACGCGGCGAACATCACCAGGCGGCTCGCCGAGCGCTACTCCTTCCATCCCGCCCTGGCCATGTGGCACATCAGCAACGAGTACGGCCCAACGGCGTACAACGAGGCCGCCTCGGCCGGCTTCCGGCGCTGGCTCGAGCGCAGGTACGGCGACCTGGAGACCCTCAACGAGGCGTGGACCACCCGCTTCTGGGGGCAGGTCTACACCGGCTGGGACCAGGTCGAGGTGCCGAGCGTCCCCCGCACCTGGATGAACCCCAGCCGCATCCTGGACTTCAAGCGCTTCACCTCCGACGCCCTGCTGGAGTGCTTCGTCGCCGAGCGCGACATCGTCCGCTCCTTCCGCGACGACATCCCGATCGTCACCAACTTCATGCGCTTCTACCGGAACGCCGACTACTGGCGCTGGGCTCCGGAGGAGGACGCGGCGGCCCTCGACATCTACCCCGACCCCGCCGAGCCGGACTCGCACGTGTCGTCGGCCTTCCAGTTCGACCTGTTCCGGTCACTCAAGGGCGGGCGGCCGTGGCTGCTCATGGAGCAGGCCGCGAGCGCGGTCAGCCAGTGGAGGCTCAACGTGGTCAAGGAGCCCGGCCGGATGCGGCTCGGCTCGCTCCAGGCGGTCTCTCGCGGGGCCGACTCCGTGATGTTCTTCCAGTGGCGGGCCAGTCGCGGTGGGCACGAACGCTTCCACTCCGCGATGCTGCCGCACTCCGGTCCCGAATCGCGCACCTTCCGGGAGGTCGCCGAGCTCGGCCGCGAGGTCGGGCTGCTCGCACCCGTGGCGGGGACGACCACGCGGGCCGAGGTCGCCGTCCTGTTCGACTGGAACGGCTGGTGGGGGCTGGAGGAGCTGTGGGGCCTGCCCCGCAACGACTTCAGCTACGTGGAGACCGTCATGCGGCACTACCGGCCGCTGTGGGAGCACCACTACGCGGTCGACGTCGTGTCCACCCGAAGCGATCTGTCGCCGTACAAGGTGCTGGTCGTGCCCAACGCGTATCTCATCGACGACGAGGGCGTCGCCGCCGTCACCGAGTTCGCCCGCGGCGGCGGAACGATCGTCATGTCCTTCTTCTCGGGCGTGGTGGACGAGTGCAACCGCGTCCGGCCGGACGGCTACCCGGGCGCCTTCCGCGGCCTCATCGGCGCGAAGATCGACGAATACTGGCCGGCGCGTCCCGGCGAGCGGTTCACCGTCGAGTTCGCCGACGGTCGCACGGCGACGGCGGACTGGTGGCGCGAGGACATCCACCTCGAAACCGGGACGGCACTGGCGACCTACACGGACGGACTGCTCAGGGGGCGTGCCGCGGTCGTCGTCAACCGCTTCGGAACCGGCCGGGTCGTCTACTTCGCCACCCTCCTGGAACAGGACGCCTTCGACCGGGTGCTGATCGGCGAGCTGAGAGCGGCGGGCGTGGAGAACCGCTTCGACGGCCTCCCCGCCCACCTGGAGTGCACGGTCCGGGAGGACGAGCGGCACGAATACCTCTTCCTCCTCAACCACGACGCCGAGACGCCAGTCACCGTCCCGGTGGAGAGCGGAGGCTCGGACCTCCTCACCGGCCTGCCGGCGCCAGGGGAGATCACCGTGCCTCCCCTCGGTGCGGCGGTCGTCCGCCGGGCGCGGCAGGCGTGACCGCGGCCCGGCCGCCCGGCGGCGCGGTGCTCTCGCGGACCACGAGTTCGTTCGCGAGGTCGATCCGGCTCGTGGCAGGCTCCACGCCGCGGGCCAGGTCGAGCAGCATCTGGGTCGCGACCGTCGCCATGTCGCACAGCGGCTGGCCCACCGTGGTCAGGGCGGGCTCGACCCAGCCGGCGACGGGCACATTGTCGTAGCCGACCACCGACAGGTCCCCGGGGACGTCGAGGCCGAGCCGCCGGGCCGCGCGCAGGACGCCGAGCGCCTGCAGGTCCGACCCGGCGAAGATCGCGGTCGGCCGGTCCGGGCGTGACAGCAGTTCCATGGCGTGCTCATATCCGGCGTCGACGTAGAAGTTGCCATACCTGACGAGGCCGGGGTCGACAGTGAGTCCCGCCTCGTCGAGGGCGACCCGGAAGCCGGCGACCCGTGCCCTGCTGCACATCACGTCCTTCGGCCCGGAGACGACCGCGATGCGGCGGTGGCCCAGCTCGAGGAGATGCCGGGTGGCGAGCAGGCCGCCGTCCCAGTTGTTCGAGCCGACCACGGGCACGGACTCGGCGATCTCGCCGTCGGTGTCGACGACGACGAACGGGATCTGCGCCCGCCGCAGCTTCTGCTGCTGCGACTGAGACGGGCTGGACATGACGAACAGCACGCCGAGGGGCCGATGGTCGAGCACGCCGTCCAGCCACTCCTCCGGTGGCCGATGCGCTCCTTTCAGCTGCGACAGGACGACCTCGATCCGCGCGGCGGCGGCGACGGCGTCGACCCCTCGGATGATCTCCATCGACCACATGGAGTTCAGCTGGTGGAAGACGAGGTCGATCTGCCCCTTGAGCGTCCGGCGCTTCGGCCGGCGGCGGTACTGGTGCCGTGCGAGGCCGGCCTCGACGCGTTCCCGGGTGCCGGGTGCGACGTCGGGGCGGCCGTTGAGGACCTTGGAGACCGTGGTCACCGAGACGCCGAGCTCCTCGGCGATGGACGCGATCGTGGCGGGGCGTGGATCGCGGGCGGGGGAGGTGCTGGTCATCTGTCCGCTCGTCGTTTCTCCGAAAGTTTCGCGAAACTCTACCACCGGAAGGCCCCGAGATATACCGAGATCCAGGCCGTATTGGGCTCGGCTGTGGGAGAGTCTCGGCAATTGACTGCCCTCTTGACGCACTCATGTCCGGGTCCTATATTTCCGCAATATTAATGGGAACTTTCGAAACTTTCGGTTCGCGCTGCCATGCCGTTTTCCGGGGCGGGGTGCGCGAAGCCGCCCCCTTCGGCGGCCGCACGCGCCGCCGTGGATCCATTCGGATGGCACCGGAGGCACGGGATGAGCACCACCAGGACGATCGACGCGTCGCCGGACACCGGGGATCCGCGGCGGGCACGGCCGGATCCCGCCCGCAAGCAGCGCCCGCCGCGCCGCACATGGCGACAGGCGCTGCGCCGTGACTGGCAGCTCTACTCGCTTGCGGTCCTTCCGCTGCTGTTCTTCGTGATCTTCCGGTATCTGCCGATGATCGGGAACGTCATCGCCTTCCGGAAGTTCGAGCCCGGCGGCAGCGTGCTGGGCGAGGAATGGGTCGGCCTGCGTTACGTGAAGATGTTCCTGAACGACCCGTCGTTCTGGCAGGTGTTCACCAACACCGTGGTCATCGGCGCGCTGACCCTGCTGTTCTGCTTCCCGACGCCGATCGTGCTCGCCCTGCTGATCAACGAGCTGCGCGGCCGGAGGATCAAGCGGTTCGTCCAGTCGGTGTCCTACCTGCCGCACTTCCTGTCGATGGTGGTCGTGGCAGGGCTGGTCATGGAGATGCTGTCGGTGGACGGACCGGTCAACCAGCTCCTGCGCGCGGCCGGCAACGAGCCCATCGCGTTCCTGCAGGAAGCCGGGTGGTTCCGGACGATCTACGTCTCCTCGGAGATGTGGCAGACGGTCGGCTGGGGGACGATCATCTACCTCGCCGCGCTCACGACCATCGACGAGCAGTTGTACGAGGCGGCCAGGATCGACGGCGCGAGCCGGTGGCGGCAGGTCTGGCACGTGACCCTCCCCGGCATCCGGCCGACCGCGGTCACCCTGCTGATCCTCAACATCGGCACGTTCATGGCCGTCGGCTTCGAGAAGGTCCTGCTGCTCTACAACCCGCTGACGTATCCCACCGCCGACGTGATCTCCACGTACCTCTACCGGATGGGCATCGTCTCCAACAGCTTCAGCTACGCCGCGGCGATCGGCCTGTTCGAGGCCGTGATCGGGCTGGCCCTGGTCATGTCGGCGAACCTGATCTCCCGGCGCACAGTGGGGACGAGCCTGTGGTGACCGTCGACAGGACCCGGGGCTACCGGGTGTTCCGGGTCGTCAACGCGATCATCCTGACCGGCGTCGTGGTCGTGACCCTGTACCCCTTCGTCAACATCGTCGCCCGGTCGCTCAGTGACGAGTTCGCCATCCGCGCCGGCAAGGTGAACCTCGTCCCCGTCGGGTTCACCTTCCGTACGTACGAGTTCGTGGCCTCCGACCCGACGTTCTGGATCAACTACCGCAACACTGTCGTCTACACGGTCGTCGCCACGGCCATCGCGATGGTCATGACCACGTGCTACGCGTACGTCCTGTCGAAGAAGCACCTGAAGGGCCGTACGTTCCTGATCGGGATCGCGGTCTTCACGATGTTCTTCTCCGGCGGGCTCATCCCCAACTACATCCTCATCTCCAGCCTCGGGCTGAAGGACAGCATCTGGGCCATCGTGCTGCCCAACGCGGTCAGCGTCTTCAACCTCCTGGTGATGAAGGCGTTCTTCGAGGGCCTGCCCGCCGAGCTGGAGGAGGCCGCCGCGATCGACAGCATGAGCACCTACGGCATCCTGCTCCGGATCGTGCTGCCGCTGTCGAAGGCGGTTCTGGCGACGATGGTGCTGTTCTACGCCGTGTCGTTCTGGAACTCGTGGTTCGCGGCCTTCCTCTACATGAGCCAGAACGACCTGTTCCCGGTGACCGTCTACCTGCGCAACCTCATCGCCGGCGCCACCACGGGCACGTCCGTCGGCGCCGACGCCACCGACATGACGGTGGCCACCAACATCAAGTCCGTGACGATGGTGCTCACCGTCATCCCGATCCTGGTGGTCTACCCCTTCGTCCAGCGGTACTTCGTCAAGGGCGTCATGCTCGGCGCGGTGAAGGGATAGCCAACGCCGGACCTCTCATTCCGCTTTCACCCAGCCCGTTTCCCCAGCTCGTTTCCCCAGGGAAAGGACCCCCCTTTCATGTATGAGATCAACCGGCGTCAGGCGATGGTCGCCGTGGGAGCCTTCCTCGCGCTCGCCGCCTGCAGCACTGACGGCGGTTCCGGCGGCAAGAAGAGCGGCGACGGCTTCGCGGCGAACCGCGACGGCGCGATGACCGACTACGGGGTCGGCACGCAGTTCAAGGCCACCGCGCCGGTGTCGTTCAGCATCCTCTACAACAACCACCCCTTCTATCCGATCAAGAACGACTGGCTGTTCTGGTCGGAGCTGACCAAGCGGACCAACGTGACGCTGCAGCCGAACGTGGTGCCGCTGAGCGACTACGAGAACAAGCGCAGCCTGATCATCGGCGCGGGCGACGCACCGATGATCATTCCGAAGACCTACCCGGGCCAGGAGACCCCCTTCGTCGCCTCCGGTGCCGTCCTCCCGGTCAGCGACTACCTCGACCTGATGCCGAACTTCAAGGAGAAGGTCGCCAAGTGGAACCTCCAGCCCGACCTTGACACGCTCCGGCAGTCCGACGGCCGCTTCTACGTGCTCCCCGGCCTCCACGAGGACTACTGGGTGGACTACACCATGGCGATCCGCGCCGACGTCCTCGACAAGCTCGGTCTGGAGATTCCGCAGACCTGGGACGACGTGCACTCCGTGCTGAAGGCGATCAAGGAGGAGAACCCGGACTCCTATCCCTTCTCCGATCGGTGGGGGACCGTCTCCACGACGGGCGGCGCCCTGATGAACTACCTCGGCACGGGCTACGGCGCTCCCTGGGGCTGGGGCTACACGAGCGGCGGTGTCATCTGGGACCCCACCGCGCAGAAGTTCGCCTACGTGGGCGCCATGGACCAGTTCAAGCAGGCGCTGCAGTTCCTCAACACGCTGGTGACGGAGAAACTGCTCGACCCGGAGAGCTTCACGCAGCAGGACGACCAGGCGATCCAGAAGCTGGTGTCCGGCAAGTCCTTCGCGATCAGCACCAACGCGCAGACGCTGGTCAACGAGTACCGTCCACCGCTGAAGAAGGCGGACCCGAAAGCCAGGCTGGTCAAGATTCCGGTGCCCATCGGGCCGCTCGGCCCGATCAAGGCGGGGTCCAACACCACCCGGCTGGAGAACGGCATCATGATCTCCAAGAAGGCCCGCGACAGCAAGAACTTCGTCGCGATGATGCAGTTCATCGACTGGCTCTGGTACTCCGACGAGGGCCAGGTGTTCGCCAAGTGGGGTGTCGAGGGGACGACGTACACCAAGGACGCCTCCGGCAAGTTCCAGCTGGCGAAGGACGTCGACTTCGTCGGGCTCAACCCCGGCGCGCCCAAGCACCTGCAGAAGGACTTCGGTTTCTCCAACGGCGTGTTCGCCTACGGCGGCAGCACCGAACTGCTCCAGTCGACCTTCTCCGACGAGGAGATCGAGTTCCAGAAGGTGATGAACGCCAGGAAGGCGATGCCGGTGGCGCCTCCCCATCCGCTCAGCGACGAGGAGCGCGAGCAGGCCTCGCTGTATGAGACGCCGCTCAAGGACCACGTCAGCCAGAACATGCTCAACTTCATCCTGGGCAAGCGGAGCTTCGACGAGTGGGACGCGTACGTCAAGGAGCTCGAGGCGAAGAACATGTCGTCCTACGTCAACCTCGTGAACAGCGCCTACGACCGGTACAAGAAGGAGCACGGCTGACCGGCCCGCGCCGGCCGTGCCTGCCCCACGGCCGGCGCGCGCTGTCACCGACGGTGAGTGAAGGATGATGATGCGCGATCCTGTCCCCGATGTTCCGGCCGAGACCACGACCCGGCTGACGGATGCCTGGCGGTTCTGCGTGGGCACCGGCCGCTTCGACCTGGCCCTGCGGCGCGACTACCAGGAGTCGCTGGCGCTGGTGCAGCGGGAGATCGGCTTCCGGCACATCCGGGGGCACGGGCTGCTGAGCGACGGGGTGGGCGTCCACCGGCCGTACGAGTACCGGGGGACCCGGCACGTGCGGCACGTGTTCACCTACGTGGACCAGGTGATCGACGCCCACCTCGACCTCGGGATCAAGCCGTTCGTCGAGCTGGGCTTCATGCCCTCCGGGCTGGCGTCCGGCGAGCAGACCGTGTTCTGGTGGCGCGGGAACATCACCCCGCCCGGGGACTGGCAGGAGTGGGCCGCGCTGGTGCGGGCCACGGTGACCCACCTGGTCGACCGGTACGGCCTGGAGCAGGTGCGCACCTGGCCGATCGAGGTGTGGAACGAACCCAATCTCAAGGAGTTCTGGCTCGACGCGGACCAGGACGCCTACCACCGTCTGTACGAGGTGACCGCGAACACCGTCAAGGACGTGGACGCCTCGCTCCAGGTGGGCGGACCGGCCATCTCTCCCGGCTCCGACGACTGGCTGGTGCGCTTCGCCGACTTCGTCGTCGAGCGGTCTCTGCCCATCGATTTCGTCAGCCGGCACGCCTACACCTCCGGCCCGGCCCAGCACGTGCCGTTCGGCGTGCACCAGACGCTGGCCCCGCCGTCGCGGCTGCTGGAGCAGTTCGCCACACCCCGGCGGCAGCTCCGGGGCGGTCCGCTGGCGGACCTGCCCGTGCACATCACCGAGTTCAACTCCTCCTACCGCCCCGACAACCCGATCCACGACACGGCCTTCCACGCCGCGTACCTCGCGCCAGTGCTGGCCGCCGGGGGAGACCTGGCCGACTCCTTCTCCTACTGGACCTTCAGCGACGTGTTCGAGGAGGCAGGGGTGCCGGCCTCGCTGTTCCACGGCGGCTTCGGCCTGCTGACCCACCGCCAGATCAAGAAGCCGACCTATCACCTGTACGCCTTCATGGCCCGCATGGGCGAGGAGATCCTCGCGCGCGGACCGGACCACCTGGTCACGCGGGACGACGCCGGCCGGGTCACCGCGCTGGCCTGGGCGCCGGTGGACGTCACCGGCGGCCCGCCCGTCGACGGCCACACCGTGCGGCTGTCGATCCCGGTCGGCTCCCCGTCCGGCCGCGCCTTCCTGCTGCGTTCGTCGGTGAGCGAGGAGAAGGGCAACGCCTGGAGGGCGTGGTGCGAGATGGGCCGCCCGGCGTCCCCCCGGCCCCGGCAACTCGACGCGCTCCGGGAGGCGGCCGAGCCGGTCCGCAGCCATCGCAGCCTGCCGATCGAAGGCGGGCGCGTCGGCCTGGACATCACCCTCGACCGCCACGAGGTCACCCTGCTGGAGATCACGCCCGTGGTCGACGAGACCCCGCCCTGGGCGGACGGGTGGGACGACGGCCGCCTGCTCGGCCTGAACGCGCTCGCTTCGGATGGGGAAGCCGCGCCATGACCGAGACGACGATGCGGCGGTTCGGCCAGGGACCGCTCTCCCGCGCCTCCGCGCTGGTCTACACCCTGCTCGTGGTCGAGCTCCTGGTCCTGGCCACCACCGTGCCCGGCCTGGCCGGGCTCGTCCTGCTCGACCGCGACGCCGCCAACGTCCCGCTGGCCGCGGCCTGCGCGCTCCCGGCCGGCCCGGCGCTGTCCGCCGCGCTGTACGCGTTGCACCACCGCCGGCTGGACCTGACGGATCTCCACCCGGCGACGGCGTTCTGGCGCGGCTACCGGATGAACGTCCGCGGAGTGGTGAAGCTCTGGATCCCGTGGCTGGTGTGGCTGACCGTCCTCGGATCGACGCTCGCGAACTTCGGCGCCGCCGGCGTCCCGGGGTGGTGGGCGATCCTGCTGGTCCTCATCGCGCTGGCGGCGGCCCTCTGGGGCGCGAACGCACTCGTGATCACATCGCTGTTCGCGTTCCGGGCGAGGGACGTCGCCCGCCTGGCCGCCTACTTCCTCTTCTCCTCGCCCAGGGTCGCGCTGGCCAACGCCTGCCTGCTCGTCGTCGCGGCCGGCGTCACGGTGGTCGCCACCGAGGCCGCGTTGGCGCTGCTGGCCTCGGTGTTCGCGTCGGCGCTGCTGCTGAACAGCCGCCCGGTGATCAAAGAGGTCACCGAGCGGTTCACCGTCGAGGGGGCCTCGTGACGGCTCCTGACCCGGCCGGTTTTCATCCCGCCTGGCTGCCTCCGGAGGCGTTCCGGGCGATCGGCTCGCGCCGCGTGCTCGTGTTCGGCGACGGGCTCCTCGCCGAGACCGTGCACGACGAGGTGGCGCGGGCCTGTGCCCGGTTCGGCGGACGCGTGCGTCGCGGCGCCGAGAACGAGCCGCACGACCTGGTGCTCGCGCTCACGACCGTGGAGGTCCTGCCGGGGGTCGCGGGCGAGGTCCGGCCCGATTCCGCGACCGGTGCGGAGGGATACCTGCTCGCGCGGCGCGACGGCGTCACGGTGGTGCTCGCCGACGATCCCGCCGGGCTGCTCTACGGCCTGTTCCACGTCGTACGGCTCGGCGAGTCGGCGTTCACGGGCGAGCGACCGGCCGAGCACCATCGGCCCGCGACGCGGCGGCGCATGCTCGACCACTGGGACAACGTCGACGTCCATCCGGTGATGGGCCAGGTCGAGCGCGGCTACGCGGGCGGGTCGATCTTCTGGCACGACGGCGCGCCGCGCGGCGACCTGGCGCGGGTGCGCGCCTACGGGCGGCTGCTGGCCGCCTGCGGGATCAACGCGGTCGCGGTCAACAACGTGAACGTGCACGCCACCGAGGCCCGCCTGCTGACGGACCGGCTCAGCGACGTCGCCGCGATCGCGGACGTGCTGCGGCCGTACGGGATCCGGGTTCACCTGTCGGTGAACTTCGCCTCGCCCGTCGCGCTCGGTGGGCTGCCGACCGCCGACCCGCTGGACGAGGAGGTGCGGAAGTGGTGGGCGGGAGTCACCGAGCGGGTGTACGACACGATCCCCGACTTCGGCGGCTACGTCGTGAAGGCCGACTCGGAGGGGCAGCCCGGCCCGTTCGCGTACGGGCGCGACCACGCCGACGGCGCGAACCTGCTGGCCGAGGCGCTGGAGCCGTTCGGCGGGGTCGTCCACTGGCGCGCCTTCGTCTACAACCACCGGCAGGACTGGCGCGACCGGGCGACCGACCGGGCCCGCGCCGCGTACGACCACTTCGCCCCGCTCGACGGCCGGTTCCGCGACAACGTGATCCTGCAGGTGAAGCACGGCCCGATCGACTTCCAGGTGCGCGAGCCCGTGTCGCCGGTGATCGCGGCCATGCCCGCCACCCGCCTCGCCGTGGAACTGCAGGTGACACAGGAATACACCGGCCAGCAGCGGCACGTCTGCTACCTCGCCCCGATGTGGCGCGAGGTGCTCGGCTTCCGCCCCTGGGGACCTGACGGGGACGCCGTGGCGGACGTCATCGACGGCGGCGATCTGGTCGGGGTCTCCAACGTGGGCGACGACCCCTACTGGACCGGCCACCCGCTCGCGCAGGCCAACCTGTACGCCTTCGGCAGGCTCGCCTGGGCCCCGCGGTCGGACCCGGCGGCGATCCTCGACGAGTGGATCGACCTCACCTTCGTGCCGACGGCGAGCGGGGACACGGAGCCTGCGGCGACCGGAGAAATCGAGCGGCTGCGACGCACGCTGCATGCGATCATGGACGACTCCTGGCGCACCTACGAGCGGTACACCGCGCCGCTGGGCGTCGGATTCATGGTCCGTCCCGGCCACCACTACGGGCCCGACGTGGACGGATACGAGTACACCCCGTGGGGCACCTATCACTTCGCCGACCGGGACGGCGTCGGCGTGGACCGCACCCGCGCCACCGGGACCGGCTTCACCGGCCAGTACCCGCCGCCGTGGTCGGAGGTGTACGAGTCGCTCGACCGGTGCCCGGACGAACTGCTGCTGTTCTTCCATCACGTCCCGTACGGGCACGTGCTGCACAGCGGATCGACTGTCATCCAGCACGTCTACGACACCCATTTCGCCGGGGCCGAGCAGGTGGAACAGGCCCGGCGGCGATGGGTGGAGGCCGCCGGACTGTTCGACCCGTCCCTGCACGCCCGGGTGAAAGAGCTCCTCGACGAGCAGGTCCGCTGCGCGGAGGAGTGGCGCGACCAGATCAACGCCTACTTCTTCCGCAAGTCGGGCGTCCCCGACGTTCGCGGTCGCCGCATCCCATGACGGAACCACGACGCGACGGCGTGCCCAGAGCAGAACGACGCAGAGCAGAACGACGCAGAGCAGAACGACGCAGACCAGAAGGACGCAGGGGAGAAGGACGCTGGGTCGCCTCCTGGACGGCGATGCCGCAGCTGACGGAGCCCGGCAACATGCCGCCGCCGCCGTTCGCCCGGGACGACCTCGTTCTCGCCGATGCCACGTTGCGGCAGACGGTCCGGGTCTCGATGGGCGGGCGGCAGATGCGGCTGCGGTTCTCCAACGCCTTCGGCGGCGCGGCGCTGCCCATCACGAAGGTCACCGTCGCGCTGCCGGTCGGCGGGCGGGCGGGGGTGAGCGCGATCCGGCCGGAAACGGTGCGGCCGGTGACCTTCCACGGCCGCCCGTCGGTGTCCATCCCGGTCGGGGCGCAGGTGGTCTCCGACCCGCTGAACGTCGAGCCGGCGCCTCGGTCGAACCTGACGGTGACGGTCCATCTGGCCGACGGGCAGCGCTCGGCGAGCATCACCTCGCATCCGGGCTCGCGGACCACCTCCTATCTGCTGGCCGGCGACCACGCCGACGCCGCGGACCTGCCCGGCGCCACCGCGGTGGACCACTGGTACTTCCTCAGCGGGGTGGAGGTGTGGGCCGAGCCGTCGGTCGCCGTTGTGGCGGTGGTGGGCGACTCGCTCACCGACGGCCGGGGATCGACCACCAACGGCAACGACCGCTGGCCGGACCGGTTGTTCGACCGCCTGCAGTCCCGGCGCGCCACCTCCGCGGTGGCGGTGGTGAACCAGGGGGCGGGCGGCAACCGGGTGCTCAACGACGGCCTGGGGCCCAACGTGCTGGCCCGGCTGGACCGTGACGTGCTCGCCCACAGCGGGGTGGCCTGGCTGATCCTGTTCGAGGGGGTCAACGACATCGGCACCGCAGAGGCCGGTCCGGCCGCGCAGAAGCAGGTGGCCGACGATCTGATCTTCGCCTACGACCAGATCGTCACGCGGGCGCACGCGCGGGGCATCCGCGTCTACGGCGCCACGCTGACGCCGTTCGGCGGCAACGCCCCCTACGACGACGCGCGGGGCTACCGGGAGGCGGCCCGGCAGGCGGTCAACCAGTGGATCCGCACCGGCCGCCGGTTCGATGCGGTGATCGACTTCGACCGTGCCGCCCGCGATCCGGCCGACCCCCGCCGGCTGCTCGCGGCGTACGACGTGGGCGATCACCTGCACCTGAACCCGGCGGGCTACCAGGCCCTCGCCGACGCCGTGCCCGCCCACCTGTTCCGGCGGGAGCCGCTGCCCCCGGGCTTCGGTTTCGACTGACGCGGCGGCGGCTAGAGTGGCGTCCTGCCGTGGTTCCCCGACCGCCGATGTCACCGAGCACCCTGGATGAGCGAGCACGATGAGAATCGTCGAGGACGACCTGTCCGGTCCGCAGATCGCCGAGTTCCTGCGGGAACACGTGCGGGAGATGCGGTCCATCACGCCCCTGGAGAGCAAGCACGCCCTCGACCTCGACGGCCTGCGCGCGCCCGATGTCACGTTCTGGTCGGTGATGGACGGCGACACCGTCGTGGGCTGCGGTGCGATCAAGAGGCTCGACCCGGCGCACGCCGAGCTGAAGTCGATGCGCACGTCGGCGGCGCGCAAGCGCAGCGGGATCGCGTCCCTGCTGCTGGCGCACATCATCGCCGAGGCCGGGCGGATGGGCTTCACCCGGCTGAGCCTGGAGACCGGCTCGGCCGACTTCTTCCTGCCCGCCAGGAGGCTGTACGAGAAGTTCGGGTTCGGCTACTGCGAGCCCTTCGCCGACTACCGGCCCGATCCGCACAGCGTGTTCATGACCAGGCTGCTCTGACGACTTCGTCAGTACGCGTCGGGACGTAGGGCCCGGGCGCACACGGTGAGGCCCTCCCTGAGGACCTCACACGTCGCGTCGTCGACCTTCGCGAGCATGACCGCTTCGATGTCGTCGAGCGAATCGTCGCACCGCCGCAGCACGGCCACCCCTTCGGGAGTGAGGCGGGCGCACAGCGTGCGGCCGCCGTCCGGGTGCGGGTCGCGGCGGATCAGACCGCGCCGTTCCAGGTCGCGGATGACGAGGTTCATCGCCTGCGGCGTGACGAAGGCGATGCGGGCCAGCTCCGCCGACGACACCCCGTCGCGCGTGCGCAGCTCGCTGAGCGCCATGTATTCGGTCGTGGTGACGCCGTGCCGGGCGAGCACGTCGTCCAGGCGGGCGCGGATGCGGCGCTCCAGGCGGAACACCAGGTAGCTCAGGCGGGCCGCGGGCGCGGACGGCTGGGCGGCGGGACGGGGGCGGCGGGCGGTCACCGGACGACCATACCGCGCGATCTCCGGAATGTAAGTTTCGCGGGTGGCTATCAAGTGACTTGATAGCAAGTAGCTTGATAAGCAGTGGAAACGCCTATTTGATCGCCGGAGCCCTCGGGGTCGCGTCTTGACCGCCGGGCGCCTCCGCTCCTATACCGGCTGACGTCACTACTTGCGAGTGAGCGGCGATTCCGCAACGTGCGCGGAAAAGGCCCGAGAAAAAGGGAACCGCCGCTGATCGACAAAGGAGGAGCGGATGAAGCGATTACTCACGGCGCTCGCCGGCGCCGTCGCCGCGGTGCTGTGTGCCGCCGCGGTCCTGGTGTCGGCGCTGGTGTCCGCGCACCCCGCCGCCGCGGCGACGCTGACCGAGGTGACGAACTTCGGCGCCAACCCCGGCAACCTGCGCATGTACGTGTACGTCCCGAACAGCGCCCAGCCGAACCCGGCGATCGTGCTGGCCATGCACACGTGCGGCGGCTCGGGGCCGGGCTTCTACTCGTCCACCGAGTTCGCGTCGCTGGCCGACCGGTACGGCTTCATCGTGATCTACCCGTCGGCGTCCAAGAAGATGAACTGCTTCGACAACTGGTCGGACGCGTCCAAGGTGCGCGGCGGCCAGACCGACCCGGTGTCGCTCATGTCGATGGTGACCTATGTCGAGCAGCAGTATCACGGCGACCCGAACCGGGTGTTCGCGACCGGCGCCTCCTCGGGCGCCATGATGACCAACGCCATGCTCGCCCTGTATCCCGAGGTGTTCAAGGCGGGCGTGGCGTTCATGGGCGTGCCGTTCACGTGCTTCCCCAACGAGGCGGCCTACAGCCCGGGGGGCAACTCCGCCCCGTGCGTGGGCAAGACCGCGCAGCAGTGGGGCGACGCGGTCCGCAACGCGAACCCCACCTACCGGGGGCCCTGGCCGCGGATGCAGCTGTGGCACGGCACCAGCGACACCGTCGTCGCCTATGCCGAGCTCGAGGAGGAGATCAAGCAGTGGACGAACGTCCACGGCCTGAGCCAGACACCCTCCAGCACCGACACCCCGCAGTCCGGCTGGAACCGCCGCCGCTACGCCGACTCCACGGGGGCGGTGAAGGTCGAGGCGTACAGCATCCAGGGCGCGGGCCACAGTCTCCCCATGAGCGGCATGGCCGCGGTCGCCATCCAGTTCTTCGGCCTCACCGGTAGCAGCCCGAGCCCGAGCGCCACCGTCAGCCCGTCCGTCAGTCCGTCCGTCAGCCCGTCCGCGAGCCCGTCGCCGTCGCCAAGCCCCTCGCCGTCCGCGAGCCCGTCGAATCCGCAGCAGGGCGCCGCGTGCCGGATCACCTACAGGGCCAATTCCTGGAACAACGGCTTCACCGCGGACGTCACGATCACGAACACCGGCACCGCTCCCGTCAACGGCTGGACCGTCACCTGGACGTGGCCGGGCAACCAGCAGATCACCAACGCGTGGAACGCCGGCGTGACCCAGTCCGGCGCCCAGGTCACCGCGCGCAACGTCTCCTACAACCCCGCCATCCCCGCCGGAGGCAGCACGAGCTTCGGCTTCCAGGCCTCCTACAGCGGCAGCAACACCGCACCGGCCGGTTTCGCCCTCAACGGCGCGGCCTGCACCGTCGCCTGACCGCACCCGGCCGCGCCGCGACGAGCCGTCAGGGGGCGGCGCGGCCGGGCGTCAGACGGCCAGCGTGTCCAGGACGGTGGCGGCCAGCTCGGCGGCGGGCGGCTCGTACCGCTGGGCGAGCGCCTGGAAGGTCTGCTCGGCCTGGATCGCCGGCCAGTCCCGGGGCAGGTGCTCGGCCGGCAGATGCGGGTCCTGGCGGACGAGCTGCAGCCAGTCGGTGTGCAACAGCAACTGCCGTGCGAGGTCGTCGGGCGCGACGGGGAGTGGCCGGGAGACGTCCCACTGGGCGAGGAACGCCCGGTAGCGCGCGGCGATCTGCTCGATGTCGAACGCCTTCCCGACGAGGTCGGCCGCCTCGGTCGGCTTGAACGCCCTGGCGGTCAGCACGGTGACGTGGTCGCCCAGATCAAGAGTCGCGAGGATGTCGCTGACGTCCTTGACGCCCGGCGCGATCCACAGCCCGCTCTGCAGCAGGCCGAATCCGTGCCAGATGAGCCGGGACCGCAGGTCGTGCCGGGTGCTGCGCCGGCTGTCCGGGATGGAGAAGCCGACGAGCGTCCAGGTGCCGTCCCAGTCGCGGTTCACCGCGCCGGTCTCCCACACCCGCCTGCGCCCGTCCTCCAGGACCTCGACGGCACGCGGGGTGAGCCCGAAATACACCTTCCGTCCCTGCCGGTGCCGCGCCAGCAGGTTTCGCTTCACCATCCGTGCGAGCGTCGACCGTACGGCCTCCTCGGAGACGCCGAGGCGGGCGAAGACGTCGATGACGCTCCCGGAGTAGACGGCGATGCCGCGGTGCAGCACGTAGATGCCGAGGAAGCTGAACATCAGGGGCTGCGGGCGCAGGGATGGCGCCGTCTGGTCGTCTTCGCCGCCGAGGGTCACAGCAGAAGGGTAGACCGTCCCCAACGTCATGCAAATCTTTGACGACCGTCACATTGTTGCCATACATTCGACGAAGTCACGCTGCCGAGCGAAGGGCGACACTATGGATCTTTCCGGCAAGGTGGCCGTCGTCACCGGCGCGGGCCGCGGCCTCGGGCGCGCGTACGCCGAGGCGCTGGCGGCGGCGGGGGCGGCGGTCGTCGTGAACGACGTGGACGGCGACGCGGCCACGGGGGTCGCCGGCGGGATCACCGCGAAGGGAGGCAGGGCCGAGGCCGTCGTGGCCCCGGTCGGCTCCGCCGAGGTCGCCGAGCGGCTGGTCGACACGGCCGTCAAGGAGTTCGGCCGGCTCGACGTGATGGTCACGAACGCGGGAATCCTGCGTGACCGGGTGCTGTGGAAGATGACGGACGACGACTTCGACGCGGTGATCGGCGTGCACCTGCGCGGCACGTTCACCTGCGCACGGGCGGCGGCGGTGCGCATGCGCGAGCAGGGGAGCGGAGGGCGCCTGATCCTCGTCTCCTCACCCGCGGGCCAGCGCGGGAACTTCGGCCAGACGAACTACGCCGCCGCCAAGGCGGGCGTGGTCGCCATGGCCAGGACCTGGGCGATGGAGCTGGCCAGGGCGAACATCACGGTGAACGCGGTCGTCCCGGTGGCGGCCACGGAGATGACCAAGACGATCCCCGCCTTCGCCCCGGTCATCGAGGAGGCGGAGCGGACCGGAAAGCCGTTCCCGCGGTGGCTGCGCAGGGACGAGGGGATGGGCTCCGTCGAGGACGTCGCCCCGCTCGTCGTCTTCCTCGCGTCGGACGCCGCCGCCGGGGTGACGGGCCAGGCCATCGGCATCGGGGGAGACCGGCTCGCGCTGTGGTCGCACCCGGCGGAGAAGGCCGTGGCGTACGCCGACGGCGGCTGGACTGCCGAGGCCATCGCGGCCTCCTGGCGTACGGGCGTCGGCGCGGACCCCGAGACGTACGGCATCCCCGCACCCGTGCACCCGGAGACCCGATGAACACCGAGGACCTGGTCGCGATCGACGTGCACACGCACGCCGAGGTCTCCGCCGGCGGGCACGCCTCGCTGAGCGCCGAGCTGTTCGGCGCCTCGGAGAAGTACTTCAAGGAGCACCCGAGACCGACCATCCCCGAGATCGCCGCCTACTACCGCGAGCGGAGGATGGCCGCGGTGGTGTTCACCGTCGACGCGGAGCACGCCACGGGACACCCCCGCATCTCCAACGAGGAGGTGGCGGAGAGCTGCGCCGAGCACCCGGACGTGCTGATCCCGTTCGGCAGCGTGGACCCCTGGAAGGGCCGGGCGGGGGTCCGGGAGGTGCGCAGGCTCGTCGAGGAGTACGGCGTGCGCGGCTTCAAGTTCCACCCCAGCATCCAGGGATTCGCGCCCGACGACCGGATGGCCTACCCCCTCTACGAGGCGATCCAGGAGCTCGGGGCGGTCGCCCTGTTCCACACCGGCCAGACGGGCATCGGCGCGGGAGTCCCCGGCGGGGGCGGGATCCGGCTGAAGTACTCCAACCCGATGCTGGTGGACGACGTCGCCGTGGACTTCCCCGAGCTGCGGATCATCCTGGCCCACCCCTCGTTCCCCTGGCAGGACGAGGCGCTGGCCGTCGCCACGCACAAGCCGTACGTCTACATCGACCTGTCGGGGTGGTCGCCCAAGTATTTCCCGCCGCAGCTCGTCCGATACGCCAACACGCTGCTGAAGGACAAGGTGCTGTTCGGGTCCGACTACCCGGTGATCAGCCCGGACCGCTGGCTGGCCGACTTCGACAAGCTCGAGATCAAGCCCGAGGTCCGCCCGAAGATCTTGAAGGACAACGCCGTACGCCTGCTCGGGCTCGGCACCGGAGAAGGCGCACAGGACGGCTCCACGGAAGGGACGGCAGGCACATGACCATCACGGTGAACGGGCTCGACGAGATCAGGGCGCTCGCCGGCCGCGACCTCGGCCGCGGTGACTGGCTGGAGGTCACCCAGGACCGGGTGAACACCTTCGCCGACGCCACCGACGACCACCAGTGGATCCACATCGACCCCGACAGGGCCAAGGACGGGCCGTTCGGCGGCCCGATCGCCCACGGCTACCTGACGCTGTCCCTGGTCATCCCGCTCTTCAACGAGCTGCTCGACGTCCGGGGCGTGAAGATGAGCATCAACTACGGCCTGGAGAAGGTCCGCTTCCCCAGCCCCGTGAAGGTCGGCGGCAAGATCCGCCTCGCCGCCGTCGTCGTCTCCGTCGAGGACGTCCCCGGCGACGGCGTCCAGATGCTGCTCGACTTCACCGTCGAGAGCGACGGCTCCGCCAAGCCCGCCTGCGTGGCGCGTGTGATCTACCGGCACTACGCCTGACGCCTGACGCCTGTGACCCGGCGGCCATCCCGGCCGCCGGGTCGTCGGCATTTGTTCTCATCCACAAACCTGCCCCCGACTCTCCGTTGCTGCACCAATTGCCGGTTTAGTCCGCTTGCGTGCAGACTTGCCCATCCATAAGCCCCTGACCTGGGGCTTCGCGGTGGAGAGAAAGGATCAGGTATGAGCGTGCCCCGGGGGCCCGTCGATTCCTCACGGGTTCCGCGATTCGCCGGACCGGCCACCTTCGCGCGGCTGCCGCGGCTGGACGAAATCGGGCACGCCGACGTGGCGGTGGTGGGCGTGCCGTTCGACAGCGGGGTCTCCTACCGCCCCGGCGCCCGGTTCGGCCCCTCGGCCGTCCGCGAGGCCAGCCGCCTGCTCCGGCCGTACCACCCGGGCCTGGACGTCTCGCCGTTCGCGGCGATGCAGGTGGCGGACGCGGGCGATATCGCGTGCAACCCGTTCGACATCCGCGAGGCGGTCGAGACCGTGGAGGAGGCCGCCTCCGGGCTGATGGAGGGCGGCACCCGGCTGGTCACGATCGGCGGCGACCACACGATCGCGCTGCCGCTGCTGCGGGCGGCCGCCCGGCGGCACGGCCCGGTCGCGCTGCTGCACTTCGACGCGCATCTCGACACCTGGGACACCTACTTCGGGGCCGAGTACACGCACGGCACGCCGTTTCGCCGGGCGGTCGAGGAGGGCATCCTCGACACCGAGGCGGTGTGCCACGTCGGCACCCGCGGCCCGCTGTACGGCAAGAAGGACCTCGACGACGACCGCCGGCTTGGCTTCGGCATCGTGACCAGCGCCGATGTGATGCGCCGGGGCGTGGACGAGGTCGCCGACGCGCTGCGGCAGCGGATCGGGGACCGGCCGCTCTACCTCTCGATCGACATCGACGTGCTCGACCCGGCGCACGCGCCCGGCACCGGCACCCCCGAGGCCGGGGGGCTCACCAGCCGGGAACTGCTGGAGATCCTGCGCGGCCTCGAGGGCACCGACCTGGTCGGCGCCGACGTCGTGGAGGTCGCGCCCGCCTACGACCATGCCGAGATCACCTCCGTCGCGGCCTCCCATGTGGCCTACGACCTGATCAGCCTGCTCGCACTCAAGGAGGAGAAGTGAGCGACACGAACGCGGCGAAGGGGCTGCCCGCCGCCTTCGCCTGGTCCCCGAAGGGCTGGCCCTCGGAGCGTGCCTTCAGCAGCCCGGACGCGGCCGAGGTGTGGTGCTACACGGACCGGTTCTCGTACTTTCCCGGGGATACCGTCCGCTTCCATCTCAGCGCGAGTGTCCCGTCCTTCGATCTGGAAGTGGTCCGAGACGGGCTGGAGCCGCGCGTCGTCTGGTCGTGCGAGGGGCTGTCGGCCGGCCGCTACGAGGCGCCGGCCGACGCCCACGCCGTCGGCTGCGGCTGGCCCGTGGGACTGGAACTGGAGATCCCGGACGACTGGCGGAGCGGCTTCTACATCGTCACCGTGCGCGCGGTCACGCCGTCCGGGGAACTGTGGGAGCGCGAGCACTTCTTCGTCGTCAAGGCGCCGGCCGGGCGGCGTGCCCCCGCCGCGCTCGTGCTGACCACCGGCACGATGCTGGCCTACAACGACTGGGGCGGCGCCAACCACTACCGCGGCCTGGGCGACGACCCGCGTTCCGACAACGGATCGCCGCTGGCCTCGACGCAGCGCCCGATCGCCCGCGGGATGATCCGCAAGCCGGCGGGCGCGCCGCGGGAGGCCAACCCCGGCACGCTGCCGATCAACGGCGCCCCCCGCTACCCCTCGTACGAGTGGGCGCGCCTGTTCGGGTACAGCCGCCACCACGCCGACGCGTTCTGGGCGACCTACGAGCGGCACTTCGTGGTGTGGGCCGAGCGCAACGGCTACGAGATCGACTACCTGACCCAGCACGACCTGCACTTCGACCCCCACGCGCTGGACGGCTACTCCTGCGCGATCGTCGTCGGGCACGACGAGTACTGGTCGTGGCGGATGCGCGACACGGTCGACGCGTTCGTCGACGCCGGCGGCAACCTGGCAAGGTTCGGCGGCAACTACCAGTGGCAGGTGCGGCTCAGCGACGACGGGACCACGCAGTACTGCTACCGGCTGCCGTCACTGGACCCCGAGGCGGCTACGACGCCGCACCTGGCCACCACCGTGTGGGAGGCGAAGTCGGTCGGACGGCCTGGCGCCACCACCATCGGGCTCAACGGCCTCGGCGGCATCTACAACCGCTACGGCGTCGCCACCCCGCGCTCGTCGGGAGGCTTCACGGTCTACCGGCCGCATCACTGGGCCTTCGAGGGGACCGACCTCTACTACGGCGACCTGCTCGGCGGGCCCCCGTACTTCCTGGCGGCCTTCGAGCTCGACTCGGTCGAGTACACCTTCCGGCGCGGCCTGCCGTACCCGACGTTCGAGGACGGCGCTCCGGAGACGCTGGAGATCCTGGCTCTCGCACCGGCCGTACGCGGGGAGGAGGACCGCTTCGGCGGCCGGGTGCCGATCGGCGGGCCGGAGGAGGAGGTCTACAACTACAACGCGGACCTCGGCGACGACCTGCCCGGCTACGTGCACGAGGGCGAGATGCGGGGCGCCGGGATGATCGCGGCGTTCACCCGCGGCGACGGCGAGGTCTTCAACGGCGGCACCACCGAGTGGTCCCACGTGCTCAGCCTCGGCGACCCCTTCGTGGAGCGCATCACCCACAACGTCCTGCGCCGCTTCGGCCTGCGCGGCCGCGTCGAGAGCAGCCGCTTCAAGAACCATGGAGGAGCCGCATCGTGAGCGACCCGCAGAGCCCGACGGGCATCGACGCCGTCCGCGCGATCACGGCCGGGAACGGCGAGCGCTTCGTGCCCCCGCTCAGCGACTACCATCTGCTGTCCGCCGAGTGGACGGAGGCGGAGTTCCGGGTCTTCGGCGGCACCGCGAGCTCGTTCACCGGCGGTTTCTGGACCGGCGAGCCCGGCGCCGTACGGTTCGACTCCTGGCCCTATGACGAGATCTGCTTCATCCTCAAGGGCCGCGTCGCCGTACAGGACGAGTCCGGGCGGCGCAAGGAGTTCGGCCCGGGGGAGTCCTTCCACATCCCGCAGGGCTTCCGCGGCGACTGGATCACCCTGGAGCCGAGCGAGAAGGTCTTCGTCGCGGTCAGCCGCTGAGCTCCCCCTTCCTGCCTTCGGGCCCCACCTGCATTCAGCCCCGAGCCGACCCGCAGTAAGGAGCACACACACCATGCCAGGTCATCCCCCCGGGAGCTCCGCGAGCGCGCCCGACACCCTGGCCGGCAACGCCATGGGCACCAAGGACCTCGTCTTCACGGTCCTGGCCGCGCTGGCCCCGCTGACGCTCATCGTCGCGGTCGCCCCCCTGCACTTCCTCAAGGGCGGTGCCGCCGTCCCCGGCGGCTACCTGGTCGCCGGGGTGGTCATGGCGCTGTTCGCCGTCGGTTTCATGACCATGAGCCGCTACGTCCGCAACGCGGGCGCCTTCTACGCCACCATCTCGCGCGGCCTGGGCAAGCCGGCGGGCTCGGGCGCGGCGATGCTCGCCGTCGTCGCCTACAACGCCCTGCAGATCAGCACGTACGGCGCCCTCGGTGTGTACGCCAACGAGACGTTCAAGAACTACTTCCACCGTGACGTGCCGTGGTGGGTGTTCGCGATCGCCGGCCTGATCTTCGTGGGATGGCTCGGATATCGGGGCATCCACACCAGCGCCCGGATCCTCGGGACGCTGCTGGTGCTGGAGACGGCCGTGCTCGTCGTGCTGGCGGCCTACGTTCTGGTGAAGGGCGGCGCCGGTGACTGGTCCGCCGAGTCGTTCGCGCCCAGCAGGGTCTTCGACCCGGGTAACGGTGCGATGTTCGCCCTGGTCGCCGGGGCGTTCATGGGCTTCGAGGCCACCGCGATCTTCAGTGAGGAGGCGCGGGGCGGCATCCGTACGGTCCGCCGGGCGACCTACATCGCGGTCGGGTTCATCGCCGTCTTCTACGCCTTCATCACCTGGGTCGTCGTCATGGCCTACGGCGTCGACAAGATCGGGCCCGCTGCCGAGGCCGACCCGGTCAACCTCGTCGTCGCCGTGTTCGACAAGTACGTGCCCGCCCCGATCACCGAGGTGATGCACATCCTGCTGCTGACCAGCGCGTTCGCCGCGCTGCTCGCGCTGCACAACGCGGCCAACCGTTACTTCTACGCGATGGGCCGCGAGGGCCTGCTGCCCCGCGCGCTCGGCCGCACCCACCCGCGGACCAAGGCCCCCTTGAGGGCGGGCCTCGTGCAGACCGTGCTGGCGGCCGTGGCCGTCGTCACGTTCGCGGTCTTCGGGATCGACCCTTACCTGGGGCTGCTGCTGTGGGGCAGCGCGCTCGGGTTCCTCGGGATCATCTGCCTGTGGGCGTTCTGCTCCCTGGCGATCATCCGCTTCCTGCGCAGGCAGGCGCCCGAGGCCGGGCTCTTCCGGACCACGATCGCTCCGGGGCTCAGCTTCGCCGCCCTGGCCGTGGTGCTCTTCCTCGTCCTGAGCAACCTGCCGCTGCTGACCGGCGCCGGCACCGCCACCAACATCCTGATCGTCGGTCTCGGCGTGGCCGCCGTCGTCGCCGGCGTGACGAGGGCCCTGTATCTGCGGGCCCGCGCACCCCGGCTCTACGCCGGACTGGCCCAGACGTCCGTCGACGAACCGCCCGCCGGGCGGAGAGAGCCCGCCATCGGAAATGCCTGATCACGACACCTCATCGCCCGGCGGCTGCCGGGGCTACCTGCCGCTCGACCTGGCCGGCGTGCTGAACGCGCCGCGTTCGGTCCTCGACGACGGCGACTCCTATCCGCTCGGGCCGCGTACGCTCTACGGCCTGCCGTTCCTGTTCGGCGACGAAGGGAACGCGGGCGCGGCGCTGCTGCGCGTGGGCGGGCCGGACCCGGCGACCGTGACCATTCCGGTGGACCGCGCGTTCACGTGGATGGTGGTCGCCCACGCCCTGGAGTCCCCCGACCTGTTCGACGGGCAGATGGCCGGCCAGCTCTGCGGGCACTACACCCTCGTCTACGACGACGGGACCACCGAGCGGCTGCCGGTGCGCCAGCGCCTGGAGATCGGGCCCACGCCCCGGCTGTGGAGCGACCGCGCCATTCCTCTCGACTGGGGGCAGACTCCGTTCCTGGCCGTCCCCGACGCCCAGCACCGGCTCATGCCGCGCACCCACGGGCGGTTCGACGCCGCCGGGGCGCGCTTCGTGGACATCGACGACCCGCAGGCCAGGTCGCCGTACGTCCTGCCCTACCGGTTCTACCTGTGGCCCTGCCGCAACCCCCGGCCGCGGCAGACGGTCCGCGCCCTGGAGATCCACTCGGCCGGCCAGGCCATCCTCGTCGGTGCGCTGACCACCAGCGAGCTCGACGAGGACCCCTTCGGGCGTACGGTGTGGCGCGACGTCCTGCTCGACCTCGGCCCGTCGGCGGGGCCGATCTCGGAGGACCTGGCGGTGACCGTCGACCGGGGATCGGCGACCTACGTCTACCGCACGGTCGGCTCCGGGGACGCGGCCGCCGGGGACACGCCGGCCTGGGGGACGCCGGTGGGGGAGCACCACCAGGGCTACGTACGCGTCACCGCCACCCCGTCGGCGCGGCTGACGCTCACCCGCGGGGAGACGGTGATCAGTGCCTGCGGCTGGGAGGAACTGCTCACCGCCGGGCGGCACAGCGACGGCGGGGTCACCTGGCGCGTCCCCGACGCCGGACGGGCCTGGGTGCGCACCACTGTCAGGGACGCGGCCACCGGTGAGCCGGTCCCGTGCCGCATCCACTTCCGTTCCGCCGACGGGGTGCCCTACCCGCCGCACGGCCACCACGGGCACATCAACTCCGACGGCAACACCTGGAACCTCGACATCGGCGGCGACGTCCGCCTGGGCACCACGACCTACTCCTACGTCGACGGCACCTGCGAGGGCTGGCTGCCGCTGGGCGAGGTCACGGTCGAGGCGGCTCGCGGGTTCGAGTACGAGCCGCTGCGCACCACGGTCACGATCCGGCCGGGCCAGACCGAGCTCGAGCTGACGCTGGCCAGGGTGACGGACCTGGCCGCCGACGGCTGGTACAGCGGCGACACCCACGTGCACTTCGTCTCGACTCTCGGCGCGGAGCTGGAGGCCCGCGGCGAGGACGTCCGGGTCACCAACCTGCTGCTCAGCCAGTGGGGACACCTGTTCACCAACACCGAGGAGTTCACCGGACGCCCGCACACCTCCCACGACGGCCACACGCACGTGTTCGCCGGCCAGGAGAACCGCAGCGGCATGCTCGGCCACATCAACCTGCTCGGCCTGCGTCGCCCGATCATGCCGTGGTGCACCGGCGGCGCCGAGGAGTCTGAGCTCGGCGGCGGCCTGGAGACCACGCTGTCCCACTGGGCCGACGAATGCCACGACCAGGGCGGTACCGTCGTGCTGGCGCACTTCCCCGTGCCCAACGGCGAGGCCGCGGCCCTGCTCGCCACCGGCAGGCTCGACGCCGTCGAGATGATCGCCTACGACCGGTACAACATCCAGGAGTACTACCGCTACCTCAACGCCGGTTACCGGATCACCCTGGTCGGCGGCACCGACAAGATGAGCAGCGAGGTGCCGATCGGCCTCATCCGCACCTACGCGCACGTGCCGGCGGACGAGGAGTTCGACTACTGGGCCTGGTGCCGGGCCGTCCGGGCGGGCGCGACCTTCGTCACCAGCGGCCCGCTCCTGTGGCTCGGCGTGGACGGCCGTCGGCCGGGCCAGGACGCCCGCGTGCCCGCGAGCGGAACCGTACGCGTCGAGGCCCGCGTTCAGTCGATCTTCGACGTCGACCGGCTCGAGATCGTGGTCAACGGCCACGTCGTCGCCGAGCGCCGGATCGACACCCCCGGCCGCGTGCTCGAACTGATCGCGGACGTGCCCGTGACCGAGGACAGCTGGATCGCCGCGCGCTGTTACGGACCGGGCGCCGACGTCGCCCGGCACCACGACGTCTGGGCCAGGCCGATCATGGCGCACACGTCTCCGGTCTACCTGCGCACGGGCGAGGAGTACGCCCGCTTCGACGCGGCCACGGTCGACCACATGCTGAACCTCATCGACGGCTCCCTCGCGTACATCGACGAGCGCAGCCGGCGTCTGTGGCCCGGCCAGGTCTGCCATCGGCACGGGCAGGAGGACCACCTGGCCTTCCTGCGGGCGCCGTTCCTGCAGGCGCGCGAACTGTTGCACGAGCGCAAGCCGGCCGGCTGAGGCCGCCCCGCCGGCACGATCCGGTACGGCCGCCGCCCAATCGCCTCGACGGGCGGGCGGCGGCCGTCCTGATCCATGTCGCCACCGGCCGGCGTTCATCGAAGGGTGAGCGGGGTCTCGGATTCGATGCGGGTCAGCTTCTGGGGGTTGCGGACGTAGTAGAGGCCGGTGATGCGGGCGCCCTCGACACGGATCGCCAGGACGCCGTCGATCTCGCCGTCCACCCGGAGGATGAGTGCCGGGCTGCCGTTGACCACGGTGGGCTGACCGTTGATCGTGACTTCGGCCTTGCCGGTGCCGCCGAGAATGAAGCGTGCCACCTTGCCGGCGCTGATGACGGGCCGCGGCGCGGCCTGCCTGACGCCGCCGCCGTCGCTCACCAAGACGACCTCGGGGGCGAGCACGTCAAGCAGGCCCTGCAGGTCGCCGGCTTCGAGCGCGCGCCGGAACGCCTCCAGAGCCGCCCGGGTCTCACCGGAGGAGACAGCCCCGCGAGGGCGGCGGGCATCGACATGCCGCCGAGCGCGGCAGGCGATCTGGCGGACGGCCGCCGGGCTCTTGCCGACGGCGGCCGCGATCTCGTCGTAACCGACATCGAAGGCCTCGCGCAGCACGAAGACGGCGCGCTCGGTCGGCGACAGCGTCTCGAGGACGAGCATGAGCGCCATCGACAGACTCTCGGCGAGCTCGACGTCCTCGGCCACGTCCGGCGCGGTCAGCAGCGGCTCGGGCAGCCAGGGGCCGAAATACGCCTCCCTGCGGTGCTTCACGCTGCGCAGGCGGTTGAGGGACTGCCGGGTGGTGATCCGGATCAGGTAGGCGCGCTGGTCGTGCACCTGCTCCACGTCGGCCTTGACCCATCGCAGCCAGGTCTCCTGGAGGACGTCCTCGGCGTCGGCCGCCGATCCGAGCATCTCGTACGCGACCGTGAAGAGCAGGTTGCGGTGGGCGAGGAAGGTCTCGGTCGCCAGGTTGCCGGCGTGGCCGCTCATGTCTCGGTCCTTCTCCTTCGAAGCCGGCCCCGTCACCGATCTTCTTGATCGAGATTGCCGTGCGCCTCCATCGAAAGGTCCTGCCAGTCGGCCCAGGTCTTGAGCCGGTCGGCATAGACCTGCTGGAGCATCGGGTAGAAGCCCCGGCCGAAGAGCACCCGCAGCGGCGGGTTGTCGGAGTCGACGATCTTGAGAAGTGCCCGGGCCGCGGCGGCCGGGTCGCCGGCGGGCTGCTTTCCCGCGAACGCGGCGAGGCGCCGGCGGAGACTGTCGTAGATCAGGTTGTGCTCGGCCACGTGGCCGTTGTCGAGGGGATCGGGGTTCTTGCCGGACCGGGTGGCGAAGCCGCCGGGCTCGATCACGGTCACCTTGACGCCGAAGTCCGCGACCTCGTGGGCGAGGGTCTCGCCCAGGGCTTCCAGGGCCCACCTGGAGGCCTGGTACGCGCCGCCGAGCGGCATCGCGATGAGCCCGGCGGCCGAGGACATCTGGATGACGTGTCCCGCTCCCTGCTCGCGCAGGTACGGCAGCGCGGCCTGGATCACCCACACCGCGCCGAACAGGTTGGTCTCGAACTGGTCGCGCAGGTGCTGCTCGGTCAGCTCCTCGATCGCGCCGACCTGGGCGTAGCCCGCGTTGTTCACGATGACGTCGAGACGGCCGAAGTGCTCCTTGGCCCGCTTCACGCTCTCGAAGACGGCCGCCTTGTCGGTCACGTCCAGTTCGAGTGCGAGCACCGCGTCGCCATAGGCGGCGACCAGCTCGTCGAGGCTCGCGGTGTTCCGCGCGGTCGCGGCCACCTTGTCGCCGCGGGACAGCGCGGCCTCGACGAAGTTGCGGCCCAGACCGCGGGACGAACCGGTGACGAACCAGACCTTGCTCATGATGTCTTTCCGTTCTTTCTGCGGTTGTCTGCTGTTTCACCCCCTAGACACACGACCCGGCACGGATATGACAGCGGGCGAGTGTGATCTGCGTCTCTCCGGCAGTCGCGGCACAGCACGCGTGCGGCCCGTGGGTGCCGCGGCCGGGCGGGGTAGGCCGGAATGGAGGCCGAGGGCCGGGCACGCGTGCGCCCGGACCGGGCTGCCCGCATCCATATTGGGCAAAGTATTGACCTCCGTTAGAAATGTGCCTAACCTCCGGACGAGAAGGCGAGAGTCTCAGCTCGCTCCCGGACGAGGAGCTCGGTCATGCCGAACCTGTCAGTCGCACCCCCCAGCCCGATTCAGCTCCGCCGCGCGGTGGCCTCCAGCTTCCTGGGCAGCGTCATCGAGTACTACGACTTCCTGCTGTACGCCACGGCCTCGGCGGTGGTCTTCAACAAGGTCTTCTTCTCCTCCCTCGACTCGCTCGCGGCGACGGTCGCCAGTTTCGGCACGTTCGCCACCGGCTACCTGGCGAGGCCGCTCGGCGGTGTCGTCTTCGGTCACTACGGCGACCGGCTGGGACGCAAGCGCATGCTCGTGCTGACCATGACCCTGATGGGCGTCGCCAGCTTCCTCATCGGCCTGCTCCCCACCTACGCCCAGATCGGCAGCCTCGCGCCCATCGCGCTCGTCGCGCTCCGGGTCCTGCAGGGCGTCGCCGTCGGCGGCGAGTGGGGCGGCGCGGTGCTGATGTCCGCCGAGCACGCGACCGGCAGGCGCGGCCTGTGGGCGAGCTTCACCAACGCCGGAGCCCCCTTCGGCATGGTGCTGTCCACGGCGGTGCTCAGCGGCACCGCCGCCGTCATGGACGAGCGGGCGTTCCTGAGCTGGGGCTGGCGGGTGCCGTTCCTGATCAGCATCGTGCTGCTGGCGGTCGGCCTGTTCGTCCGGCTGCGGGTCGAGGAGACCCCGGTGTTCGAGGCCGCAAGGGAGCGGGTGTCCCGGCTGCCGCTGCTGGACGTGTTCCGCGACCACCCGAAGGCCCTCCTGCTCGGGGTCGGCGTCGGACTGTCCGCGTTCGTGGCCCAGGGCACCCTCACCACCTATCTCATCGCGTACGGCGTGCGCGCCGGCTTCGCCCGGCAGGCGGTGCTGAACGCGCTCACGCTCTCGTCCGCGCTGGCCGTGCTGGGCATCGTCGGCTGGTCGGCGCTGTCCGACCGGGTCGGGCGCCGGCCGGTGGTGCTCGCCGGCGCGGTGCTCATGGCGGCGTACGGCTTCGCGCTCTTCCCGATGGTGGACTCCGGCAGCACGGCCGTGCTCGCCGTCGCGCTGGTGCTCGGCCAGTCGCTCATCCACCCGCTGATGTACGGTCCGCTCGCGGCGTTGTACACCGAGCTGTTCTCCACCGGGAGCCGCTACACGGGAGCCTCGCTCGGCTACCAGATCGCCGGGCTCGGCGCCGGTCTCGCGCCGCTGCTGTTCGCCCAGCTCGACGCGTCGACCGGCGGTGGGACGACGACGATCTCGGTGATCATCGCCGCCTGCTGCCTGCTGACCGTGGTCTGCGTCCTGGCGCTGCGCGAGACCAGCCGCCACGACCTGACCTCGGTCACCTCCGCCGTGCCCGCGTCCGGTCGCGTCGCGGACACCGCGAAACCGTCCTCCGCCTGACGAGGGGTGCCATCGATGCGCAACGCCGGACTGGGAGGCTGGCCGGCCCGCCGGGCCCAGATGAGCCCGGACCGCACCGCGTTCGTGTACGAGGACCGGCCGCTCAGCTACGTGGAGGTCCACGAACGGACGACGAGGCTCGCGTCGCGGCTGCGTGACGCGGGGGTGCGGGCGGGGGATCGGGTCGCCTACCTCGGGCCCAACCACGTCGCCTTCGCCGAGACGATGTTCGCCACCCACGTGCTCGGCGGGATCTTCGTCCCGCTGAACTTCCGGCTGGCCGCGCCCGAGATCGCGTACATGCTCGAGCACTCGGGCGCGTCGGTCCTCGTCTACGCGCCGGAATGCGCGGCACAGCGTGCGGCGGTCCGCGATCTCCCCGGGTTCCCGGGCCCGCGCACGGTCGTGGCGCTCGAGGCGCCCGCGGAGGGGGAGCGGCACTACGAGACCTGGCTGTCGCAGGGCGACCCCACGCCGATCGACACCCCGGTGGCGCTCGACGACATCGCCCTCATCCTCTACACCTCCGGCACCACCGGACGGCCCAAGGGCGCCATGCTCAGCCACGCCAACCTGGCGTGGAACTGCTTCCACGTCCTGATCGGCGTGGACGTGGCGAGCACCGAGGTCACGCTGATCAGCGCGCCGCTGTTCCACGTGGCGGCCCTGAACCAGACCCTGTTGCCGACCTTCCTCAAGGGCGGAACCTCGGTCATCATGCCGTCGTGGGACGTCGAGCGGTGTTACGAGCTCATCGAGAAGCATCGGGTCACCTGGATGTTCGGGGTCACCGCGATGTTCGCCGCGTTCGCGCGGTCGCCCCGGTGGCCCGGGGCCGACCTGTCCTCGCTGCGCACCCTCATGTCCGGAGGCGCGGCCATCCCGGTCGCGTTGATCCGCGCCTACCAGGAACGTGGCCTGGTCTTCTGCCAGGGCTACGGGATGACCGAGACCTCCCCGGGCGCGACCTTCCTGGAAGCGGGCGAGAGCGTGCGCAAGGTGGGCTCCGCCGGGGTCCCGGTGTTCTTCGCGAACGTGCGCGTCGTCCGGCCCGACCTCACCCCCGTGGCGCCCGGCGAGCCGGGCGAGGTGCTCGTGCAGGGGCCGAACGTCACCCCCGGCTACTGGCGCGATCCGGAGGCGACCGCCGCCGCGCTGGCCGAGGGCGGCTGGTTCCGCTCCGGCGACATCGCCACCCTGGACGACGAGGGCCACCTCCACGTCGTCGACCGGGTGAAGGACATGTACATCTCCGGCGGCGAGAACGTCTACCCGGCGGAGATCGAGGCCGCGCTCTTCGAGCACCCGGTCGTGGCGGAGGCCGCCGTGGTCGGGGTGCCCGACGACAAATGGGGCGAGGTCGGCCGGGCCTTCGTCGTGCCGCGCCCCGGCGCCGCCGTCACCCCCGGCGAGCTGCGCGACTTCCTCCGCACCCGGCTCGCGAAGTACAAGATCCCGGTCTACGTCGACGTCGTCGACGCGCTGCCGAAGACCGGTTCCGGAAAGATCCGCAAACCCGACCTGCGCAGGCGGCCTCTGCCCGCCGGCCCCGAGGAGTGATCTGTGATCGTCACCGAGTTCGCGCGCAACCAGTGGTACGTGGCCGCCTACGGCCACGAGGTGGGCCGCCGTCAGCTCGGCCGCACCGTCCTGAACGAGCCGATCCTGCTCTACCGCACCGAGGACGGGCGGGCGGTGGCGATGGCCGACCGCTGCGTGCACCGCCGGTTCCCCCTGTCGGAATCGCCCAGCCACCTGGTCGGTGACCGCGTCGTCTGCGGCTACCACGGGTTCACCTACGGCCCGGACGGCGTCTGCGTCGCCGTGCCCGCCCAGCAGCGCATCCCGCGTACCGCGCGGCTGCGCACCTACCCGGTGGTGGAGCAGGACTCGTTCGTCTGGGTGTGGATCGGCGACCGCGAGCCGGGCGGCACGCTGCCGCCGCGCGCGCCCTGGCTGGTCTCGCCCGACTACGCCACGGTGTGCGGGATGGAGCCGCTGAACGCGCGGTACGGCCTGCTCGTGGACAATCTCCTCGACCTGTCCCACGAGACGTACCTGCACGGCGGGTACATCGGCACCCCGGAGGTGGCCGAGACCCCGATCACGACGGAGGTGGACGAGGACGCGGGCGTCGTCTACGTCAGCCGCCACATGGACGACGCGGCGTGCCCGCCGTTCTACGCCGAGTCGACCGGCATCAAGGGCCGGATCACCCGCTGGCAGGACATCGAGTATCACCCGCCGTGCCTGTATCTGCTGCACAGCCGCGTCGCCCCGGTCGGGTCGCCCCCGCCCGCCGCCGACGGCACGGACCCCCACGCCTTCCACGTCGAGGTCGTGTACGCGATCACCCCGTCCACGCAGAACACCACCTACGACTTCTGGGCGGTGGCACGCGACTTCGCGCTCGAGGACGAGAAGGTCTCGGACTTCCTGCGGGACAGCAACCGCACCGTCGTCCTGCAGGACGTGGCCGCGCTCAACACGCTGGAGCAGGTCCTCGCCGCGGAGCCGGACCGATACCAGGAGCTGTCGGTGAACATCGACACCGGCGGGCTGGCCGCCCGCCGCCTTCTCGCCCGGATGGCCGAGGCCGGTGCCGTACGACCGGAGGCCGCCGCCCGATGAGCGCGGACGACGCCGGCGCGCGGGCCGGCCGCACCGTCTACCGCATCCGATGGCTGCCGGGGACGGACCGGCTGCACGCCTCCTGCTTCTGCGGGGCGGAGCGCGAGTTCGAGGACCCGGTGGCCTTGTGGGACTGGCTGCTCGGCCACCCCGAGGGCCACCGGCCCCGCCCCGCGACGGCGCACGACTCCCCGGCCCCGGCCGCCGCGCTCGTCTGAGACGGATATCCATCAGAAAGGAAGCCTCGGCGACCATGCCCGTCACCGAACCGGAGCTCGACGTGAAGGTGGCGGGCAAGGCGCCCGTCGCCGAGGGCGTCGTCCTCCTGCGTCTCGTCCGTCCCGACGGCGGCCCGCTGCCCGCCTGGACGCCGGGCGCCCACGTCGACCTGCTGCTCGGCCCGGGACTGGTCAGGCAGTACTCGCTGTGCGGCGATCCCGGCGATCCCTCGGTCTTCCAGGTGGCGGTGCTCAGGGAGCCCGGAGGGCGGGGCGGCTCCGCGTACGTGCACGACCGGCTCGCCGAGGGCGACACGATCCGGGTGCGCGGTCCCCGCAACCGCTTCGGCCTCGCCGAGTCACCCCGCTACCTGTTCGTCGCGGGCGGCATCGGCATCACTCCGATCCTGCCCATGATCGAGGAGGCGGCGCGGCGCGGATCCGACTGGCGGCTGGTGTACGGCGGGCGCACCCGGGCCTCGATGGCGTTCGCCGACCGGCTCGTACGCAGGCACCCGGGCCGGGTGGAGCTGTGCCCGCAGGACGAGACGGGCCTGCTCGACCTCGACGCGCTGCTCGGCGTCTCGCGTACGGACACCCTCGTCTACTGCTGCGGACCCGAGCCGCTGCTGGCGGCGGCGCAGCAGCGGTGCGCCTCCTGGCCCAAGGGCGCGCTGCGAGTGGAACGCTTCGTGCCCGCGGCCCGAGACGGCGCCGCCGCGGTGCAGGGCATGGCGGAGACGGCGGAGGGCGCCTTCGAGGTGGAGCTGGCCCTGACCGGCACGACGCTGACCGTCCCGACCGGCCGCTCGATCCTGGAGGTGGTCGAGGAGGCGGGGGTCGCGGTGCTGTCGTCCTGCCGCGAGGGCACCTGCGGCACCTGCGAGACGGCGGTGCTCGGCGGCGTCCCCGACCATCGCGACCACCTGCTCACCGAGGAGGAGCGCGAGGCCGGGGACGTCATGTTCATCTGCGTGTCGCGGGCCCGGTCCGACCGCCTCGTCCTCGAGCTGTGACCCCGCTCCGATCAGGAGGTCCCGCCGTCTCGTGTCGGCTTCTCCGGGTGCCGGCGGCTCGCTTTGAGCCGATCGCCCCGCCATGTGCGGCCTGGTCGCCGGCTACACGATTCGGGCGCTCACGGGGGCGGTGGTCCCCCGGTGAACGAGAGCGGCGGTCGGGCACCGGCGTTCCGCGACCGGCTTGCCCGCCATGAGTTCCAGCAGGGATTCGGCGACCAACTGCCCGAACAGGTGGACGTCGAGGCTCATCGTGGTGAGCGGTGGAGACGCGAGGCGGCACATGCTGGAGTCATCCCAGGCGATCAGGCTGAGGTCGCGGGGAACGTCGTAGCCGAGCTCCTTGGCGGTGTTGAGGCTCGCGACCGCCATCAGATCGTTGTCGTAGATGATCGCCGTCGGCGGGTCGGGCCGTTCCAGCAGCATCGCCGTGAGCTTCGCCCCGGACTCCTCCGAGTAGTCCCCCTCCACCACGACGGGCTCGACCCCGGCCGAACGCATGCTGTCCACGAGTGCCCAGGTGCGGATACGAGTGTGGATCAGATTGTCCGGCCCGCTGACGCGTGCGATCCGGCGGTGCCCGAGCCTGCTCAGGTGGGCGACGGCCTCCCGCACCGCGCCGGCGTCGTCGGTGCGGACGGACGGGGCGTCTCCCTCCGGCTCGCCCGCCACCACGGTCGGCAGGCCGAGGGCGCGCAGGACGGCGGGTCTGCCGTCGTCCACGATCCGGTTCACCAGGACGACCGCGTCGACGCTCCGGTTGGCGGCCCATCGGCGGTACGCGGCGATCTCGGCGTCGTGGGTGGTGACGACGTGCAGCAGCACGGACTGACCGTGCTCGGCCAGACGCTCTTCGATGCCCGCGATGAACTCCAGGAAGAACGGTTCCGCACCCAGCAGCCGGGGCGGCCTCGCCAGCACCAGGCCCACCGCCATGGCCGCGCTCACCGCGGCACCCCCGCATCGCGGCCCGCGACGGTGTCCTGGCCCGGGTCAGCCGCCGCCTGGGTGCGTCGTACGCCGTGCGACGTTTCGCGGATCATCCGCCCTAGTCTTCTCCTCAAACAGGAACGACGACCTGGAGCCACTGACTCAGTTAGGTAGCCTACCGAAGTAAGCGGGACGCATCCGGTTCCGGTGACAGACCGGGCGGGTCAGGGGAGAGCGGCGGACTCGGCGTCGAGTCTCTCGGGAAGGCGCGTGCCCTGACTGAGGGGCACCAGTTCCGACTCCAGCACGAGTGCGGCGGCGCCGACGGCGGAGGCCGTGGCGGCCGAGCGCGACAGCCGAACGTCCACGGCGTGCGCGCCCCGGGAGAAGGCCGTTCGCCGGAGTTCCCGTTGGACAACCGGGAGGTAGACCGAGCCGGCGACGGCGAAGCCCGGCCCGGTCAGCACGAGGACTTCGAGATCCATGATGTTGGCCAGCGTTCGCGCGGCCGCCGCGATGTAGAGGGCCGACCGCTCCAGCAGCGCCAGCGCTCCTGGCTCCCCTCTGCGAGCGGCGCGGCTGACCGCGGCGAAGTCGGCGGCGGTCGAGGCCCGCATCCCGCGGGTCCCCAGGCCGACGGCCCTGGTCAGCGCCGGGTCTGCTCGCACGGCCGCCACGACGGCGGCGGCGCCGGCCATCGCCTCCACGCAGCCCCGAGCCCCGCACCAGCACTCGGGGCCGTCCACATCGACGCAGACGTGCCCGAACTCGCCCGCGTTGCCGCTGGGGCCGCGGTAGGTGATGCCGTTGATGACGAGGCCGGCGCCGATCCCGGTGCCCAGGTAGATGACCGCCGACGACGTTGTGGTGCCCAGGCCGCCGGACCAGTGCTCGCCGAGAGCGGCGGCGGTGGCGTCGTTGTCGATCACCACCGGCAGGCTTGTCGCCTGCTCGAGCGTCTGGCTCACGGGGAACCCCTCCCAGTGCCGCATGGTCGGCGGGGCGAGGCCGGTGCGCGGCGTGGGGCCGAGGGGGCCGGGGGAGACCAGGCCGACGCCCAGGACGCGCTCGCGCTCCACGCCGATGCTCTCGATCAGACCGGAGATCTCCGTCGCTATCCTCGACACGACCGTCCGCGGCTCCTCCACGCCCGCGCCACGCCTGGCGATGCGGGCCACCACGGTTCCGGCGAGATCGGTCACGACGTGTGTCACGCTTGCGTGGTCGAGATGCACCCCCACCGCGTACCGGGCGGTGTGATTGAGCTGGAGTAGAACGCGCCGCTTCCCGCCGGTCGACTCGGCGTGGCCGGTCTCGACCACCAGGCCTTCCTCGATCAGCTTGCGGACCAGCGCGGAGATCGTGGGGCCGGTGAAACCGGTGGCGGCAGCCAAGCCGACGCGGCTGATCGTGCCCGCGGCCCTGATGGCGTCCAGGACGGCGGCCTTGCTGCTCGCGTGCGGCTTCGCCTTCACTCCTGCGCTCACTGCCATCCCGTCTTGATCTGATCGTCCGGCCACTGTGAGCGTACAAGCCCGCCGTGGCGCCCTGTGGCGGTCCGGCCTGGCACGGCCTGGTACGGGCCGACGGGAGCGACTGAAAGTTTCACCGATCGTTGACTTACTTAAGTCATCTACTTAAGAATCTCGCACGGTCGAAAGGACCTTTCGCCATCCCATCAAGACGGCGGCACACGCGGTCGTCCGGAGCGGCCGTCGTGGCCCGGTGGCCCCGCCTACGACCACCGGATCCAGTCGTCAGGCGGGCGTTCATCGGGTTCATCCGGCAGGAGAGGAAAGCCATGAAACATCGTGTCGCCTGGGCGGCAGCGGCCGCGGTCGGCCTCGTGGCCGTCGGCGCGGCGGTCATGACCGGTCCGGCATCCGCCGCCGGCGCCGGCTGCTCGGTGAAGTACAAGGTCGTGAGTGAGTGGCAGGGCGGATTCCAGGGTGACGTGGCGATCACGAATCTGGGAGATCCGTGGTCCAGCTGGACCCTCGAGTTCGACTTTCCCACCGCCGGCCAGGGCGTGAACAACGGCTGGAGCGCCGACTGGTCGCAGTCCGGCTCGCACGTCACCGCCAAGAGCCTGAGCTGGAACGGCAACGTCGCCTCCAACGGCTCTGTGTCGGTCGGCTTCGTCGGCAAGTGGAGTGGCGGCAACCCGGCGCCCACCGCATTCAAGGTCAACGGGGTCGCCTGCGACGGTTCCATCCCCAGTCCGAGCCCGAGTCCCACCCGGAGCCCGAGCCCGAGCCCGAGTCCCACCCGGAGCCCGAGCCCGAGCCCGAGTCCGAGCCCCAGTACGAGCCCGAGCCCTGGTCCGGGCGGACCGGCGCCGCAGCTGCACGTCTCAGGAAACAAGATCGTGACGGCGGATGGGAAGCCGTACCGCCTGCTGGGCGTCTCCCGCTCCAGTGGTGAGTACGCCTGCGTCCAGGGCAAGGGGACGTGGGACCACGGCCCGGTGGACCAGGCGTCCGTCGACGCGATGAAGAGCTGGAACATCCACGCCGTCCGCGTCCCGCTCAACGAGGAGTGCTGGTTGGGCACCAACGGCTCGCCGAGCGGCGCCGCCTACCAGCAGGACGTCAAGGACTACGTGAACCTGCTGGTCGCCAACGGCATCACGCCGATCCTCGACCTGCACTGGAACTGGGGCCAGTTCACGGGCGTCTCGTGGGCGTGCACCGACACCGCGGCCACCTGCCAGAAGCCGATGCCCGACGCCAAGTACGCCCCGCAGTTCTGGACCGGCGTCGCGAAGACCTTCAAGGGCGACAACGCGGTGGTCTTCGACCTGTTCAACGAGCCGTGGCCGGAGTACGGCACCGGCGACACCACCTCGGGCTGGAAGTGCCTGCGCGACGGCGGGAACTGCCCCGGCTTCTCCTACGAGGTGGCGGGGATGCAGAGCCTCGTCGACGCAGTCCGGGCGACGGGGGCGACCAACATCGTCATGGTCGGCGGCCTGGCCTGGTCCAACGACCTGAGCCAGTGGCAGCAGTACAAGCCGAGCGACCCGACGGGGAACCTGGTCGCCTCGTGGCACTCCTACAGCTTCAACTACTGCTCCAACGAAGCCTGCTGGGACAGCCAGATCGCTCCGCTCGCCGCGAAGGTCCCCGTGGTGACCGGTGAGTTCGGCGCGGACAACTGCGGCTACGACTACATGGACCGGCTCACGAAGTGGGCAGACAAGAACGGCGTGTCGTACCTCGCCTGGACCTGGAGCCCGTGGGGCTGCAGCACGGGCGCGGTGCTCATCAAGGACTACGCCGGCACCCCCGAGCCCGGCATCGGTGAGGGCTACAAGGCGCACCTGCTCACCCAGAACCCATACGCGTAACACCTGTCCTGACCGCAGGTGACACGCCCGGACCGGCCACCGCGACCGTGGCCGGTCCTCCCTTGGTCGATGACCAAGCCCAGCCATGAAGGAAACGACGTGCCGCGAAAGTCTGTCCTGTACGCCGTCCTCGCAGCGCTCACCGCCGCGTTGGCGCTCACGGCGGCCAAGCCCGCGCTCTCGGCCGCAGCCCCGATCAAGATCATGCCGCTGGGTGACTCCATCACCGCCGGGCCCGGGTGCTGGCGCGCGCTGCTTTGGGACCGCCTGCAGCGGACCGGCTACACCGACATCGACTTCGTGGGAACCCAGACCGGACGCGGCTGTTCGGTGCAGCACGACGGTGACCACGAGGGACACGGCGGCTTCTCGGCCACCGGTATCGCCGACAACGACCAGCTGCCGCCATGGCTGGCGGCCACCAAGCCGGACATCGTGCTCATGCACCTGGGCACGAACGACATGTGGGACGCCGGCTTCCAGAAGATGGCCGACCGGTGGTATCCGGCGCTCACGAAGGTGCTCGATGGGATCATCCCGCCGCTGCCGACTCCGACTCCCTCGCCCAGCCCGTCCCCGTCCCCGTCCGCGTCCCCCACCGGGGGAGCCGGATGCAGCGCCACCTACCGGGTGGTCTCCCAGTGGTCCGGCGGGTTCCAGGGCGAGGTGAGCGTGCGTAACGACACCGCCGCGGCGACGTCGGGGTGGACGGCCACCTTCGGCTTCGGCGACGGCCAGCAGATCACGCAGGCGTGGAACGCCACCGTGAGCCAGAGCGGAGCGGCGGTGACAGGGCGGAACCTGAGCTGGAACGGGGGCCTGCCGGCCGGCGGTTCGACCAGCTTCGGCTTCTTGGCCTCCTGGAACGGCAGCAACACCGCACCGGTGGTGACCTGCCGACTCGGCTGACCCGGCCCGCCTTGGCGGTCGTGGTGAGTGTCCGGGCTCGGCCGATGCCCGGACTCACCGGGGCCCGAAGCGGTCAGCCGTCGATGCGGTGAGTGGTCCAGAAGGAGGACAGGTCGACGGAGGTGGCCGCCTGGGCGGCGGCCTTGAACTCCGCGGTGGTCGAACCCCGTACCAGTGGGCGGCGGCGTAGTTCTTCAGCAGGTTCTGCATCGCCGTCGTGCCGATCGCGCGCCGCAGGTCGTGCAGCGCGCACTTGCCGTAGGTGTAGACGACCGTGCCGTACCGGCTCGAATGGGCGTCCCAGTAGGCCATCGAGTTGCTGATCTTCTCGGCCGACGACTGCCAGGAGACGCTGTTCCAGCAGTTGGTGCCCGAGATGCCGTTGTAGAGGTCGGTGGCGTAGTCGGTGAACGACTCGTCGAGCCACGGGCTGGCGTACTCGTCGTCGCCGACGATCCCGTACCACCACTGGTGGGCCAGTTCGTGGGCGAGCGCGGTGGAGCTGACCACGTCGAGCACGAAGCCCGGATACTCCATGCCGCCGAACCAGAAGTTGTTGTCCAGCACCACGTCCGCCTCGCCGTACGGGTAGGCGCCGAACCGTCCCGCGTGACCGACGAGCGCGTTCTTCGCGGTGGTCATCATCGAGCTCGCGCTGCCGGAGCTGATCGAGCTCACCCGGTAGACGTTCACGACGACGCCCGTCGTGGTGGTGCTCGTGGTCTTGACGAACGGCCCGGCCGCCCACGCGAACTCGCGGACGTTCTTGGCCGTCGCCTTGGTGATCGTACGGCCGGACGTGCCCGGCGTGTCGACGGAGGTGCCGGTCGCGGGCACCAGCAGCGACGTCGGGTGGTCGAGCGTCACCGAGTAGTCGCTGGTCAGCGCGTAGAAGGACTCGCCGTTGTTGCTGTACGGGTCGAGGTGCCAGCCGCTCGCGTCGCGGACCGCCAGCACCGGCAGCGCGTTGCCGATGAAGTTGTAGGACCCGTCGCGCCCGAACCGGTCGGCGCCGCTGGGCACGACGATGCTGAGGTCGAACCCGATCGAGGCGCTCTGGTTCTGGGCGAGCGGCGTGGGGAGAGCGATCTTCATCGCGGTGCAGGAGACCGACAGCGGGGACGGCGTGCCTCCGGTCACGTTGGTCACGGTGACCGGCGTGGACGGGCATGTCCCGTGGTAGTTGTCCCACAGACGGAGGTAGACCTCCGTCAGAGGGTCCGCCGACGGGTTGGCGAAGGTGACGCTCTCGTGCCCCGTCCACGTGCTGCCCGAGGTGTTGCTGGTCAAGGTGACCGTGTAGGAGGGCGATCCGGGCGTCCTGGTCCCGTCCACCGCGTGGGCCGGCGGAACGCCCCAGACGAGGACGAGCAGGGCCGCCGCCGTGGTGATCAGGAATCGTCGCATCATGAGGAGGGTCTCCCTTCGAGCGCCCGAACCCCCGATCTGCCGACGTAATGTAACTTTTTGTCAAATGGCGGTCAATGATTGCTTTTTGGCCGTTCTGGTGCGTGTATCGACCAAATCTGCCCCGGCTGGCGCCGGTCACTCGATTACGCTATGCGATTGCATCGGTGCGTTCCGTCATCGATACTCGTCCGGGTGGCAGCCGCACTCGGGAGGTCCGGGGTGATTCGAACCAGGCATGGCAGGACCACCGCGGCGATCGTCGCCGCGACCGTGATCCTGTGCGTCCCATCCGGCGCGGCCTCCGCCGGCCCCGGCGGTGATCGGCCGATCGACTGCCGCGCCTGGCCGGAGCCGAACCCCCACACCGTGAAGAACGTCAGGCCCGTGTACTCCCTGACGAACGGGAAGTGGGGCAACGAGGTGGACGTCACGCTCTGGCGCGGCGACGCGGGCCCGCGCGGGGAGTGGCACTACTGGGCGACCCTCACCGGCCGCACCCGCCCGGGTGACGCGGTCTGGCTGAACGTCTGGCCTCCGGGCGGCGGCCCGTGGCATCGGTGCGGCCCCTTTCCGGTGAGCCGTGACGGCCAGGCGGTCTCCTCGCCGATGGCCGTCTGGCGTGATTTCACCCTCGTCAGAGCCTGCGGCCGGCACGACGACTTCAGTACGTGCGGACGCGACAAGGGCGCGATGGTGGACTGACCCCGGCGGTGCCGGCCGGGGAAGGCCGGCACCGGGATCGGTGGGGTCAGCTCGTCGCGCAGGGCGAGCCGTTGAGCGTGAACTGCTTGGGCGCGGGGTTGGCGCCGTTGTCCCAGCGGCCGAGGAAGCCGAAGGTCACGCTGCCGCCGTTCGCCGCGATCGTGGCGTTGTAGCCGGTGTTGGTCACCGTGACCTTCGACCCGCTCTGGGTGTAGGAGCCGTCCCACAGCTGGGTCACGGTCTGCCCGTTGCCGTACGTCCAGCCGAGCCGCCAGCCCTTCACGGCCGCGGCCCCCCGGTTGACGATCCGGACTCCCGCCTGGAAGCCGCCGGGCCACTGGTTGGTGACCGTGTACGTCACCGTGCAGGTGGCGGCCGGCGTCGGCGAGGAACTGGGAGAGGGACTGGGCGAAGGGGACGGGCTGGGGCTCGGGGAGGGCGACGGGCTGGGGGAGGGACTCGGGGACGGCGAGGCGGATGGTGAGGGAGAAGGCGACGGGGAGGGCGACGGGCCGGCGCCGGCGGGGATCACGACGGTGCTGATCGAGTTGGCCGGGAACGTGCCGGTGAAGCCGCCGGCCCCGACCTGCACGTCGGTGTCGCGCCTGATGGCCGACGTGTCGGCCGCCCCGTAACGGTAGACCTGGGCGGTCGCTCCGCCGTCGCGTCCATTGACGGCGACCTCGCTGGTCAGGTCGTCGCCGGTCTTGTTCACCACGACGAGCGTGAGCGCCTTGTCGGAGGCGCGTTCGGCGGCGTACACCGCCAGCTTGCCCTGGTCGGCGCTGGTCGCGCCGACCGCCGTCTCGCCGAACCGGCCGCCCTTGCCGTCGTAGTTCAGGTACATGCGGAAGGCGTACGCGCCGGGCTGGGAGGCCGTGGGCGGCCCCCACAGGGTGGCGAGGTCGAGGCCCTCGCGGCCGAAGATGCCGAGGATGTCTGCCTGGGCCAGGGCGCCGTTGATGTGGTCGAGGGCGCCCCAGTTGTACTCGGTGATCGCGGTCTTGGTGCCGGGATACTCGGCGGCCACCAGTTCCTTCATCCGGGGGATGAGCCGCACCTGCGTGTTGATCCAGCTCTCGTCCGTGTACGACGGGTCCCACAGCGCGCGGGTGGAGCGCAGCCGCAGGGCGTCGGTGGCCGGGTCGCCGCCGGAGCCGAAGGCGACGCCGGACGCCTGTGGGTAGAAGTGCTCGTCGAAGTAGTCGAGGACGCGCAGGCCGTGCTCGTCCTCGTACTTCTTCATTTGCCGGAGATACCACCTGGTGAACGGAAGGCCGCCGCGGACCTCCTTGTCCGGGGGGTTCGACCAGCAGTTGGTCCGGCCGCAGGTCTCCTGGTCGAGGCCGGAGTAGTCCCAGGAGGACCAGCCCCAGCCGACCGGGCCGAGCGTCTTCGCCCCGGGGTCGGCGGCCTTCACGGCGGCGCCGATGAGGTAGGCCCTGTCGCGCAGCTCGACCGAGCTCGCGCCCTCGGGGTGGACGTCCCGGTGCGTGCTGTGCCAGATGTCGGGCTCGTTGTCGAGGTTGTAGAACTTCACGCCGCCGCCCGCGGCCGTGCCGTACCTGCCGGTGAGGTGGCCGATCCAGTCCTTCACGTACGCCGCCCCGGCTTCGACGCTCGTGTCGTGGGGATCGTTGCCGGTGATCTTCGTGCCGTCGGGCTTCACGCCGTTGCCGCAGTCGGGACGCCACTGGTCGGTCTGCTGCTGCGGGCCGTATTTGGCGACGGAGAACCCGCAGGAGGCGTCGCGGCCCTTGGGGACCCAGCCGATCAGCGGGACGGTGAGGATGGTGTCGGTGCCGGTGCGCCTGTCCTGCTCGACGAACCGGTCGCTCGTCGAGCCGTCCGGCAGTTTCGACGGGTCGGCGTTGTCCTCGGCGATGTTCTCGAAGTACCAGTCGGAGGCCCGGTTGCTGGTGTCGTACAGGTAGTTGTAACGGGTCGTCGCGTTGCCGCCCCACCGGCGTACCGGGAGGCGCAGTTCCTTGGCCAGCGCCTCGTCGGCGAAGTTCATGCCGTAGATGTACGGGCTGATGGGGTGCCGCCCGGTGGTGGTGTCCACCGTCAGCGCCGGGCCGTCGGCGGCCGCGAGGGCGGGCACCTGTCCGGCCGCGCCGATCGACAGGGCGATCGCCGCGGTGAGGGCGATCGGGAGCGTTCGCGTTCGCACGGGTCTCCTCTCGGGTTCCTGGAGATTCCTGGGGCCGCCGGGTGCGCGGGGAGCACCCGGCGCGCGGCCAGGCCATCACGCTGGCCAAGACCCGGGCGGGGAACAAGAACGCGGTTCGCCGGAGCGCGGCGGGTACGCGTTGAGCAGCCACACCCCCTCACCTGCCGGTGGAAGTTTCACGAGGACACTGGTTTCACGGGCACACTGTGAGGCCGGGCACGGATGTCCCGCGTCCGCGTGGCGCCCACGAGGGCGTCAGGTGGTCACGAGGTCGAACGACTCCCAGGGGCCGATCGCGTCGCGGTTGGCGATCAGGGGCTGGGCGCCGCCGCTCTCGGCGCAGACGTACCTGCCGTTCGCCTGCGCCCTGAGGCTGATCGTGCCGTCCGGGTTGGCGACCTGCCGGAAGGTCTCCCATGGGCCGATGGCGTCGCGATTGGCGATCAGGGGCTGCGCCCCGGCGCTCTCTGCCGTCACGTATTTGCCGTTCGACCGGGCGCGCAGCGCGATGTCCCCGCCGCCGAGGTCGATCCGGTCGAACTGCTCGTTCACGCCGACGCCGGACCTGCTCGCGATCAGCGGTGACCCGGTGGCGGCGGTGACGTACAGGTCGTTGGCCCGGGAGCGCAGGCTGACGGCGGGGGAGCCGCCCTGCTGCGTGCGGATCCGGAGGGCGTCCACCATGCCGACCGAGGTGGTCCTGTTGACGATCGTGATGGTGTGCTGTCCGTTCGCCAGGCCGGTCTTGCTGTAGACGACCTGCTGGGCCTGCCGGGCCCCCGGCACGTACAGGTTGACGTTGGCCTGGAAGACGTCGTCGATGTAGACGTCCACGTTGCCCATGTCGCCGTTGCGCTCGGACAGGTAGTCGACGCCGGTGCCGGTGAAGGCGTATCGCGCGGTCGCCCCCGCCGTGGTCGTGTGGTGGGTGTCGTCGTTGTAGTCGCCGTAGCCGCGGGCCGTCGTGTGGTGCCAGTTCGCGTCGTAGGTGAGCTCGGTGTCGTTCACCAGCCCGCTCTGCGTGGCCCCCAGGCCCAGGGCGGACGCGGTGCCACTCAGGGCCTTAATGCCCTGGTTCGCCGTGCCGGTCAGCCGGGCCTGCGCGTACGAGCTCAGCGGTTTGGTCGTCCGCTCGACCACGTAGACCGCGCCGGCGGCCGTCGCGAACGTGAGCTCGGCGCCGGAGCCCGTGGTCAGGATCGCGCCGTCGGACACCCGCCGGACCCGCGCCTGCTGGCCGTTCCACGGGTTCACGACCGTGGCCTGCTTGCCGTACAGGCTCTTCAGGCCGACGTACTTGACCTCGCCGGCCTCCCGCTCGGAGCTGACGAGGAAGCCGTCCTTGGCGAGGAGTGTGAACTTCCCGGCGAACGACGCGTCGCCGGGCACGGCCGGGAACACCCGGATCCTGTCGTTGTAGCTCTGCATGAGCGACTCGTTCAGCGCCGTCAGGTGTACCCCCAGGTACTCGAAGACGCCGTTGGTGTTGTTCGTCATGCCGTTCGGGTAGTTCTGGTACTTCTGCAGCATGGTCTTCATGCCCTGGTAGGCCTGGTCGCCGAGGCCCAGCCGGGCGGCCTGCACGGCGTCGTTGGACCACACGTTGCCGTAGGGGAAGGGCCGCTGGTTCCAGGTGTTCAGGGCCGTCTGGTAGTCGGGGGAGCCGATGCCGGTCACCTCGTACGGCCAGATCAGCTCGGCCGCCACGTTCTCGTTGTTGCGGGTCTGGGAGAGGGGCGGCTGGTGCGGCTGGTAGGCGCCGTTGGAGACGGCATACGGCGTCAGGTGGTCGAGCACGTCCTGCCACGTCGACCGCAGGCCGGAGTCGGCCCCGAGTTGCGCGCTCACCCGTATCGCCAGCGGGAACAGGCTGCGCACGGCCGCCAGGTCGGTGATCGCGTTGCGCACGTTCCAGTACGTCTCGTGGGCGTTGGAGTTCGCCATGGAGTAGGCGCCGGTGGCCGCGTCGCGGGACAGCATGGCCGAGTAGAACTTCGCGGTCTCCCGCATGAAGGGATAGGCCACGTTTCGCAGGTAGTCCGCGTCGTCGGTGTAGCGGTACCGCATGTACATGCTGTAGGCGGCCTCATAACCAGTGGACAGGATGTTCTTGGTGTAGTCGCTGCCGACCGTGCCCCGCGCGTTGCCGTCCCAGCCCATGGTCTCCGGCACCCACAGGCCGTCCACCCCGTACCTCGTCAGGGTGTACGCCTTCAGGGCGGCGTAGTTCCGGCTGTACAGGGTGTCGTGCCGGTCGACGAGGTCGGTGTGGTTGGAGGCGAGGAAGGACAGGTAGACATCGCGCTGGTTCCAGTACCAGTACGCGTTGCTCCACTTCGTCTCGTCCCGCGTCGCCCGGAAGACGCCGTTGATGAAGTGGAAGGGGTAGTTCCCGCGGCCGCCGGCCGCGATCATGTAGGTGGACAGGTAGTACACGTTCTCCAGGTAGTCGGCGTCGCCGCCCAGGCCGGAGTACTGCACGAACGACCTGGCCCAGAACGCGTGCCACCAGTTCTTGTAGCCGGTGAGCGTGGTGGCGTACCCGGCGGACTTGACCGAGCTCAGCTGGTTGCGGGCCTGCGCCACGGAGTCGTGGCCGGGGGCGTTGATCCGGCTCGCCGCGGTGAACCAGATCGTGTAGCTGGAGGCCGGCGTGACGGTCAGCCGGACCGTCCGCGAGTCGACCACCTGGGTGGAGAAGCTCGCGCCCTCGACCGTGGCCGCCAGCGTGTAGCCGAAGCCGTTCGGATCGGACTGCCCCCGGCTCAGCCCGGCGACGCCGGCGTCCGCGAACGTGGAGATCGTCTTCCATGTGTTCAGAGAGGGCACGTCGCCGCTGTTGGTGACGGTGGCGGGGTCCCACATGCTCAGCGTGAGGGCCACACCGGACACGCCGCCGCGCGCGTCGTCCACGTGGATGCCCATCACCTCGGAGTTCGGCGACCCCATGACGGTGACGGTCCGGTTGGTGTCGTACTTCGTGACCAGGGTGCCGTCGTAGAGGGACAGCCGCTGCTGGTAACTGGAGTAGCCCGCGTCCATCGCCGGGGTGGTCGCCAGGTTCACCAGCCCGGCGGCGTACGCGGACTGCTCGGACAGGTCGACCCCGGACGTCTGCATCGTCAGCCCGTTCTGGCTCCAGACCATGGCGCCGGTGCGCCCGTTGCCGACGGTCAGGCCGTACAGGGGGTTGGTGTTGGGCCGGTTGTAGACGACGTCGTGCTTGGACAGGTAGCTCGCGTAGTCGACGTTCAGCGTGCCGCTCGCCTGGTCGAAGGCGGCGTCGGCAGCCGAGGCGCGCGCCGGGGCGGCGACCCCGCCGGTCAGCAGCCCCGCGAGGAGCGCGGGCAGCGGCAGGAGCCGCAGGAGCCTCATCACATGGCTCACCCTTTCGTGGTGGTGGCCGCCCCCTGACGGGTGGACGCGTCGCGGCATGGCGGATCCGCCTCCCGCGATCCGGCGGGAGACGGGGAGTCGGTGCGGCGGTGAGTGAGGACGGGGATCACGGGGTGGAGAGGCCGCGCGGCGCCGTGCCGGCTGTCGGCGACCGGATCGACGCCGCGCGGGCCTCTCCCCGTGTGTCACAGCCCGGGGGCTTCGTGCGCCGCCTCCGGCACGAGGTGGCGCACAATCGCAGTCTCCGGACTGTCAGCCGCAGTTAACATCGGATGTCTCCGCCCGTCAAGGGCTGCTGATGTCCGGATTTGTTGTGATCGTTCACAGGCGCGGAAAAGATAGGTCGGATGTAAGCATCGATCGACGGTCGGCGAATACCGCCTTGACTCCCGTCGCCGGGCGCACGCATGCTGCTCTCACCGTACACAAAACGTTTTGCGGGTCAACGGACGGAAGTGGGGGGCACATGGCGGAGCTGCCGCGCCGGGTCCTGGTGACGGGCGCCGCCGGGCGGGTGGGCCGTGCGACGCTCGACCTGCTCGCCCGGGAGGGCGTGCCGGCCAGCGCGCTGGACCTGCGCGATCCCGGCGACCTGCGGGCGGATCGCGTCGTCGCCGGGCGCGCCGACGATCCGGAGGCGGTGCGCGAGGCGCTCGACGGCGTCGACGCCGTGATCCACCTCGCGGCGATCCCCGCACCCACCCTCGGCACCCCGGAGGAGGTGTTCCTGGGCAACGTGGGGGCGACGTTCGTCGTGCTGGAGGAGGCGGGCGCGGCCGGCGTCCGCCGGGCCGTCGTCGCGAGCAGCTTCAGCGCCCTCGGTCTGCCGTGGGCGGCGCGGCCGCTCCACCCGGCGTACGTGCCGGTGGACGAGGCCCTGCCGCTGCAGGTGGAGGATCCGTACGGGCTGTCGAAGCAGGTCGACGAGACGACCGCCGCCATGATGGCCCGCCGCCACGGCATGACGGTCGTCGCGCTGCGCTACCCGCTGCTCGGCGGCCCCGGGGACAAGCTGGACGAGCGGGCGGCCGGATACGCCGAGGACCCGGGGCGCGGCGCGAGCGAGCTGTGGACCTACCTGGACACCCGCGATGCGGCCCGGGCCGCCTGGCTGTCGCTGGTCCGGCCGGTCGAGGGCTTCCGGGTCGTCTTCGTGACCGCCCCCGTGACGCTCGCCCCGCAGCGGACGGAGGACCTGCTCGCCCGCTTCCATCCGGCCGCGGAACGGCGCGCCCCGCTGCCCGGCAGGACCGCGCCGGTGGACCTGACGGCGGCCGAGACCCTGCTCGGCTTCACCGCCGAGCACCTGTACGAGCCCGTTCCGGCCGGGGAGGCGTCGTGACCCGCCCCCTCGACGGCGCGGCGGTCATGCCGGAGACGCAGGCCCCCTGGCCGGCCCGCGACGGCCTGCGGATCACCGCGGTCCGGACGATCGTGACGGCCCCCGAAGGGGTGCCGCTGGTCGTCGTCCGCGTCGACACCAGCGACCCCGGCCTGTACGGCCTGGGCTGCGCCACCTTCACCCAGCGCTTCCACGCGGTGGCGGCCGCGGTGGACCGGCACGTCGGGCCGATGCTGACCGGCAGGCACCCCGCCGACATCGAGGACATCACCCGGATGGTCCACCTGTCCTCCTACTGGCGCGGCGGGCCGGTGCTCAACAGCGCGCTGTCGGGGGTGGATCAGGCGCTGTGGGACATCGCCGGCAAGCGGGCCGGCATGCCGGTGTACGAGCTGCTCGGCGGCAGGGTGCGCGCGGCGGCCGACACCTACCTGCACGCGGGCGGGGCGACCGTGGAGGAGACGATCGAGCACGCGGCCGCGATCCTGGCGGACGGCTATCGCCACGTCCGGCTGCAGACGGGGGCGCCAGGGTTCGGGAACTACGGCGCGCCCGGATCTCCGGGCGGCTACCCCGCCTCGCCCTACCCCGACGGCTGGGACGTGCAGCGCTACCTGCGGGAGACCCCGAAGCTGTTCGAACGGGCCCGGGCCGAGCTGGGGGAGGATCCCGGCCTGATGCACGACGTGCACTCCCGGCTCACCGTCAAACAGGCCGTGGCGCTGGCGCGGGCGCTCGAGCCGTACCGCCTGTTCTTCCTGGAGGATCCGATCCCGCCGGAGCTGTACGACCGGCTGCCCGAGGTGCGCGAGGCGGCGCCGATGCCGATCGCGGCGGGGGAGCAGGTCGCATCGGTCGCCGACGCGGCCCGCCTGGTCAGGGACGGCGGGGTCGACCTGCTGCGCCTGCACGTCTCCGCGGTCGGCGGCCTCACCCCGGCGCACAAGCTGGTGGCGTTGTGCGAGCTGACCGGGGTGGGCACGGCCTGGCACGCGCCCGCGGACGTGTCACCGATCGGCGCGGCGGCCAACGTGGCCCTCGACGTCACGTCCCCGGCGTTCCAGATCCAGGAGGGGCACGTCTACCCCGAGGCGGTGCACGAGGTCTTCCCCGGAACCATCAGCCCGGTGAACGGCTACCTCTACCCCAGTGATCGGCCCGGATGGGGCATCGACGTCGACGAGGCCGCGGCCGCCCGGCATCCCCCGCTCACCCACCTGCACGAGCGGTGGGCGGCGCGGGTGAGGCGGCCGGACGGCGGGATCGAGGCCCCGTGACTCCCGCGGGGGAAACCTCCGCCGAGCCCGCCCCCGGCTCTTCGGTGGCGAGGGGGCAGCGGCCGAGCATCCGGGGCGTGGCGCGGCTCGCCGGGGTGAGCGCGACGACCGTCTCCCACGCGCTCAACGGCCGCCGCCCGGTCGCCGAGGACACCCGGCGGCGGGTGCTCGAGGCGATCGAGCAGCTCGGCTACCGGCCGAACGCGCTCGCCCGCGGCCTGCGCACCAGCAGGAGCCAGACGATCGGCCTGGCCATCCCCGACATCACCAACCCGTTCTATCCGGCGCTCGCCCGCGGCATGCAGGACGTGCTCGGTGGCGCGGGCTACGAGCAGATCATCAGCAACACCGACGGCGACCGGCGCAGGGAGCGGGCCGCGATCGAGCGGATGATCGCCCGGCAGGTCGACGGGCTGGCGTTCGCCGTGTTCCACACCCACGCCGAGGACCTGGCGCCCGCCATCGAGGCCGGCATCCCCGTCGTACGGCTCGGCGGCAGGCTCGCGCAGCACGGCGTCGACGTCGTGCGCAGCGACGACGAGGGCGCGGCGGGCGAGGCGGCCCGTCACCTCCTGGAGTGGGGATACCGGCGGATCGGCTTCGTCAGCGGGCCCCCGGCCGAGGGGCCGGCCGCCGAGCGCGTCGCCGGCTACCGGGCCGCTCTCACGGCGGCCGGGACGCCCCCCGACCCGCGCCTGGTCGTGCACACCGACTTCGACCGCGCGGGCGGCGCCCGGGGCGCCGCCGCGCTGCTCGATCTGCCGGATCCCCCGGACGCCGTGCTGTGCGCCAACGACGTCATGGCCATCGGCGCGCTGGACACCGCCCGCGCCCGCGGCCTGCGCGTGCCACAGGACCTCGCCGTCATGGGGTTCGACGACATCGAGGCGGCCGCCATGGTCGTGCCCGGCCTCACGACCATGGCCAACCCCGCCAGGGAGATCGGCCGGGCGTGCGCGCGGCGGCTGCTCGACCGGCTGTCCGGCGGCGCCGGGCCGTCCGCTGAGGTGGTCATCCCCGCCCGTCTCGTGCGGCGCGGCTCCGCCTGATCCGGCCCCTTGACATCCGGATGGTCCCGTGCGACTTTCGGGATCAGTCTTAACGATTTGCACGACGCTCTCGACGACGAGAACCAGGCGTGACGTGCACCTCCGGCGGCACCCGGAGACGACGTCGCCCACCCGGACACCGGCCCCGCGGATCGCGGAGAGCCCTGTCCGCCGGCCCGGAAGCGGCCGGGCGGCCGGGCGGCGGACCCGGGCGGGGACGGACAGGCCGACGGAGAGAGGAAGATCCATGGACGTGGCACGCGGGCGGCTCCGCCGCCTGCTCGCACCCGCGCTCGTGCTCGCGGCGGCGGTCGCCGCGGCGGGCTGCGCGGGCGACACCGGTGAGCCGGCCCGGGGAGGTGACCGGACGCTGACGATGTGGACGTTCAAGAAGTCCCACGCGGAGGCCCTGACGACGGCGGCCGCGCAGTTCACCAAGGAGACCGGGATCGCCGTCAAGGTCGAGGCGGTGACCCCCGACGACGTCTTCGTGAGCAAGGTGCAGAGCGCCGCGCAGACGGGCGGGCTGCCCGACGTGCTCGAGGTCCACTCCGGCGGTGAAGACCTCGAGATGGGCGCTTCCGGGCTGCTGCAGGACATCCGGGACGACGTCACCGACGCATGGAAGCAGCGACTCCTGCCGACCACCCGGGAGAGCGGCGTGCTGACCCGGCAGCGCATCGACCAGGCGGCCGCCGACTCCCCCTTCAAGAACGCCACGGCCGGACAGCGGTTCAGCGTGCCGTTCACGGCCGGCGCCTTCGGCATCGTCTACGCCCACAAGGACAAGCTCAAGGCGGCCGGGCTCGACCCCGACACACCGCCGAAGACCTGGGAGGACTTCCTCGACGCGCTGAAGGCCACCACGGCCCGCGATCCGCGGCAGGGCGGCCTGGCCCTCGGCCTGAAGGTCAGCCAGACCGGCTTCAACTGGATCTACCAGCCGCTCGCGCACTCCTACCTCGGCAGGGACCGGTTCCACGCGATGTGGGCCAAGGGCGCGGCCCAGGGCTTCGCCTCGCCGGAAGGGGTCGAGACGCTGGAGCTCTACAGCAGGTTGACGCCGTACTGGATGCCCGGCGCGACCACCCTGGGCATCGACGAGGCCGACATCGCCTTCGCCCAGGGCAAGGCCGCCTTCGACGTCGGCGGAACCTTCACGCTGGCGTTCCTCGCGCAGAACGGCGTGTCCCCCGCCACGCTGCTCACCTTCCCCGTCCCGCCGCCGGCCGAGGGGGCGAACAAGGAGATCTCCATGTCGCCGCTCGCGCTGACCGGGCTCGGCCTGACGGCGACCGCGAAGGACCGCGCGGCCGCCGTCCGATGGATCGACTGGCTCACCTCGCCGGCCGGCGCCGGCGCCGTCGCCAGGAAGTCCCTCGACCTGCCCGCCACCGACCTCGGGGCGCAGGCCGAGTCGCTGGTCGGCCCCGACCTCGCGGCCATGCAGCAGTTCTTCAGCGGGCCGCCGGCCGGCGCGTACGACGCGGCGGACGTGAGCTTCCAGCCGTCCGACTACGACCAGGTCAAGCCGGGGGACGTCATGGTGCGGCTGAGCCCGCTCGGGGAGCTGACGCCCGGGCAGGCGGGAGCCGAGCTGGACAAGGCCATGGCCTCGATGGGGAAGGCCACCGGATGAGCGTCCTCACACTGAGGGAGCGCACCCGGAAGACCGCGGCGGGCGCGTCCGGCGGCGCCCGCCGGTGGTCGTCCCGGGTGACCGGCGTGGTCTTCGTCCTGCCCGCCGTCGCGCTGTTCCTGCTGATGGGGGTCTACACCATCGCGAGCGGACTCGCGCTCAGCTTCGCCAAGTGGAACGGCTTCACCCCTCGCTGGATCTGGGTCGGTGTGCGCAACTACCTCGACCTGCTCTACGCCGACCCCGTCCTCGCGGCCGAGCTGCGCCGGGCCGCAGGGCACACGCTGCAGGTCATGGTTGCCGTGCCCCTGCTGACTGTCGTGATCGCGCTGCCGCTGGCGGTCGCGCTGAACTCCGTGGGGCGCCTGCGCGCCGTGCTCCGCTCGGTCTACTTCCTGCCGTACGTGACCACGGGCATCGCCGTCTACTTCGCCTGGCGCTATGTCCTGGAGCCCGACGGGGCGGTGAACCTCCTGCTGCGGGCCACCGGCCTTGGATCGCTCGCGCAGCCGCAGGGCTTCCTCGGCAACCCCGCGACCGCGCTGCCGACCCTGATCGTCGTCCTCGTCTGGTCGAGCGTGCCGGTCGCGACCCTGCTCTACCTGAGCGGACTGCAGGCGATCGACCCGAACCTGCCCGAGGCGGCGCAACTCGACGGGGCCGCGCCGCGCCACGTGTTGCGCCACGTGACCTGGCCGCTGCTGCGGCCGATCACGGCCGCGATCGTGCTGCTCGGCATCCGCGACGCGCTGCACGGCTTCCAGATCTTCCTGGTCATGACGCGCGGCGGGCCGGGCGGGCACACCGACGTCCTCGGGCTGATGGCCTACCGGCTGTCGTTCTTCAAGGGCCTGGCCCAGACCCTGGGACTGGCCAGTGCGCTCGGCTGGCTGCTGTTCGCGGTGGCGCTGCTGCTGACGCTCGCGAACGCGCGGCTGCTCAGGGCGGTGCGATGAGCGGCTCCCGCACGGCCCGGATCCTGGCGTACGCCGGGCTGGCCGGCTACGCCCTGGTCAGCCTCTACCCGTTCCTGTGGATGGTGTCGGGTGCCTTCAAGGGCCGGCTGGAGATCCTGCGCGGCGGCGGGCTGATCCCCGAGGCCCCGACCTTCGCCACCGTGACGTCCACCTGGAGCCGGCTGCATTTCTTCGACTACTTCCTCAACAGCCTGAAGGTCACCGGGCTGACGGTCGCGGGCGTGCTCGTGGTCTACAGCCTGGCGTCCTACGCCTTCGCCGTGCTCGACTTCCCGGGACGGCGGGCGCTGTTCTGGATGTTCGTCTCGCTGCTGTTCGTCCCCGGCATCACGATGCTGCTGCCGGTGGTCGTGCTGGAGAAGCACCTCGGCATCCTCGGCACACACCTCGGGCTGGTCCTGCCGTTCGTCAACGGCACGGCGCCGCTCACGGTGTTGCTGCTGACCGGCTCCTTCCGTGCCGTGCCGGGGGAGCTGCGCGACGCCGCGCGCTGCGACGGGGCGGGCGACCTGCGTATCTACCTGTCCGTCTACCTGCCCCTCGCCAGGCCGGCGCACGTCACGGTCGCCGTGCTCACGGCCGTGCCGACGTGGAACGAGTACCTGCTGTCGCGCGTGTCGCTGTCCGACCCTTCCCGCTACACCCTGCCCATCGGGCTGGAGTCGCTGATATCGAGCGAGGTGCCCCGCTACAACGAGGTGATGGCGGCGTCCCTGATCATCGTCCTGCCTGTCGTCGCGCTGTTCCTGTTCCTGCAGCGCTACTTCGTCAACGGCCTCGTCGGCGCGCTCAAGGGCTGAGGACCGGATGCTCGAACGCGAGGGGGTGACAGACGGATACCACCTGTGTTAGAAACCGGTAAATTCCTCTACAGTTCTCCGCAAGAAGCGGACAGAGCAGTGAAGGAAGAAATCAGGGGCGGCACCCCTCCACCCGGCACAAGGGCAACAGCGCGGCGGCGCGCGCCTTGCCTGACATGAGTCTTCAGGTCAGGAAGGAAGAGTCCCCATGTCCCGACGTCCGTGGCTGACGAAACTGGCCACGCTGGCGCTCATCATCCCGGGAGCCGTCACGTTGACCGCTCCCGCGGCGAACGCGCTGACCATCCCGGCCTCCGACTACCAGCAGGTCGCCCTCGCGGCCGGGGGAGCGGAGCTCGGCGAGGCCATGTCGCTGGCGGTTCTCCCGAACCGGTCGGTCGTGCACACGGCTCGCGACGGCACGGTGCGTGTGACCGACGCGAACGGCACCACCAAGGTGGCGGGCAAGCTCAACGTCTACACGCACGACGAGGAGGGCCTGCAGGGTGTGGCGGCCGACCCGGGCTTCGCCGCCAACCGCTACATCTGGCTGTACTACTCGCCCCGGCTCACCACTCTGGACGGCGACGCGCCGACGAACGGCACCCAGGCACAGTTCGACCAGTGGAAGGGCGAGCTGCACCTGTCCCGGTTCACCCTGAAGGCGGACGACACGCTCGACATGGCCAGCGAGAAGGTCGTCCTCGCCGTCCCCAACGACCGCGGGCAATGCTGCCACGTCGGCGGCGACATCGACTTCGACGCGGCGGGCAACCTCTATCTGACCACCGGCGACGACACCAACCCGTTCGAGTCGAACGCCTACTCCCCGCTGGACGAGCGCACCGACCGCAACCCGCAGTTCGACGCGCAGCGCTCGTCGGGCAACACCAACGACCTGCGCGGCAAGGTCCTGCGCATCAAGCCGCAGCCCGACGGCACCTACACGATCCCCAGCGGCAACCTCTTCCCGCCCGGCACGGCGAAGACGCGGCCCGAGATCTACGCGATGGGCTTCCGCAACCCCTTCCGGATGTCCGTCGACAAGGCCACCGGCATCGTCTACCTGGGCGACTACGGGCCGGACGCGGGAGTGAGCGACCCCAACCGCGGGCCGGGCGGGCAGGTGGAGTTCGACCGGATCACCGGGCCGGGCAACTACGGCTGGCCGTACTGCACGGGGACGAACACCACCGCCGAGACCTACAACGAGTACACGTTCCCCAGCGGCCCCTCCGGAGCCAAGTACGACTGCGCCGGCGGGCCCACCAACGACTCCTTCCGCAACACCGGCCTCGCCAAGCTGCCCCCGGCCAAGCCGAGCTGGATCAGGTACGGCGGCGACGCCGGATCGCCGCCGGAGTTCGGCAGCGGGTCGGAGTCGCCGATGGGTGGCCCGGTCTACCGCTACGACGCCGGTCTCAACTCCGGCGTCAAGTTCCCCTCCTCCCTGAACGGCCGCTTCTTCGCGGGTGAGTACGGCAGGCGGTGGATCAAGGCGATCGAGGTGAAGAGCGACGGCTCGCCCGGGGAGATCTCCGCCTTCCCCTGGACCGGCACGCAGGTCATGGACATGGCCTTCGGCCCCGACGGCGCCTTGTACGTGCTCGACTACGGCACCGGGAGCAACAACCAGGCGCTCTACCGGATCGAGTACATCGGCGGGAGCAACCGCAACCCGGTCGCCAAGGCGTCGGCGAACAAGACCTCGGGCCCGACGCCGCTGGCCGTCACCTTCTCCTCGGCCGGCAGCTCCGACCCGGAGGGCGGCGCGCTGACCTACTCGTGGGCCTTCGGGGACGGCGGCACCTCGACCGAGGCCAATCCGGCGCACACGTACACGACCAAGGGCACCTACACGGCGACGCTGACCGTCAGGGACCCACAGGGCCTGACCGGGACGGCCGACGTGCTGATCACCGCCGGCAACACCGCGCCGACCGTGTCGCTCACCACCCCCGCGGACGGGCAGCTGTTCGCGTTCGGCGACACCGTGCCGTTCCAGGTGCAGGTGAGCGACCCCGAGGACGGCACGATCGACTGTTCCAAGGTCACCGTGACCTACCTGCTCGGACACGACAGCCACGAGCACCAGATCACCTCCAGGACCGGCTGCTCGGGGAGCGTCCAGGTGCCGACGGACGGCGAGCACGACGCGGCGGCCAACATCTACGGCGTCTTCGACGCGAGCTACACGGATTCCGCCGGGCTCACCGCACACAGCAAGCGCATCCTGCAGCCGCGCCACCGGCAGGCCGAGCACTTCGGCGCCCAGCAGGGCGTCCAGACCGCCGACCACGGCGGCGCCGAGGGCGGCAAGACCGTCGGCTTCACCGACGACGGCGACTGGATCTCCTTCCAGCCGTACGCGCTGGGCAACGCGACGAAGATCACCGCCCGGGTGTCGTCCGGCGGCCCCGGCGGCCGGATCGAGGTGCGGGCCGGTTCGGCGACCGGCACGCTGCTCGGCGGCGTGACCGTGCCGAACACCGGAGGCTGGGACACCTTCACCGACGTCTCCGCACCCCTCAGCGGCGCGCCCACCGGCTCGACCACGCTGTTCCTCGTCTTCCGCGGTGTGACCGGCCAGGGCAACCTGCTCGACCTGGACGCCTTCACCTTCGACGCCTCCACCTCCACCAGCCAGACGGTCGAGGGCGAGGCGTACACCTCGCAGTCGGGTGTCCAGCCGGCCGACCACGCCGGGGCGAGCGGCGGCAAGACGGTGGGGTACATCAACAACGGCGATTGGGCGGGCTACTCGTCGATCGGCACGGCCGGCGCGAAGGGCTTCAGCGCCCGGGTGTCCTCCGCCGGCTCGGGAGGCGCCATCCAGGTCCGCTCCGGCTCCGCGACGGGGACGCTGCTGGGGTCGGTGAACGTGCCGGTCACCGGGAGCTGGGACACCTTCACGACCGTCTCGACCACGCTGACCGGCTCGGCCTCGGGTCCGCTGTTCCTCGTCTTCACCGGCAGCGGCACCGACTACCTGTACGACATCGACACCTTCACGATCACCAAGTGACCCGGCGGAAGGACCCCCATGCTGCGACGTCTGATGCTCGCCGCGGCGGTGCTCGCCACCGCCGCCGCCACCGCCATCCCCGCCGTGCCCGCCGAGGCCGCCGAGGCCGCCGCCTTCAAGGTGCTCGTCTTCTCCAAGACGGCCGGGTTCCGGCACGACTCCATTCCCGCGGGCGTCCAGGCCATCCGCGACCTGGGCGCCACAGGAGACTTCGAGGTGAACGCGACCGAGGACGCCGGCGCGTTCACCTCGAGCAATCTCGCGCAATACAGGGCCGTGGTGTTCCTCAGCACCACCGGCGACGTGCTGGACGCGGCCCAGCAGGCCGCCTTCCAGTCGTACGTCGACGGCGGGGGCGGCTACGTGGGCGTGCACGCCGCCGCCGACACCGAGTACGACTGGCCCTACTACGGCCAGCTGGTGGGCGCGTGGTTCGACAGCCATCCCTCCATCCAGCAGGCGAACGTCAAGACCGAGGACGCCGCACATCCCGCGACCTCCGGCCTGCCGGCGACGTGGACGCGGACCGACGAGTGGTACAACTACCGCACCAACCCGCGGCCCAACGTGCACGTGCTGCAGAGCCTGGACGAGTCCAGTTACAGCGGCGGGAACATGGGCGACCACCCGATCACCTGGTGTCACCCGCAGGCGTCCGGCCGCGCGTTCTACACCGGTCTCGGCCATACCGCCGAGTCCTACACGGAGCCGAACTTCCGCCGCCTGCTGCTCGGCGGCATCAGGTACGCGGCCGGAGCGGTGCAGGCCGACTGCGCTCCCCCCAGCGGCGGTCCGGGCGGCGGGACGATTGAAGCGGAGTCCTACACTTCCCAGTCGGGCGTCCAGCCCGCCTCTCACGGCACCGCCAGCGGCGGCACGACCGTCGGGTTCATCGACAACGGCGACTGGGTGGGGTACGCCTCGGTCGGCACGGCGGGCGCGACCGGGTTCACCGCCCGGGTCTCCTCCGCGGGAGCGGGCGGCGCCATCCAGGTCCGGTCAGGTTCCCAGACCGGCACCCTGCTCGGCTCGGTCACCGTCCCGGTGACCGGCAGCTGGGACACCTTCACGACCATCTCGACCACGCTGACCGGATCGGCCTCCGGACCGCTGTACCTGGTCTTCACCGGCGGCTCCGGTTCCCTGTTCGACGTGGACACGTTCTCGCTCACCACGTCGGCCACGACGACCGTCGAAGGGGAGGCGTACACCTCGCAGTCCGGCGTCCAGCCCGCCGACCACGCCGGGGCGAGCGGCGGCAAGACGGTGGGGTACATCAACAACGGCGACTGGGCCGCGTACTCGGGCGTGAGCACCTCGGGCCTGAAGTCGTTCGGCGCGCGGGTGTCCTCGGCGGGCTCCGGTGGGACGATCCAGGTCCGCTCGGGTTCGGCGACGGGGACGCTGCTGGGGTCGGTGAACGTGCCGGTGACCGGGAGCTGGGACACCTTCCGGACGGTCTCGGGGACGCTGACCGGCTCGGCCTCCGGCCCGCTGTACCTCGTCTTCACGGGAAGCGGCGGCAACTACCTGTTCGACCTCGACTCCTTCACGGTCACGAGGTGACGGCGTGATGAGACGTATCGTCCTGGCGCTCCTGCTGGCCGGCGGCCTGCTGGGCCTGCCCCTCTCGCCCGCCCGGGCGGCGGCCCCCGACCTGTCGGCGAACACCCACATCTTCTACTACCCCTGGTACGGCTCGCCCTCGGTGAACGGGAGCTGGCGGCACTGGCAGCAGGGCGGCCACACCCCGCCCGCCGACATCGGCTCCGACCTGTACCCCGCTCTCGGCGCGTACGACTCGGGCGACGTCGCAGGGGCGGTCGCCCAGCACATGAAGTGGATCCGGCAGGCAGGAGTGGGCGTGCTGGTCTACAGCTGGTGGGGGAGGGGCAGCTACGAGGACACCCTGGTCAGGCGGGTCCTGGACGCCGCCCAGGCGCAGGGACTCAAGGTGGCCTGGCACCTCGAGCCGTACGAAGGCCGCACCGCCGACTCGACCGTCGCCGACATCCGCTACATCGACGCGACGTACGGGGGCCACCCGGCCTTCTACCGGGCCGCCGACCAGGGGAACCGGCCGGCGTTCTACGTCTTCGAGAGCCTGCGCGTCGCCGACTGGTCCGCGCTCGACCAGGTGAACCGGGACAACATCGTCCTGGCGCAGACCACCGACACCACGAAGATCGCACACTTCTCCGGCATGTACACCTACGACGCCATCGCGGGCGCCACGGCCCCCGGCTGGAAGAACGCCTCCGACTACGCCAGGCAGCACGGGCTCGTCTGGGCGCCGTCGATCGGCCCCGGGTACGTCGACGACCGGGCCGTACCCGGCAACACCACGCCCACGCTCGGCCGGGCGAACGGCGCGACGTACGACACGGAATGGGCGAACGCGCTCGACCCCGCGACGGGCGGGCTGCCGACGTGGGTGTCCGTCACCTCGTTCAACGAGTGGCACGAGGGCAGCGTGATCGAGCCGGCGTCCGGCACGCCGCCCGCCGGGCACGGCTACCAGACCTACGAGGGCGCGTACGGCAGGACCGGCGCGGCGGCCGAGACGGCCTACCTCGACCGGACGAAGTACTGGACGACGGAGTTCGAGAACAGGCGGGCCGGGTCGCCGGCCAACCTCGCGCTCAACCGGCCCGCCACGGCGGACAGCGCCTGCGCGCCGTCCGAGGGCCCCGCGAAGGCGGTCAACGGAAGCTGGACCGGCGGCATCGGCGACAAGTGGTGCTCGCTCGGCGCCGCCAAGTGGCTGCGCCTCGACCTGGGCTCCGCCGTGACCGTGGGCCGCCTCGTCGTCCGGCACGCCGGCGCGGGCGGGGAGAAGGCGAGCTGGAACACCCGAGACTTCGACCTGCGGACGAGCACCGACGGCACCACCTGGACGACCGTGGCGTCGGTCCGTGGCAACACCGCCGACGTGACCACCCACGCGATCACGCCGGTGACGGCGCGGTACGTCCGGCTCGACGTCCTGACCCCGACCGGCGACGGCGACCGGGCCGCCCGCGTGTACGAACTGGAGGTGTACGGCCGCTGACGGAAGGTCGGCGCGCGGAACGGGCTCCGGGGAGGCGTGCCCCGGAGCCCGTTCATGAGATGTCAGAAGGCCAGGTGTCAGAAGGCCAGATCCTGCCAGGTCTTCACCTGCTCAGGTGACAGCCTGCCGGCGAAGATCGCCATCCGGTCGACCGTGCCGGACAGCCGCTGACCGCCGCCCTGGTCCGCCGCGAAGCGCAGCGGGCGGGACGTGCAGCCGGTGATGCCGTCGCCGGTCGCCTGGCCTCCGGCCACCCGTACGCCGTCGACGTAGACGTCGATGGCCCCGCCCTTGGCCAGGGTGACGACCAGGTCGATCCAGCGGCCGGTGGGGATGGTCGTGTTGATCCCCACGTTCAGGCCGGCTCCGATGAACCGCAGCGTGTTCGACGGCGTCAGGTCGACGATGATCCCGTCGGTGCCGGGGTTGCCGGAGGGCTGGGAGTCGAACAGCCGCCGATAGCCGCTGCCCGCCACCTTGACCTCGGCGGCGAAGGTGGCCTCGGGCAGATAGCCGAGGGTGGTGTTCCCGGTGGTCAGGTAGGTCGAGCCGGACAGGAGCAGCCCGCTGCCGCTCGGCGCGGTGGCGTCGTAGGCCGCGCCGCCCACGATCCGCGCGTCGCGCCCGTTGCCCGACGCGTCGGTCACGGTGTCTCCGGAGGAGGGGTCCCAGGCCACCAGCGGCCGGTCGGCGGGGGGAGTGGCACAGGGGTTCAGCGCCACGGTGGCCGAGGCGCCGCCTGTCCAGCCGTCCCCGGTCGCCGTGGCGGTGAGCCGTGCGCTTCTGGTGCCGTCGGCCGGCCCGCTGGTGACCGTGAACGTCGCGGTCCGCGTCCGGCCCGGCGCGGACGCCGGCAGGTGCACCGTGGCGGGGGCCGCCGTCCAGCCCTTGGGCAGGGTCAGCGACACATCGGACGCCGGCACCGCGCGCTTCCGGGTGGCCGTCACGGCGACCTCGACGGGGAAGGAGTCGCCCGGCCCCGTCGCCGCGGGCGCGGTGAGGGTGATCGCGGCCTCGTTCTGGATGGTGTAGGCCTTGCCGGCCGTGGCGTTCCACGTCAGCGTGTCGCCGTCGCGGTGCGGGCCGACCTCGTGGCCGTCTCCGTCATAGACGCGGTAGCGGCCGGCGATGAAGCCGGACTTCACGGTGATCGGCCCGGTCGTGCCCGGATGCACGGTGATCGTGTCGGCGGCGCCGTCCTTCCAGGTCGCGTCCACGGTGACGTCGCCGCGGGCGCGCAGGCCGGAGAACGAGCCGTTCTTCCATGCCGACGGGAGCGCCGGCAGCACGTGCACGTAGTCGTGCTGGCTCTGCACCAGCATCTCCGCCACGCCGGAGGTGGCGCCGAAGTTGCCGTCGATCTGGAACGGCGGGTGGGTGTCCCAGAGGTTGTCGAGGGTGGAGGTCTTGATCTGCTCGCTGAGCATCTTCAGCGCGTGGTCGCCGTCGAGCAGCCGGGCCCAGAAGTTGATCTTCCAGGCCTTGCTCCAGCCGGTGCCGCCATCGCCGCGGGCCGCGAGCGACACCTTCGCGGCCTCGGCCTCGGGCGTCCCCGCCGTGATCTGGTTGCCGGGGTGCAGCGCGTAGAGGTGGGAGACGTGCCGGTGGTCGTCGGTTGTGGAATCCCAGTCGCTCTTCCACTCCTGGAGCTGGCCCCAGGAGCCGACGCGGATGCCCGGGTCGAGCTTGGCCAGCTTCGCCTTCACCTCGGCCTGGAAGTCCGAGTCCACCCCGAGCTTCTTCGCCGCGGCGAGCGCGTTGGTGAGGACCTCGCGCACGATCTGCTGGGACATCGAGGCCCCGGCGGAGAAGTCGCCGTGCTCGGGGGAGTAGCTGGGCGACACGACGAGCGTGCCGTCACGCGGATCGGTGTGCAGGAAGTCGAGCCAGAACTCGGCGGCGCCCTTGATCACCGGATAGGCGGTGTCGCGCAGGTAGGCCACGTCGCCGGTGAACCGATACCTGTCGTACAGGTGCTGTGTGGTCCAGGCCGCCGCTTCGGGGAACCAGAACGAGGTGGCCCAGTCGTGCACGCCGGTGAAGCCGAACGGGTTGGTCTCGTTGTTGACCACCCAGCCCCGGGCGCCATACATCTCCCGTGCGGTCGTGGTGCCCGGGGCGACCATCGCCGAGATGTACCGGTCGTACGGACGCGTCGTCTCGTCCAGGTTCGTCTGCTCGGCCGGCCAGTAGTTCATCTGCAGGTTGATGTTGACGTGGTAGTCGGCCGACCAGGGCGGGCTGGTGGAGTTGTTCCACACGCCCTGCAGGTTGGCGGGCAGCAGGTCGTCCTCCCGCGAGGAGGAGATCAGCAGGTAGCGGCCGTAGGCGAACATCAGCGCCTCCAGCGCCCGGTCGTCGGCCGATCCGCCGCCCGTGTAGGCGCGGCGCAACCGGTCGGTCGGAACGGCCGGGGTGCTCTGGCCGATGTCCAGCTTCACCCGGTCGAACAGGTCGCGGTAGTCCGCCAGATGCGCCTGCTTGAGCTGGTCGAAGCTCCTGCCGGCCGCGGCGTCCACGGCGGCGGTCACCTTCGCGTGCGGGTCGGGGCCACGGTAGGCGGGGTAGTCGCCGGCGTAGTCGGTGCCGGCCGACAGCACGAAGACCGCGCTGTCGGCGCCGGTGACGGTGACCTTGTCCCCGTCGTCGGTGCGGACGCCGCCCTGGTTGACCACCTGCACCTGTGCCTCGAACTTCATTTTGTTGTTCGACAGGGCGCCGCGGATGGTGAGCCGCCCGCCCGTGGCGGTGACCGTCTTGTCGTTGCGCGGAGAGGTGTGGCGCAGCGTGAAGGAGACCTTGCCCCCCTGATCCGCGGAGAGCCGGCCGACGATCACGTTGCCGGGGTGGCTGGCGAAGTACTCGCGGGCGTACGTGACGCCGTCGGCGGCGTAGGTCACCCGGGCCACGGCGTCGCGCAGGCTCAGCTCGCGCCGGTACGCCGTGGGGTTCCGGGGCGCGCCGGCGAAGTCGAGATACAGGTCGCCGAAGGTCTGGTAGGCGCCGAAGCCCGTCTTGGGCTGACCCAGTTTGGCTGCCACGGCGTCCGGCGCCATCCTGCCGTCGCGGTCGATCTGCCGCTGGACGTCGGTGATGGCGTCCGGCCGCGGGGTCTTCCAGTTGCCGAAGTCGTAGCCGGGCGAGCCGGGACCGCCGGTCCACAGGGTCTTCTCGTTGAACTGGAGCTGCTCGGTCGCCACGCCGCCGAAGATCTTGGCCCCAAGCGGGCCGTTGCCGATCGGCAGCGCCTGGGTCTCCCAGTCGGTGGCGGGCCTGTCGTACCAGAGGGTCAGGTTGTCGGGCGCGCCCGCCTGCTGGGCGGGTTCGGCGGTCGCCTGCGCGGGCGGGGCGAGACCCGCGGCCAGTGCGAGGACGGCCGCGAGGACGGCTGGGAGTCGTAACGGGGGGTGGGACACGCATTCCTCCGATCACAGGGTGACCTTGAGACAAGGAGATAGCACCGAAATTCTTGTGTAACAAGACACCGATCGGATGTCTTCTGTGAATCTGGGCGGCCTTTAGGGGTAATCGTGTGCGTGCTTGCCGGTGATTCGCGGGCCCGACTGCATAACAGGTCGGATGTATCCGCCGTGAGGGTATTGACACGATCAGCGTCGCAGGGACAGCATCCGGGGGCGAGACATCGGATGTATTACCCGAGGGATGCGGTGTGAAGCTGCTGCGAGTGAGACCTGCCGGGCAGGCCGCCACAGAACCGGAGATCGCCGGCCAGGGCCGGCCGCGGACGCCGGGCCCAGCATGAGCGAGCGAACCGGTAAGCACAGCGTGATCGTGGCGCTGGAGACCCACGACATCCGCTTTCCGACATCCAGGGAACTGGACGGCTCCGACGCGATGAATCCGGACCCGGACTACTCGGCCGCCTACGTGGTGCTCAGGGCCGACGACGGTCTCGAAGGGCACGGCTTCGCCTTCACCATCGGGCGGGGCAACGACGTGCAGGCCGCCGCGATCAGGGCGCTGGAGCCGTACGTCGTGGGCCGCGACCCCGCCGACCTCGCCGGGCTGCACCACGAGATGACGCACGACTCGCAGCTGCGCTGGCTCGGGCCGGAGAAGGGCGTCATGCACATGGCGGTCTCCGCGGTGACCAACGCGCTGTGGGACATGGCGGCCAAGCGGGCGGGCAAGCCGCTGTGGCTGCTGCTGGGCGAGATGGCGCCCGAGGAGATCGTCTCCCTGGTCGACTTCCGCTACCTCAGCGACGCACTCACCCCGGACGAGGCGCTCGCCATCCTGCGCCGGGCCGAGCCGGGACGGGCCGAGCGCGTCGCGCGCCTGCGGGAGCGCGGCTACCCGGCCTACACGACCTCGCCCGGCTGGCTGGGGTACGGCGACGAGAAGCTGCGCAGGCTGTGCAAGGAGGCGCTCGCCGAGGGCTTCACCCAGATCAAGCTCAAGGTCGGCGCCGACCTCGACGACGACATCCGGCGGATGCGCATCGCCCGCGAGGTCTGCGGCGACGGCTTCCGCATCGCGATCGACGCCAACCAGCGGTGGGACGTGCGGACGGCCATCGAATGGGTGAGCGCGCTGGCCGAGTTCGACCCCTACTGGGTGGAGGAGCCGACCAGCCCCGACGACGTGCTCGGCCATTCGGTGATCGCCCGCGCGCTCGCGCCGATCAAGGTGGCCACCGGCGAGCACGTGCAGAACCGGGTGGTCTTCAAGCAGATGCTGCAGGCCCGCTCGATGTCGATCCTCCAGCTCGACTCCGCCCGCGTCGGCGGCGTCAACGAGAACGTCGCGATCCTGCTGCTCGCCGCCAAGTTCGGCGTGCCCGTCTGCCCGCACGCCGGCGGGGTCGGCCTGTGCGAGCTGGTGCAGCACCTGTCGATGTTCGACTACGTGGCGGTCAGCGGCACGACGGAGGACCGCGTGATCGAGTACGTCGACCACCTGCACGAGCACTTCACGCACCCCGTCGTGGTCGAGAACGGCGCCTACCGGGCGCCGGCCGCCCCCGGCTTCAACGCCGAAATGCGCGCCGAGTCGATCGCCGCGTACTCCTTCCCGGACGGCCCCGCCTGGAGCGGCGCGACGCACTCGTGATCTTTTCCCAACCCCCCACAGTGGCGAATCGAGGTACACCATGATCATCCGTACGGCCGGCCCGGGCGCGGCCGCGCTCGCTCTCGCGCTCTCGCTCGCGGCCTGCGGTTCCGCCGACAAGCCGGCGGCGGGCGGCGGTTCTGCGGGAGGAGGTGCGGCGGCGGCCGGGGGGAAGATCGCGGTCGATCTGCCCCGCGCCGACTCCGACTTCTGGAACTCCTACGCGAAGTACGTGCCGCAGCAGGCCAAGCAGCTCGGCGTCGACCTGATGCCCTCGACCAACTCGCAGAACGACGTGGCCAAGCTGGTGGCCAACGTCCAGGCGCTGGTGAGCCAGGGGGCGAAGGCCGTGGTCATGGCGCCGCAGGACACCGGCGCCGTCGCGAGCACGCTGCAGCAGCTCGCCGGCAGGAAGATCCCGGTGGTGACGGTGGACACGCGGCCGGACAAGGGCGAGACGTTCATGGTGGTCCGCACCGACAACCGGCTCTACGGCAGCGAGGCGTGCAAGTTCCTCGGGGACAAGCTCGGCGGCAAGGGCAAGGTCATCGAGTTCCAGGGCTCGCTGTCGTCGGTCAACGGCCGCGACCGGTCGGAGGCGTTCGCCGAGTGCATGAAGACGAACTACCCCGGCATCCAGGTGTTCGCCGAACCCACCGAGTGGGAGGGACCGAAGGCGGCGGCCGCGCTGCAGACCCGGCTGACCCAGCACCCCGACATCAAGGGCATCTACATGCAGGCCGGCGGCGTCTTCCTCGCCCCGACCCTGCAGGTGCTCAAGAGCAAGAACCTGCTGGTGGGCCCGGACGATCCCAAGCACATCTTCATCGTGTCCAACGACGGCATCCCGCAGGAGCTGCAGGCCATCCGCGACGGTCAGATCGACGCCACCCTCTCCCAGCCCGCCGATCTGTACGCGAAGTACGGCGTCTACTACGCCAAGGCCGCGATCGAGGGCAAGACCTTCGCGCCCGGCCCGACCGACCACGACAGCACCATCGTGGACGTGGGCGGCGGACGCCTGGAGGACCAGCTCAAGGCCCCGCTGGTGACGAAGGACAACGTCGACGACCCCGCGCTCTGGGGCAACCAGGTCGGCAAGTGACGGGCTCGCCCCGCGGAATGGGGACAGCGGAGTGAGGACATGAGCATCGCGGTAGAGGCCCGGGACGTCACCAAACGGTTCGGCCCCACGGTCGCGCTCGACGGCGTCGGCATCTCCGTCGCCGAGGGGGAGACGCACGCGCTGGTCGGCAGGAACGGGGCCGGCAAGTCGACGCTGGTGTCGATCCTCACCGGCCTGCAACGCCCGGACGAGGGCGAGGTGCGCTTCGGCGGGGAGCCCGCCCCGCCGATCGCGGACCGGGACGCCTGGCGCCGCAGGGTCGCCTGCGTGTACCAGAAGTCCACGATCATCCCCACCCTGACCGTGGCGGAGAACCTCTTCCTCAACCGCCAGTCGGGCCGGGGGCCGATCCGGTGGAAGGCCCTGCGCGACCGCGCGACCGACCTGCTCGCGCAGTACGGCCTCGACGTGGACGCCCGGGTGGTGGCGGGAGAGCTGTCGGTCGAGCAGCGGCAGCTCGTGGAGATCGCCAGGGCGCTGTCGTTCGGAGCCCGGTTCATCATCCTCGACGAGCCCACCGCGCAGCTCGACGGCCCGGCCATCCAGCGGCTGTTCGAGCGCATGCGGGCGCTGCGCGAGCAGGGCGTCACGATGCTGTTCATCTCCCACCACCTCGACGAGGTGTACGAGATCTGCCAGACCGTCACGGTCTACCGCGACGCCAGGCACGTGATGTCCGCTCCCGTCGCCGACCTGCCGCACGACGAGCTGGTCGCCGCGATGACCGGCGAGGCCGCCGCGGCCTACCGGACGCGCGGCCGTACGCCGGACCCGGCCGCGCCGGTCGTGCTGGAGGCGGCCGGGCTGGGCCTGGAGGGGCGATATCGGGAGGTGAACCTGGCGGTGCGGGCCGGCGAGATCGTGGGCCTGGCCGGCTCGGGCGGCAGCGGGAAGGTCGGACTGGCCGAGACGCTGGTGGGACTGCGCAGGGCCGACACCGGGACGGTGACCGTGAACGGCACCGTCCCCCGGCCCGGCGACGTGACCGCCGCGCTGCGCGCCGGCCTGGGGTTCGTGCCGCGCGACCGCCACCACGAGGGCTTCGTGCCGCTGCTGTCGATCGCCGAGAACGCGACCTTCCCGATCGCGCACAAGCTCGGCCGGTTCGGCGTCGTCTCCCCGGCCGGACGGCGGGCGAGGGCGGAGCGGATGATCGAGGACCTGGCGATCAAGACGTCCGGGCCCGAGCAGGCGGTCGGGGAGCTGTCCGGCGGCAACGCGCAGAAGGTGGTCATGGCGCGGGCGCTCGCCGACGATCCGAAGGCCCTGGTCGTGATCAACCCGACGGTCGGGGTGGACGTGAAGTCGAAGCAGGCCCTGCTGGCAGCGGTGGAGGACGCCGTCACCCGGGGCGCCGGCGCCGTCCTCGTCTCCGACGAGCCGGAGGACCTGCGGATCTGTGACCGGGTGCTGGTGATGTTCCACGGCCGGGTCGTGAAGGAGATGCCACGGGGCTGGGCCGAGGCCGAGCTGGTGGCCGTGATGGAAGGTGTCGGCGACCGATGACCCCCTCGACGAGTGTTGTGACGGCCGCGCCGGCGCTTCGGCTGGCCAGATTCCGCGACCTGGCGCTGCTCCCGGCCATCGCGCTGCTGGTGCTGGTGGGGGCGTTGATCGATTCGGCCTTCCTCAGCGGGGACAACATCGTCAACGTGCTCCAGCAGCAGACCGAGCTGTCGCTGCTGGTGCTCGCCGAGGCGGTCATCCTGATCGCCGGCAAGTTCGACCTGTCCCTGGAGTCGACCGTCGGCCTCGCCCCGGCCCTCGCGGTCGGGCTGGTGATCCCCGCGGTCTCCAACGGCCTGGGCGCCGAGCTGCCCGCCTGGACCGCGATCCCGCTCTGCCTGCTGGTCGGCGCGCTGGTGGGCGCGTTCAACGGCATGCTGATCGTGCGGTTCAAGCTGTCGGCGTTCATCGTGACGCTCGGCATGCTCATCGTGCTGCGCGGGCTGCAGATCGGCTTCACCGGCGGGCAGAACCTGTTCGAGCTGCCCGAGTCGTTCCTCTATCTCGGCAACGCCCGCTGGCTCGGCCTGCCCGCCTCGATCTGGATCTGCGGCGTGCTGTTCGCGATCGGCATCGTCGTGCTGGGCTACTTCCGGCACGGACGGTCGATCTACGCCATCGGCGGCAACGCGGACGCGGCCCGCGCCGCCGGCATCCGGGCCGACCAGGTGGTGTGGACGGTGTTCGTGATCGGTGGGCTGCTCGCCGCCCTGGCCGGCCTGCTGATGACCGGACGGCTCGGCTCGGTGGCGGCCGACCAGGGCAACGGCATGATCTTCACCGTGTTCGCCGCCGCGGTCATCGGCGGGGTGAGCATGGACGGCGGCAAGGGCACGTTGTTCGGCGGCCTGTGCGGCGTGCTCGTGCTCGGGCTGATCAACAACATTCTGACCCTGGCCGGCGTGTCCGCCCAGTGGATCCAGGCCATCTACGGCGCGATCATCCTGCTCGCCCTCATCATGGCCCGGCTCACCAGCGGCAAGGCGCAGGACTGACCGTACGCCGCCCGCGTGGCCCCGGGGAGATGTGCCCGGCGACGTGCCCGGCACGAGAATGCGGCCCGGAGTGAACTCCGGGCCGCCCTCGTGTCGCGCTAGCCGCCGTTGATGACGAAGCTCGTGCCCTGTTCGCGGACGATGTCGCCCTTGGCCGAGCCGGTGATCGTGACGCCGGTCAGCGTCGCGCTGCCGCGGGCGCCGTTCTGGGCCAGGATGCCGGCGCCGTTGTTCGACTTGTCGATCTTCACGTTGCTGATCGCCACGCCCGGTGTCGCGCCGCCGCCCGACTTGAACTGGATGCCGTCGTAGGTCGAATCGTGGATCTCGGTGTCCCTGATCGTGACGCCGGGGATGTCCCTGGTCGCCGCGAACAGCGTGATGGCGCCGAACTTCTGGTTCTCGCCCCAGAAGGCGCCGCCGGTCCGGTAGAGGGCGTTGCCGGCGATCAGCGTCTGGCCGGAGAAGGGCAGCGGGTCGTGGTCGGTCGCCAGCATGATGCCCGGGTAGTTCATGGTGTCGTAGACGAGGTTGTTCTCGATCGTGTTGCCGTAGCCGCCGTAGATCGCGATGCCGTTCGCACGCCAGGGCAACTGGACGGTGTTGTTGACGAAGCTGTTGTCGTGGGCGATGTCGACCGAGGGGTCCTTGACGTACCGGTTGGCCCAGACCGCCAGCGAGTCGTCTCCGGTCGTACGGAATGAGGAGTTGAACACCCGCGAGTTCCGCGTGCCGTTGGTGAAGTTGATGCCGTCGGCGTAGGTGTCGCGGATGCGCATGCCGCTGAACTGCAGCCCGTCCGCCGGGCCCCACAGGGCGGGGATGTTGTCGTAGTCGCGGCCGACCCAGACCCCGACGTTGGCGTGTTCGATCCACACGTTGGTGATCTTCGTGTTCCTGCCGAACCGGCCGTTCAGCCCGACGCCGCCCTCCGCGCCGCCCGGCCCGCCGCGGATGCGGCCGGAGCCGAAGATGGCGATGTCGGAGATCTGGACGTTGTCGTCGATGTCGAAGCCGAAGTTGCCCTCGTGCGGGTGGTTGATGCCGCCCGCCAGGTGCGGCTCGGTCAGGGTGTACAGCTGCGAGTGCCACATGCCCGCGCCGCGGATGGTGACGTCCCTGATGCCCACCTGGTTGTACTGGCCGCGGTTCAGCGGGTCGTCGGTGAGGATCTTCTGCTCCTGCCGCCACTGGCCCGGCGGGATCCAGACGCAGTCGATCACGCCGTTCTGGTCGTCGGTCACCGCTCGCTGGATGGCGGCCGTGTCGTCGACCCCGTCGCCCGGCACCGCGCCGTACGCCGTGATCGAGGTGCAGCCGGCCGGCTGGCTCGCCGGCGGCGCGACCTGCTCCAGGTCGACGAAGTCGATGACGTAGAAGGCCGCCGTGTCGCTCGCGTCGCGCTGCAACCGGAACTTCGTGCCCGCCGGGTAGGTCTGCGGCAGCAGGGCGTGCGCCTCGTCGAACAGCCGCCGCGCGTCGGGCTGCGGGGTGTTCGTCAGCCCTTCGGGGTCGTCGGTGTTCCCGTACAGCCAGCTGTGCCGGGACGAGAGCGGCAGTTTCTGGACGAAGACGTCGTCGACGTACAGGCTGATCGTGGCGTCGATGCCGCCGCCGGTCGGGGCGTCGGGGATGGAGTTGCGCACCACGATCGAGTTGGCCTGGTTCGTCGAGGTGAACTCCACGAACTGGCCGGTGCCGTTCAGCCGCACCGACTTCCTGCCCGACGACTCGGTGGCGAAGTTGGTGTGCCCGAACGTCCGCAGCGGATCGGTCTCCAGCAGGGTGCCCTGGTAGCGGGCGGCCTCGGCCTCGTACTCGACCCACGGCACGGCCGCGCCGCGCCCGACCACGATGGCCTGCGAGAACGTGTTGTTGTTCTCGTTGGTCTCGGCGACGACGCCGGTCGCGTCGGCCGTGGCGGTGATCGTCGCGCCGCCGTCGGTCGCGGTCCAGCTTCCGCTGACGGCGACGGAGACCGTCGCCCCGGCGGCGATCGGGGGAGTGGAGCCGTTGAGCGTCGTGCCGCCCACCGCCACGCGGGTGACCGTGGTCGCCCCCGTGGCGGCGGTCCCGCGGTTCTTCACCGACACCGTGAACGTCACCGGCGTCCCGGCCGCGGGGTTCTGCGGGTTGGGGGCGACGCCGAGCACCTGCAGGTCGGGACCGGGAGCCTGCGCGACGACCAGCGGCGACGAGGCGTTCAGCAGGTTGTTGTTCTCGTTCTGCTCGAAGACCGTGTTGTCGGCGTCCACCCTGGCGCTGACCGTGTACGTCCCTTCGGCGCGCGTGCCGACGGCATGGGTGACGGTCGCGGTGCCGCCCGGCGGCAGGGCAGGGATGGCCGGGGCGCCGGCCGGCGCCCCGCCGACGTAGAGGTTCACGCTGTCGGCGGCCGAGGCGGCGGTGCCCGCGTTCTTGACCGTGGCCGACAGCGTGATCGTGTCCGTCTCGGCCGGGGAGGCCGGGGTCCACGACACGTTCGTGACGGTGAGGTCGGGATTCGGCGCCGGGACGCCGATCACCTGGAACTCGGCGACCTGGCCGCCCGGCGCGCCGGTGTTGCTCGTGAACCTCAGCTGGACGTCGGCGACGGTCGCGGACAGATCGATCGTCACGGAGTTGCCGGAGGCCGGGTTGAAGGTGTAGTCGGCCGCCGGCTTGAGGGTCTGGTAGGTGGTCGCGCTCTGTTCGCGGCCCAGGATCTGGATGTTCTGCGTGCGGGTCGCCCAGACCGGGTCGGGATTGAGCTTGAGCACGACCGCGCTGACGGTGGCGTTGGCGCCGAGCTTGACGGTCAGGGTGTTGGGATACGCCCCCGGGTTGGCCTCCCAGTAGGTGGCCGTGTTGTTGTCGTTGGCGTTGGCCGCGACGAACGTGTACACGTGGCCCGACTCGACCATCTCCTTGCCGATGGCCAGGTTGGAGCCCGGGTCGCCGGTGCCGTCGCGGGTCACCGCGTTGCTGTCGGCCGACTGGTTGCCCGCCGCGTCCCTGGCCCGGACGACGTACGTCACGGTCGCGGACGCCGGTTGGGTGTCGGTGTAGGTGAGCACGGTGCCCGCGACGCTGGCCCGGAGCCGGCTGTTGGCGTAGACGTCGTAGCCGGTCACGGCCACGTCGTCACTGGAGGCGTTCCACGTGAGCGTGATCTGGCCGGAGGCCGGCTGGGTGTAGGCGAGGTTGGTGGGGGCGCTCGGCGGTTGGGTGTCGGCCTCGGTGCCGCTCGCCGCGTAGATCTCGAACTCGGAGATCTGCGCGGCGGGCCAGCCGGTGTTGGCGGTGATGTTCACCCGCCAGAACCGGTGTGTCGCGGCGGTGAAGTCGATGGTGACCTTGTTGCCGGTCGCCGGGTCGAAGGTGTAGCCGGCCGAGGCCACGACCGTGCTGAAGGCGGAGCCGTCCGCGCTGCCCTGCACCGAGAGCGTCTGGGTGCGGGTCTGCCAGACGCTCGGCGAGGGCACCTTGAGGACGATCCGGTCCACGCTCCTGGCGGTGCCGAGGTCGACCTGCGCCCACTGCGGGAAGCTGTTGTTGGCGCTCTCCCAGTAGGTGTCCTGGTTGCCGTCGTTGATGGCCGGCACGGGATAGCCGGCCGTGGAGCTACTGGCCTGAGTCGCCTTGCCCGGCGACAGGTTGGGCCCTCCTGCGGCGCCGGCCGGGACGACCCATGCCAGGAGGGTGAGCATGCCTGCGACGACCAGGGTCGCGAGCAGCCGTAACGGTCCGTGCGATGTCCTCATCCGCGCTCTTCCATCTCTCGTGGGGGACGGCAGGCCGGTGCTGGAGGACGTTCGGTCCCCACGGCAACCGGCGGCGAATGCACGGACGCGATGCACTCAGGGTGTTGCGGTGAACGGCAAGGGTTTTGACGTCTCTTGCACGGTTATTGCAGAGGTTTGGCCAGATGTTACATAGGCACTACTGCGCCGTCAACGCTCCGAAAAGGTGAAGGTGAAGCCGGGGCGGCCGCGGCGTTCGGTGCCGGCCCGCCCGGCCGTCGGCGGGCGCAACGTGCCCGGACCGCGGGCCGAGGCGTGACCCGGGGCTGTGCCGCTTCAGAGCGTGCGGCGGAGCCACTCCTCGACGCCCGCCACGTGGACCGTGGCCCACGCCCTGGCCACCTCCGGCCTCCGGGCCGCGATCGCGTCGCAGATCATGACGTGCTGCTCCCGGGTGTCGTCGAGCGCCCCCTCCTGGGTGAGGCCGCGCCACACCCGGGCGCGCGTCGTCGGGCCGGAGAGGCTGTCGATCAGCGAGCACAGCACGGGATTGCCCGACCCCGCCGCGATGTGCTGGTGGAACCGCAGGTCGTTGGCGACCAGCTCCTCCACGCTGGGATCGTCCGGCAGCGCGTCGAGGATGGCGCGGAGCTCCTTGACGTCCTCGTCCGGCATGTTCATCGCGGCCATCGCGGTGGCGGCGGGCTCCAGGACCCGCCGCACCTCCAGGAACTGCAGCACGGTGTCGTCGCGGTGAAAGTCCACGACGAACGACATCGCCTCCAGGAGCAGGTGGGGCTGGAGGCTGGTGACGTAGGTGCCGTCGCCCTGCCGGACGTCGAGTACGTTGATCAGGGCGAGGGCGCGGACGGCCTCCCGCAGGGAGTTGCGGGACAAACCGAGCCGTTCGGCCAGATCGGCCTCCTTCGGCAGCCGGTCACCCGGAGCGAGCTCGCCCGACGTGATCATCTGCTTGATCTTGTCGATCGCCGCGTCCGTGACCGCCACGGAGCCTCCTCCACTGTTTCCTCGCGAACGAGGCCGCATACATCGGATGTCTAGCAGTGTAAAGGAGCGGGGATCGGCCCGGGCTCGCCTGCCTCGTCGAGGCCGGACCCGGGTCCGGCGCTGGTTGGAGAGGCTGCTGCAGGACCGCATCTGGAGCGTGACGCCGTTTGACGGTGGAGTGGCTGGCCACCGAGCCTGGCAGGAGGGACCCGCCTTGACGAGGCGATCTGGAAATCACCCCAAAACGTTTCTGGAAATTTTCTCCTCATCGGGCCGAGACGGTGCTCGTAGGCTGCACTGATGTGTCAATAATCGGGTAATTTTCCGACCTCCCTTGGTTGGCGGTCCGCCGCGGCCGTGGTCTGGATGAACGTTTCATCCCAAACACCCGCAGGCATGGCCGCCCACGGCGCGTCGTGGCAGGTGAGACGGGGCGCGGGACGCGACGGCGGCGCCAGGCGGAGGCCGCGGCATTGACAGGTGCTCGCCGCCTCGGATTTGCTCCCGCGCACCACCACCTCCGGTCGGTACGAGGAGAGGAGCGAACGTTTCCTGTTGATGTTAGCGCTCACAGTCCCTGTCGAACTGTCTGGCTCGTCCGGCGACGAGCGCGTCCTCATGTGACGAGCCGACTCCAGACGCGTCGTCGGTGACGCACCGGGTCGTGCCTCGAGGCGAAGCCCTGCTCGGGGCCCAGGCGGCGCCTCGCCGGCTCCATCCTCTGGAGACCCCTCGCAGGCTCGAACCTGCCAGGAGGCCCGGAGGTCACTCCACCCGCGGAGATTCCTCACGCTCGGAATCCGCCGTGCGGAAGGCGGGCATCCACCGCGACGCCGGACGGAATGGCCCGCCGTGTCCCCCCTTCACAGGAGAAAAGATGCACTCACCCCCCGTTCGCGTGGTGGGTGGCCGACGACGCTCGCCGGCCACTCTCGTCGCATGTCTGCTGGCGGCGCTCGCGACCGTCCTCGCCACCGCCCTCACCTGGGTTGCGCCGGCGTCGGCGGCGAGCGTCGACACCAACGCCTGGTACGTCCTGGTCAACCGCAACAGCGGCAAGGCCCTGGACGTCTCCAACTTCTCGACGGCCGACGGCGGGTTGCTCGTGCAGTGGTCCCGCACCGACGCCAACAACCAGCAGTGGCGGTTCGTCGACTCCGGCGGCGGCTACTACCGCCTCCAGTCACGCCACTCGGGCAAGGTCCTGGACGTCTACAACTTCTCCACCGCCGACGCCGCCGACGTCGTGCAGTGGAGCGACCACAACGGCACCAACCAGCAGTTCCAGCTCGCCGACTCGTCCGGCGGCTACGTACGGCTGATCAACCGCAACAGCGGCAAGGCCGTGGAGGTCCAGAACGCCTCCACCGCGGACGGCGGCAGGATCGTGCAGTACTCCGACTGGGGCGGCAACAACCAGCAGTGGCAACTGGTCCGCGTCGGGAGCGTCTCCGACCCCTCGCCCTCTCCGAGCCAGTCCCCGAGTCCGTCTCCGAGTCCGAGTCCGTCGGCGAGTCCGTCGGGTGGGCCGTGGCCGCCGTCGTCGACCTATTCCAACCCGGTGTTGTGGGAGGACCTGGCCGACATCGATGTCTTCCGGGTGGACGACACCTACTACT